>NZ_CAMPFU010000003.1:0-320000 GCF_946848805.1 Deinococcus sp. Marseille-Q6407
CCGATCGAGTTGGTGTGGGCCTACGTCAAGCGCAATGTGTTGGGGAACTTTTGTGCCCACTCCATCAGAGCGCTGAAAAAGAGGCTTGTCACCGCCTGGCAGCGGGTCCGCTATATTCACCTGCCCCATCAGCTTATGGACGCCAACTTACGCCGCTATCAATAACAGTGCTCACTTCTCGCGCACCGTCCAGCCCTGTGCCTTGACCGCGTCAATCTGCGCGGCAAACACCGGGTCCACTTCCTCGTCCGTTAGGGTTTTCGCGCCGCGGTAAGTCAGGCGCACCGCCACCGAGCGGTTGCCCTCGCCCACCTGTTCACCCTGATAGACGTCGAACGGCTCGGCGCTTTCCAGCAGCTCGCCGCCTTCGCGCTTCAGCACAGCGGCAATTTCGCCGTAGCTCACGTCCTGCGGAGCGATGATGGCCAGGTCGCGCCAGGCGGCCGGGGCGCGGCTGGGGTCGTGGAAGGCCCACTCGCCTGCGGGCAGCGGCAACGCCAGTTCGGCCAGGAAGGTGTCTCCCTTCAGCCCGAATTCCTGGGCAATCTCGGGGTGCAGGGCGCCCAACCAGCCGGCCGGCTGACCGTTCCAGAGCACCTCGCCGGCAATGCCGGGGTGTAGCGCTGCGGGCACCTCATCGCCGCGCAGCTGCCGTAGCTCGAAAGAAGCGCCGCTGGCCGCCGCGAAGCTCTCTACCAGACCCCGGAACACCGCGAAGCTGCCCTTGACGCCGTCCTGATAGGTGCGGGCCGCCAGGTCGCCGCGCATCAGTAGGCCCAGGCGCTCGGTTTCGCCGCCGGCCGGGAAAATCCGCCCGATTTCGAACAGCAGCGCCCGCTCGCCCTTGCCATACGCCTGCGCCGCTTTCAGCAGCGAAGGGAACAGCGCCGTGCGCAGTGCTGTGCGCTCGTGGGTCTGGGGATTCTGCAGCCGCACGCCGGGCGCCTCGGCGCGGGCCTTGGCCGCTTCCTCGTCGCTGGTAAAGGTGTAGGTCACGGCCTCCTGAAAGCCCAGGCCGCTGAGGGTCCGCCGTAGGGCATCGCGGCGCTCGCTGGCCTGCGAGGCACCCACGTTGCTGCTGTGAACGCGCAGGTGAGGCAGTGTTTCGGGCAATTCAGTAAAACCGTGCAGGCGGGCCACTTCTTCGGCCAGGTCCTGCCAGATGTGCATGTCCACCCGCCAGGAGGGCGGCTGCACGGTGAGGCTGTCGCCCTCGCCGGTGACTTCACAGCCCAGCCGGGTGAGAATGGAGCGCATTTCGGCAGTGTCAATGTGCATGCCCAGCAGGCCGCGAATCTGGTCGCCGGTCACGGTGATGACCCCCGGCAGGCTGGGGGCAGGGTTGCCCACCCGGGTCGCGCCGGGGTGCGGCTGCCCGCCGGCTTCGGCCAGCAGACCCACCAGACGGTCGGCGGCGCGGGGCGGCAGCAGGGGGTCCACGCCGCGCTCGAAACGGTACACGGCGTCGGTCTTGAGGCCCAGGCGCGAGGACGTGCGCCGCAGCAGCACCGGGTCGAAGTGCGCGGCTTCAATCACCACGCTGGACGTGCCGGCAGTCACGTGACCATGCTCACCGCCCACGATGCCGGCAATGCCCAGCACGCCCTGGCCTTCTTTGGCTTTGCCTGCCGACCCGAACGCTCCGGCCACGCTGGAAATGCCACGGTCGCGGCCATCCAGAATCAGCAGGTCTTCCCCGCCCACCGCATGGGTCGCTCCCAGCAGGTCACGCACTTCCTCGCCCTGGCGCAGCCCAAAGCTGACCAGAATCTGGTCGCCCTGCACCTCGGCCCGGTCATACATGGCGGTGGGCTGGCCCAGTTCCAGCATCACGTAGTTGCTGGCGTCCACAATCAGGTCGCGGGGGCGCATGCCACCCAGGGTCAGCCGGCGCTGCATCCACAGCGGGCTGGGGCCGTTCTGCAGGCCCGAGACGGTCCGGGCCACGAAGTGGTCGCAGCCGTCCCGGTAGGTGCCGGTGGTGTCGCGTTCCAGCACCAGCCCCTTGAGCGGCAGCGACACGGCGATTTCGCCTGCGCCGGTCGCTGCGGGGCCGGCAGGCGGCTCACGCAGTTCCAGCTCCAGAAAAGCGGCCAGGTCGCGGGCCAGGCCCAGGGCGCTCAGCACATCTGCGCGGTTGGGGGTCACTTCTACGTCCAGCACGGTATCGGCCGGCCAGAGGGTGTGCAGCGGCGTGCCGGCCGGAGCTTCGCCAGCGCGGATCAGCATCACGCCGGCGTTCTGCTCCCCGATGCCCAGTTCCTTTTCGCTGGCGGCCATGCCCCAGCTCTGCACGCCCTGCATCTCGCGCACGCCGTAGGTCATGCCGCCAAGCGTGGTACCGGGCGTGACCAGTGCCAGCATGGTGCCGGCCGGCAGGCCCACCGCGTTAGGCGCACCGCTGGCGATGGTGTGCTGGCCGTGTTCGGGGCCGGCGTCAAAGACGATTTTGGTGAGTTTGGTGCCCTCGATGGGCTCGGTGCTCAGCACCTCTACCAGAATTACACCCTCGGGCACGCTGGGGGTGTCCTCGGTGCCTTCCAGCGGCAGGCCCATGTTGGCAAACACCGGTTCCAGTTCGGAGACGGGGGGCAGGGCAGGAATCAGTTCTTTCAGCCAGGAATAGGGGATGTTCATGGGTTCACCTCGTCGGACTTGTCAGAAGTGCGGGGAGTGGGTGCGGGGACGCCGGGGCGGTGCTCGCGGGCCAGGCCGCGCAGCACCTCGGGTACCAGGTTCACCTCTTCCAGCCGGTTCAGCGCCACCCACTGCGGGTCGTAGAAGTTGTTCTCGCTCTGGCGCAGGCTTTCGGGGCCATTGCCCAGCTGCATTTCGCCGCCGGTGACGGCGCAGCGGAAGTAGTGTTCGTGGTTGTTCAGGTTGTCCAGCTCCAGCAGCTGTTCGCCCACCTCCACGGTCAGGTTGACCTCTTCCAGCACCTCGCGGGCACAGGCTTCGGCGGGCGTCTCGCCGGCTTCGATGCCGCCGCCGGGCAGGGTGGCGTAGGCCTTGCCGTTCTTGCGGCGCAGAATCAGCAGCACCTCGCCGGAATCGTTGTAAATCAGGGCCACAGCACGTTGTCTCATCGGTGTTCTCCTTGAAAGGCAGCGGGAGGCGGCAGGTATTCCCGCCACTCGCCGCCGGGAATGTATGACCCGGCCGGCAGCTCACGGGCGTAGAGATAGGTCCAGGCCAGCCGCTGCTCGCCGCCGGCCAGCGTCACTGCACGCAGTTCGCGGTGATAGAGGTTGGCGGGGTCGCCGGGGGCGCGGTAGCCTTCCAGCTCGTCCATTTTTGCCAGCACGGCGCCCAGCTGCGCGGGCGGATAGCTGTATAGGCAGCCCTGTACTCGCTGCCCAGATTCGGCAGGCACCAGGCCGGGATAAGCGCCCAGGTGGTGCAGCGCCGCGCCGTCCAGCACGGCCGGCTGAGCCTGTGGTTCAGTAACGGCCGACGCCCAGGCCACATTGCGCAGTCCCGGCTTCAGCGTGCCGTACACGAAGACATGCGGCGTGGCCAGCGCTTCGGCCAGATACTGCCACAGGGCGCCCAGGTGCAGCGGGTAAAAGGCTTCCGGCTGGCTGTCCAGCAGCGCCTGCACTTCAGTCAGCGGCACCCAGCGCGGGCTGTGGCTTTCGCTGCTGACCTGCGGCTCGCCCTGCGCGTTGCACAGAAAAGTCAGCAGCAGGATAGAGTAGCCGCCCGACAGGTTCTGGGTGACACAGTAAGGCTGCACCGTCCCTATGCGGTAGCCAAGGCTTTCGCCGGCCCAGCGGTCCGCCTCGCCAGCCACCTGGGTCAGAGTCAGACCGGTTTCCTCGGCCACCTCGCGGCGCAGGGCGTCCAGAACAGCCTCGTACTCGCGCACCTTGCCGGCGGGCAATTCCAGCAGGCCATTTTCCACGCCGGCGCCGGGCTTGCAGCGGGTTTGCAGCAGCACGCAGGGCACCCCATTCACCACGCGGGTGATCAGGGCAGCAGCACAGGGAATGGCGAAGGTTTCATTCATCATGTTCTCCGGGCGCAGCGGCCGTGCTGGGGCGGGTTCAAAGTTCCTGCAGATAACAGAGCATCCGTTCGTCCTGGCCGGGTTCGACGTTGATAAAGCCGTGCCGCTCGTAAAAGCGCCGGGCGTCCCGGTCCACCTCATCCACGTTGATGTGCATCTCCTGCCCCTGCCGTTCACGGGTCAGGGCGATGGCCCGCTGCAGCAGCTGCGTGCCGGTGCCCCGTCCCCGCAGCTCAGGCCGGACATACAGCTCTTCCAACTGGGCCAGGGGGCCGTCCCAGTAGGGGGACGGGCGAAAAGTGAGGTAAGCGAACCCGGACAGCACTGCCCCGTTCCCGGCCAGCAGCACCAGCACGTCGGTGCGGCCAAGCAGCTCGGCAAAGCGGCGAGTCAGGGTCGGCAGGTCAGGCACCGGCGCGCCGAATTCGGTGTTGAACTCGTGCAGCAAAGCGGCGACTGCCGGAGCGTCCTCCTGCGTGGCTGTCCGGACAGCGGCGCTCACTCCAGCTCACCCCGGAACTGCCGCATCACGCGGGGGTCGTTGGCGTAGAAGTAGCGGATGTCGGGAATGCCGTATTTCAGCATGGCGATGCGCTCGGGGCCCAGGCCGAAAGCAAAGCCGGTCATGCCCTCATAGATGCGGTCCTTGCCGGCCGCCTCGCGCAGATCGTCCACTGCCTTAAAGACGTTGGGGTGGATCATGCCGCAGCCGCCCAGCTCCAGCCACTTGCTTTCGCCGCGTGGGTTGTCCCAGTACACGGCAAAGTCGGCGCCGGGTTCCACAAAAGGGTAATAGCTGGGCTGAAAGCGCACCCGGGCGCTGGCGCCATACAGGCCCCGCGCCATCTCGGCAATGGTGCCCTTGAGGTCGCTCATGCTGATGCCTTCGCCCACCACCAGGCCTTCGAGCTGGTGAAACATGCTCTCGTGGGTGGCGTCGGTCGCCTCGTAGCGGTACACCTTGCCGCGCACCACGATCTTGAGGGGCGGCTCGTGCTCCACCATGTAACGAATCTGCATCGGGGAGGTGTGGGTGCGTAGCAGCCGGCCGTCTTCCAGCCAGAAAGTGTCCTGCAGGTCGCGGGCGGGGTGGTACCACGGCACGTTGAGCGCCTCGAAGTTGTAGTGCTCTTCTTCCACTTCCGGGCCTTCTACCACCGCGTAGCCCATCTGGCGGTAGATGCCGATCAGGTCGTCGAACACCCGGGTAATCGGGTGCAGGCCGCCGGCCGGCAGGCCCAGGCCCGGCAGAGTCACGTCAATGGCTTCACTGGCCAGCTTGGCATCCAGGGCCGCGCGTTTGAGGGCTGTTTCTTTCTCGTCGAGCGCGGCCTGAATGGCGGTGCGGACCTCGTTGATTTCCGCGCCGCGGGCCTTGCGTTCCTCGGGGGGCAGCTTGCCCAGCCCGCCCAGCTGCTGGGTAATCAGGCCTTTTTTGCCCACGTACTTGGTTTTGACCTGCTGCAAAGCGTCCAGGTCCTGCGCCGCCGCGATTTCGCTGAGTGCTTCCTGTTGCATTCTTTCCTCCCGGCCCTGCGGCCGCGTGATGTGCTGAGTGCTGAACCTGCTCTGAAGCTTGCCCGGCATGGGAATATGCCCGAGAAGCCGAATAAAAAAATTCCCCGCCACACACAGCAGCGGGGAAAGCACACAGGACTGAAACCTCAGCCCGGTGCGCTCTCCCCGCTGGTAAATGGCGAACGTGTACCCACGGCTCTTACCCTAGCGGCTGCGCAGCGGCCCTGGCAAGGCCCGGCCTGGGCCTGGACCCACCGCGAAAGCCGGGTCTGCTAACATCGGAACAGTGAAAGCAGTGAAGGAGCGCCCTTGAACACCGAACTGTTCCTGCTGACCACCGGAGTGCTGCTGCTGGTCAGCCTGGTGGTGGGCCGGGTGGGGGGCCGCCTGGGCGTGCCGGGGCTGCTGCTGTTTCTGGGTGTGGGCATGCTGGCCGGCAGCGACGGGCTGGGGATCGAGTTCGGCAACTACGCGCTGGCGCAGGGCTTAGGCACCCTGGCCCTGTGCTTCATTCTGTTTCAGGGCGGTCTCAGCACCGACTGGCGCGAAACCCGCCCGGTGGTGCCGCGTGGGCTGGTGCTGGCGACCCTGGGCGTGCTGCTGACCGCCGGGGTGATGGCGACTTTTGCCCACTACGTACTGGAGCTGCCCTGGCTGGTGGCCTGGCTGCTGGGCGCCATCGTCAGTTCGACCGACGCCAGCGCAGTTTTCTCGGTGCTCAAGGAACGGCAGCTGGCCCTGAAAGGCGACATTGCCCCGCTGCTGGAGTTCGAGTCCGGCGGCAACGACCCGATGGCGGTGTTTCTGACCGTAGGCATCCTGACCCTGATCGAGCATCCCGAGCTGGGGGTGGCCAGCATCGCGCCGCTGTTTGTCCGCCAGATGCTGATCGGGGCCGCGCTGGGCTACGGCCTGGGCCGGCTGGGACTGTGGGCGCTGCGGCGGCTGCCGCTGCAGTTCGAGGGCCTTTACCCGGTGCTGACCATCGCCATCGCCCTGCTGATTTTTGGGGGCACGGCACTGGCCGGCGGCAGCGGCTTTCTGGCGGTGTATATCGCCGGGGTCATCATCGGAAACGCCACTTTTGCCCACAAGCGCAGCCTGATTTCCTTTCACGACGGCCTCTCGTGGCTGATGCAGGTGCTGATGTTCCTGACGCTGGGCCTGCTGGTCAACCCCCACGAGCTGCTGCCCACCGCCGGGGCCGCCATGCTGGCCGCGCTGGCGCTGGTGTTCCTGGCGCGGCCGCTAGCCGTGTTCGTCTCGCTGCTGCCGTTCGGCATGCCGCTGCGCGAGGTGAGCATGGTGGCCTGGGTGGGCCTGCGCGGCGCAGTGCCGATCGTGCTGGCCACTTTTCCGCTGCTGGCCGGGGTGCCGCACGCCCAGAGCCTGTTCAACCTGGTGTTTTTCATGGTGCTGACCAGCGTGCTGCTGCAGGGCACCACCCTGCCGCAGGTGGCCGGGCTGCTGGGCGTGCGCGAACACTTCGAGGAACCGCCCAGCTACCCGATCAGCTTTACCCCCACCGGCCACGGCAAAAACGACATGGTCGAGGTGGAAGTCGCCCCAGGCAGCGGGGCCGACGGCGCCATGATCATGGACCTGCCGCTGCCGGAAGAAGCCCTGATCATGCTGGTTCACCGCCAGGGCGAGTACCTGATTCCCAAAGGCCCCACCGAACTGCGCGGCGGTGACAGCCTGCTGGTGCTGGCCAGCCCCGGCGAGCTGGACGACCTGCGCCGCTGCCTGCAGGCCCCGTCGGCTTGAAGCGGCCCAGGCAGACCTGGTGGCATTCGGGCAGACTCAGGCGGCAAGATAGGGAGCATGAGTCCCGACCGCACGCAGGTGGCCTTGATCGCCCACGATGACCGCAAGGATGACCTGGTCCGGTTTGCCAGCGACCACAGCGAGGTGTTGCGGTCCTTTGCCCTGATCGCCACCGGCACCACTGGGCAGCGCGTCATGGACGCCACCGGACTGGAGGTGGAGCGGATGCTGAGCGGCCCGCTGGGCGGTGACCAGCAGATCGGCGCCCGGATTGCCGAGGGGCGGGTGCTGGCGGTGTTCTTCTTCCGGGACCCCCTGACCGCGCAGCCGCACGAACCCGACGTCTCGGCGCTGCTGCGGCTGTGCGACGTGCACAACATTCCGCTGGCCACCAACCGCTCGTCGGCCGAGGCGCTGGCGCTGTGGCTGGAGCGGCAGACCGTCTGGCCGGCCCCGGCGGCTGGACGCTGAGAAAGTCCGGCCCCGCCTGGGTTTGAGCGGCAGCCGCACAGTGTCTACATGATGGCTGCGCAGTGTCTATACAGGGGAGACAGCGCCCGCCCGCAGGGCTTCTCTGCCGAGCGGCGGCAGATGCTAGCGTAGGAGTCAAATGACCACGCCGCTACAGCAGACCGACCCGTCCATCTTCGACCTGATTCAGCAGGAAGCCGAGCGCCAGCGCCTGGGCCTGGAACTGATCGCTTCCGAGAACTTCACCTCGGCAGCTGTCCGTGAAGCGGTGGGGTCTATCGCCACCAACAAGTACGCCGAAGGCTACCCCGGCAAGCGCTGGTACGGCGGCTGCGAGGTGATTGACCAGATCGAGCAGTTGGCGATTGACCGGCTGCGTCAGCTGTTCGGCGCCGAGTGGGCCAACGTGCAGCCGCACTCCGGCTCCAGCGCCAATCTGGCCGTCTACAACGCCCTGATCGAACCCGGCGACACGGTGCTGGGCATGAACCTGTCGCACGGTGGTCACCTGACCCACGGCAACAAGGCCAACTTCAGTGGCATGCGCTACCAGATGGTGGACTACAAGGTGGACGAGCAGACCGAGCTGATCAACATGGACGAGGTGCGCCGGCTGGCCCTGGAACACCGGCCCAAAATGATCATCGCCGGAGCCAGCGCCTACAGCCGCCAGATCGACTTTGCGGCTTTCCGCGCCGTCGCCGACGAGGTGGGCGCCTACCTGTTCGCTGATATCGCGCACATCGCAGGCCTGGTGGCGGCCGGGCTACACCCCAACCCCCTGCCCCACGCCCATGTGGTGACCAGCACCACCCACAAGACCCTGCGTGGCCCGCGCGGCGGCATCATCCTGACCAACGACGCCGACATCGCCAAGAAGCTGGACCGCGCTGTGTTCCCCGGCTACCAGGGCGGCCCGCTGGAACACGTCATCGCCGGCAAAGCGGTGGCGTTCGGCGAAGCGCTGCAGCCTGAATTCAAGGCGTACGCCGCGCAGATCATCAAGAATGCGCAGGCGCTGGCCAAAGCCATGGAAGACCGTGGCTACCGCATTGTGACCGGCGGCACCGACAACCACATGTTCCTGGTGGACCTGCGCCCGCAGGGCCTCAACGGCACCGCAGCCACCCGCCGGCTGGACGCCAGCCACATCACCATTTCCAAGTCCACCCTGCCCTACGACACCGAGAAGATCATGCACGGCGGCGGCATCCGGGTCGGCACGCCGGCCGTGACCACCCGTGGCATGCAGGAAGCCGACATGGACCGGGTGGCCGACCTGATCGACCGGGCGCTGAAGGGCGAAGACGTGAAGGCCGAAGTGCACGAGTTCGCCGGCGCTTTCCCGATGCCCTGACCTAAGCAGGCTGGGGCCCGGGCAGTCGGGCCTCACGGGTCGGCCCAGCAACACAGCCAGCGAGCGGACAGGGAGAAAAAATCCTCTGTCTGCTCGCTGGCTGTAGCTTCTGTTCAGGCTAAGCGCCTGAGCCTGGGCTGCTTAGAGTTCTTCGAATTCGAAGCGGTCGAACTCGCCGCCGCGCAGCACGCTCTGGGTCTGCTCGCCCAGGTAGGTCTTGCCTTCGATGGCTTCCAGCGCGCCCCAGATGGCGCCCATGGTAAAGCTGCACTCGCGGTCGGAGCCCATTTCTTCACCGAAGGAGCACACCGTTTCGGTGGTGTCCACGATGATCTTGCCGCCCTCTTCGCGCACGCTCTTAACGTTGGCCAGACGGGTGCCGTCCTTGCCCAGCGCGGCGTCCAGGCGGCCGGCCAGTTCACTGATCGGCAGCACGCTGCCGGCCATGCCGAGGTCCTTGACCCGATTCTGGCCGCGCATCTTGCCGGCGCGGGTGAACACCACGCCAGCGCCGTCCTTGCCCAGGGTGTCTTCCACGCCGGTAATCACGGCCTTGAAGCACACCACGCTAGTGAAGTCACCCAGTTCTTTTCTTTCGTATGCCATTGTCTTTTCTCCTTTTATCCTTAGAGGACCTGGGTGACGCGTCCAGCAGCGTCGCGGGCTTCCATGTTCAGCAGACCGACGTTCATGCCGCTGGGGGCCACCACAGCCAGCACGCCTTTGCGGCCGGCGGCGTAGATGTACACCTGGCCGTCCAGACCCGCCACGCTCATTTCGCTGAGGTCACCGGTGCCCAGGGTGTCGTTGATACGCTTGCCCAGACCCAGGGCGGTCGCGGCCATGGCGGCCACGCGGTTGCCGTCGGTGTTATCGGTAAACAGCTGCGCGATGGGCAGACCGTCGGTGGTGGCGATCAGGGCGCCGCGCAGGTCGGGGATGGCGCTGCGCAGGTCGGAGATGATGGCCTGTAACTGTTCCTGTTTGCTTGCGGTCATTGTGGCTCCTTTGTGAACCAGGGAAAGAGGTCTGGCTCGGCAGGCGCCGGAGAAAGCCGGGCAGGGGAAGCCGGCCTGGGGGAAGGCCCCCGGCACCTGAACGACGACATCAAAACACGGGGTGACTTACAAGCTCGTTACAGTTGCCAGGGCAAGCTTTTGCGGCCACCACGCAGAAACCCGGCACCCAGCCACCTGGGCAGGCCGCAAGAGATCTGTCAGAAAGCAGCTTCTACAGGACCTCCGGGCCCCGCTGGACAGGGCGCAGAGAGGCCGCGTCTGGCCCTGGCCCCCTACTGGCGGCGGCGCTCTTCCAGCTGGGTCTGCTGGCGCTCCAGCTGCTGCTCGTAGACCCGGCGGGCCAGGTCCAAAAAGAGATACACGTCCGGGTCTTCGTTGCGGTAGTAGGCCAGGGTGCCCTCCTTGCGGTAGGTCACGAAATGGTTGGTTCTCAGCACCGCCAGATGCTGGCTGATGCTGGCCTGCTCACCGCCGGTCAGCTCCTGCAGCTGGGTCACGGTCTTTTCGCCGTCGCGCAGGACATCCAAAATGGCCAGGCGGAGCGGGTGACCCAGCGCCTTGAAAAACTTGGCCTGGTACTGGTGAATGCGTTGTTTCATGCGGGGGCTCCTTGGGGGCGCTGCTGGGAAACCCGGCCTTGCGGCGGGCGGCGGAACACTCGGGCACGCAGCACTCGGGTACGTAACATTCGGGTACGCAGCGCACTTCCGTCTGGCGGCAAGTATACTAGGATGTTTATGAGCCCCGGGCCCCGCCGGCGCGGAGCAGAGGGCAGGTGGCCAGCCGGGCCGCGGCTGCCCCCGCGCTCCTGCCTGGCCGGCCCGATTTCTACGAGGAGACAAGCAATGGCAGAGAAAAATATTGACCGCATGCTGGACATGACGGACAGCAAATACCGCCTGTCGGTGATCACCGCCAAGCGTGCGCTGCAGCTGAGCGCCGGTGCGCCCAGCGTGCTGCCCGCCGACCAGAAAGCCAAGATTCACAACGTGGTGACCCTGGCGATGCGCGAGCTGGCGACCGGCCAGCTGACCACCGGCCAGGAACTGATCGACGAACAGCGCTTTTTTCAGGACTACCAGCGCCAGCGCCAGATCGAACTGCAAAAGCAGCTGACCGCCGAGCGCGAACGCGAACGCGACTGAGTCCCACTCAACCTATAGGACTATAGGGCCCCGCCGAATCCCCGGCGTGGGTCCTGTTTTTTTGCCGGGTCAGGTTCTTGCTCTGCTGGGGCGGCAGCTACCAGCCCTCGATCTGACGGGCCGCCTCGAAGGCTGCCACGCCGGCCGCCACGCTGAGGTTCAGGCTGCGGCCACCGCCGGGCTGCGGCAGCTTCAGCTTAGGCAGGGCGTCGCGCAGCCAGACCGGCAGTCCCCGCGACTCGGGACCCAGCAGCAGATAGTCTCCGCGCTGGAACCCGGCCTGGGTGTGGTAGATGGTGGCGTGGGTGGAAAAAGCCCAGACCCGCGCCGCCGCTGGCAAAGACGCCTGGAAATCGGTCCAGCTGTCGTGCTGGTGCAGCTCCACCCCAGTCAGGTAATCCATCACCGCCCGGCGAAACTCGCGGTCGCCCAGGTGAAAGCCGTAGGGCCGGATCAGGTGCAGCGTGGCCCCCAGCACCGCGCAGGTGCGGGCCACATTGCCCACGTTGCCGGCCTTTTCCGGCTCGAACAGCACCACGTGTAGCAGGGGGCCGGTGAGCGTGCTCGCCTCAGTCATCGGCACGCACCAGCAGCACGGTGGCCCGCGCCTGCACATGGTCCGGGGCGAGGCCCTCGGAGGTCTTGAAGCTGAGGCCCACCTCGGCGGGGGCCAGCCCACACAGCCGCGCCACGTTTGCGGCGATGTCGGCCCGCAGCGGCCCCAGCTTAGGCCGGTCCAGCGTGACCACCAGCGCCAGGTTGCCCAGCGCGTAGCCACGCTCCCGCACGATGTCCAGCACCCGGCTCACGATGCGGGCCGAGTCGAGGTCCTTCCAGGCAGCGTCGGTATCGGGGAAATACTGGCCGATGTCGCCGGCCGCCACGCCGCTCAGCAGGGCGTCGGCCAGGGTGTGCAGAATCACGTCGCCGTCGCTGTGGGCTTCGGCGCCGCGCTCTGACGGCACCGTTACGCCGCCCAGCACCAGCGGGTGCCCGGCGCCGAGACGGTGGGCGTCTTCGCCATAGCCCACGCGGAAAGGAAGGGAGGAAGAAGTCATGCCCAGGATTCTAGAGCAGGTGTCTTCCCGGCCACTGGCCCGCACCCGTTCACCACGGTCATCGCCACCCAGCGAAGAACAGAAAGTGATTTCTGAGGGGTTTTTCCTCCGGGGACAGTCTCCGGGAGCAAAGACCCCTGGAACACAGAAAAGCCCGGCTGGGCGGCCAATGTGACCCGCGTCAGGCTGCCTAAGGACTCGGTCAGCCTGGGGGGCAAGCAGCAGAGGAAGCCCTCCAGCACGGCGCCGGCAGATGGCGAGTTTTTCACTGCCGCTTCCCCTAGAATACGGGTCAGATGTGGTCTAAGTGGTACCACAATTCGCTGCGCGCAGGACACGGGGAGGGGCGGGCATGAGCCGGGCGACCGGCCAGCCCGCTCCCGTTCCCTCTGCTCCTGCGTCCCGGCCACGCTCGCGCTGGCAGGCCGCCGGGCTGACAGCCGCCATGGTGGCGTTGCTGCTGGCTTTTCTGGCCGCCTACGCGCCGGCGATGCTGGGCCGCTGGATTCTGCTGCGCGTGACCGAGGATGTCCGCGCCGAGCGGGTCGGCGGGCCGCTGTGGAACCCGGTGCTGTACGGCACCCGGGTCAAGCTGCCCGGCATCACCGCCCGGGCTGAACGTCTGGGCGTGGGCCTGGACGGGTTCGACTTCCGGCGGCGGGTGCTGTATGTCTCGGTAGACCTGCGCGGCGCCGAAGTGGGGCTGGAGCTGGCCCGGCTGCTGGGGCAGGGCCAGCAGACCGTCACCACCCAGGAAGGCTGGAAAGTGCAGGTGCGGCAGGTCACCGTATCCGACGCAGCGCTGAAGGTGAACGGCCAGGAAGCCAGCGTGCCCGACGGTACTTTTCAGGTGACCCAGGCCCGCGACGGCGGTCTGATGGCCCAGGGACAGACCGCAGACGGCCACCTGAGTGCCCATCTGCGCTTCCGGCAGGCACCCAGCGGCACCGAGTACGTGACGGCTTTCCAGGCCGACGCCCGGGTGCTGCGCCACTACTGGGAAGGCGTGCAGGGCGGCACCCTGACCGGCGAGTATGTGCTGGGCCAGGGGCCGGTACAGGGCCACGTGGAGCTGAGTGACGGCAGCGTGCAGGCGCCCGGCGCCGATTGGGCCGTGATCACCAGTGTCAGCGGCGCGGCCACCCAGAACGGCAACGTGATCCGGGTGAACCTGAGCGGCGAGGGCTACGGCAAGCCGGTCACCGCCACGGCCGATGTGAATCTGGCCGCCAAGCAGTGGCAAGCCCGGCTGAACGCCGCTCCGCAGCTCTCGGCGCTGGCCAGTGCCCTGGACACCAGCGGCGAAGGCAACGCGACCCTGACCGCTCTGGCCCACAACGTCGGCCCCGGCTGGCAGGGAGTCGAAGTGCAGGCCCGCGCCAGCAGCCCAGAAGGCAAGCTGGCCGGTATTCCCTTTCAGCGGCTGGCGATGGGCTACAGCTACCTCAAGCGCAGCCCGGAGAAAGGCGCGGCCCCGGAAGTCAACCGCTGGACCCTGGGGGCCGACACGGCGCTGCTGGGCGAGCGGCAGCGGCTGGACGGTTTTTGGAACTTCGGGCGCACTGGGCGGCTGAACTGGCGCGGCGAACTGCTGAAGGCCCCGCTGGACCTAAGCGCCGCCATTGCCCGCAAGACGCTGGAAGGCCGGCCGGCCGACTTCGCCACCCTGAGCGGTGCGGCGCTGAACGGGCCGGCACAGGGCCGGGTGGCCCTCTCGGGCAAAGTGATCGAGGTGAGGCTGAACCCCGAGCTCGACAGCCTCAGCGGAGCGCTGGCGCTTTCGGGGCGGGCCGGCGACCTGACATTGCAGGCCAGCGGCGTGCAGGCGGCCGGCTTCCCGCTGGAGGGCCAGGCCCACTTCAGCGAGGCCGGCACGGAGGCGAGTCTCCGGCAGCCGGACGGCGGCTCACTGGAACTGGCGCTGAACCCGGACTGGCGCGGCCGCTGGACGGCCCGGAGCCTCAGCGGGCGCGGCGTCACGCTGGACGGCCAGGGCCAGCTGGACGTGCGGGCCGCCGGTCTCAGCGGGCAGCTGAAAGCGAGCAGCGGGCTGCTGGCAGAAACCCTCAGCGGGCCGCTCAACCTGAACTGGCAACAGCGCACCGGCCGCTGGGACGCGGGCGACCAGAGCCTACGCTGGCACGGCGAGCGTCTGCTGCTGGGGCTGCATGACCTGCGCCTGCAAAGCGGCGTGCGGCTAGACGGCGCCCTGAACGCCAGCCTGGGGCTGGATGACCTGCGCGGCACCCTGCGCGGCCAGGGGCAGGGCTTTCAGGTCACGGCGACCGGCGAGGGCGACCGGGTCCGCTGGCAGGGCGAATTGGGCGAGGATAACCGGCGCCGGGTGGCCCTCAGCGGCGTGACTGCGCTGGAGGATGGCTTCGCCACTCAGGCGGCCCTCAGCGGCGCCGATGTCAGCGCCGACCTGCGGGTGCAGAACGACAACGGTCTGCGCTTTGACTTTGACCTGCGCACCGCCGAGGAGCGGGCCAGCGGCAGCATCAGCGGGGACCGCTGGGACGCCCGCGGCCGGGTGGACCTGGCAGCGCTCCAACCGGTGGTGCGCGGCGTGCTGGGCCCCAGTTCACCACTGGCGGACCTGAGCGGCCGCCTGGACCTGAATCTGGCCGGCCTGGGCGGCACCGCGCGGGTCGAAGCGCGGGCGCAGGGCGTGGCCCTGGCCGGCACGCTGCGCCGCCGCAGTGGCGTGGTCAGCGCCGAGAACCTGCGGGCCAGCGGCGGGCAGAGCGGTCCGCTGGCCGGATTTCAGGCTGTTGCCAGCGGTGAAGTGTACCCGGACGTGAACCTGCGGGGCCCGGTCACGCTGGGCCGGCTGGGCTCCTTCGGCGGGCTGGCCGGGCAAACCCTGCAGGGCCGGCTGTACGGAGACTACGGGCATCTGCAAGCAGCCCTGAACGGCCGCACCGCCCCGCTGAGCGTGAGCGGCGTGCAGCTGCCGGCCCAGAACCTGGCGCTGAGCGGCCGCCTGACCCCGGCGCTGGACCTCGCTGGCCGCTGGGGAGCGCTGGACCTGCGCTACCGCGCGGGCGGCCTGCTGAGCGTGAGCGGCCAGCAGGCCCTCACCGTACGGGGCCGCGCCGCGACGGTGCAGGGCAGCGCCAGCTGGGGCCCCGGCTGGCAGGGCCGCGCCGACCTGCAGGGCCGCACCGCCGATGGATACGCCGTCAGCGCCCGGGGGCCGTGGAACACCCTGCGCGTCACCGCCTCGCACCCGGATGGCCTGCGGGCAGCCGGCACAGTCAATGCCCCCCGGCAGGGCTACGATCTGGCCGTTTCGGGCCGCGCCCAGGGCTTCGGGGTGCAGGGCCGGGTGCGCGGGCAGGGCCTTCAGCCTCACGGCGACCTGACCCTGACCGACAGCCAGGGCGGCCGCGCCTTCCTGACCCTGAACGGCCTGGACAACCTGCGCCTGCGGGCCGAGTCGCTGCGGCTGGGCGGCCAGAGCTTCAGCGGCACCCTGCGCAGCGTGAACGGCCTGACCGACGGCCAGCTGGTTACCAGCGTGAGTGGACAGACCCTACGCCTGCAGGCCACCCGCGGCCGGGTCAACGTAACCGGAATGCTGGCCGGCCACACCCTGCAGGCCAGTGGGCTGCTGCGGCTGCCCGGCGCCGGCAGTGCGCTGCGCCTAAGCGGGCTGAAATTGAACGTGAACGGCCCTTACCTGACGGTGCAGGCCAGCGGGTCGCTGGAGCGGCTACGCGGAAACGTCACCCTGAAAGCCCAGCAGTTTGGGGCCGGTGACGCCGCCCTGATCGTGCCGCAGCAGACGCTACCCCTCAGCGCCAGCCTCAGCCCGCTGCAGGTCAGCGTGGGCGGCCTGACCTACGCCGGCGGCCGCTGGAACGGCAACGCGGCGCTGAGCTATCTGGTCCGTACCCGGGGCGCGGCCGCACAGACGGCGCGGGGCGGACAAGTGCAGCTGCTGGGCGGCGGCTTCGGCCGGCTGAGCGCCCTATCAAGCGGCGCCCTGTCGGGCCGGGTGGCACTGCTGCCGTCTATCCGTGGTACCCTCAGCGCCGATGCCGCCCTGCTGCGCCCGCTGCTGCCGGCCGGGGCAGTGCAGGGCCTGCAAGGCAGGCGGGTCCAGGCGGTTTTTACCGCTCAGGGCGCCCGCATCACCACGCCCGGAGTGCAGTACCGCAGGCAGGCGCTGGGGCTGAACGCACAGCTGGACTGGCGCCGGGGCTTCGGGCTGAACCAGTTGCAGGCCAGCGGCGTGCTGGCCAATGGCCGCTCCCGCCTGCCGTTCCAGCTGCGCGGCGGCCTCTTGAGCCTCAGTGGTGCCAGTGTGGACGTGCGTGACGTGCGCCCCTTCGTGGACCGCGGCATTCCGCTGCCGGTCAGCGGGACTTTCCAGGGTGACCTGAGCGTCACAGATTTGGCCCACTTCGACCTGCGGCGCGTGCGGGCCAATGGTGTGCTGGCCTCAGGCCGCTCACGCGCACCCCTGACCCTGCGCGGCGGCGCCCTGAACATCCGTGGCGCCAGCGTGGACGTGCGCGACGCCCGACCGTTGGTCGAACAGAAACTGCCGGCCAGCGGCACCTTCCAGGGCGACCTGTACGTGCCGGACCTGGCTCAGGTCAGCCTGAACACGCTTTCGCTGCGCGGCACCCTGATTTCGGGTCATTCGCGCTCGCCGCTCACGCTGCGGGGCGGCACTCTCTCGCTGAAAAATGCCCTGCTAGACGTGCGCGACGTGCGGGCGCTGGTGGACGAAGCCACCCGCCTGCCCGGCAACGGCACTTTCCGTGGCGACCTCAGCGTCACCGACCTGGGCCACTTCAGCCTGACCCGGGTCAAGGCACGCGGCGTGCTGGCTTCCGGCAACTCGCGGGCCCCGCTGACCCTCTGGCGGGGGGCGCTGCGCATCCGGCAGGGGCTGCTGGACGTGCGCGACCTGAAGGTGCTGGTGGACGACCCCGCCTCGCTGCCGGCCCGCGGCACCTTTCAGGGCAACCTATACGTGCCGGACCTGAACAATTTCGACCTGCAACACGTGCAGGCGAGCGGCGTGCTGGCTTCCGGCAACTCGCGGGCCCCGCTGACGATTGCCAACGACACCCTGCGCATCAGCAGCGGGGTAGTGGACGTGAACGACGTGCGCCGCTGGATTCGGCTGGACCTGCCGCCCAGCGCCGTGTACCGGGGAGACCTGTTTCTGCGCAACCTGGGCAGCTTCGACGCCCGGAACCTGCGCCTCAGCGGCCTGCTGACCTCGGGCAGGTCGCGGGCGCCGCTGACTTACGCAGGCGGCACCCTGAAAGTGCGCGGCGGGCAGCTGGACGCCCGCGACATGCGCTGGCTGAAGCTGAAGTTCCAGCTGCCCCGCAGCGGCACTTTCAGCGGCGACCTGACCGTGAACGACCTGCCCAACTTCCGGGTCGAGCAGGTACGGGCCCGTGGCCTGCTGATCACCGGCAGCTCGCGGCTGCCGCTCACGCTGGCCAGCCGGGCGCTGACCGTGCGCGGTGGGCAGCTGGACCTGGCCGACCTGCGGCCCTATTTCGACCTGCCGGCCCGTGGCGTGCTGCGCGGCGACCTCTATCTGCCCGATGTGACAGCGCCCAGCCTGGACAGCGCCCGCGCCGACCTAATCACCACCAACCTAAGCGCCACCGAGCTGGACGCCACCACGGCCAGCGGCCGGGTGCGGGTGCGCGGTGGGCAGCTGTGGGCCGATGTGAGCGGACAGCTGCAGGGCACGCCGCTCACCCTGCGCGGCGACGTGTACCCGCGCGCGGCGGCCACCCTCCAGACCGGCGACCTGACCGCCCGCCTAAGCGGCCGCGCCGAGGGCACCCTCAACCTGACCGCCAGCGGCAGTTATCAGGGCCGCGCTGTGGCGCTGCAGGGCCGGCTAGACGGCCTGCTGGCTGGGAGCGGCCGCCCCGCCCGCGCCACGGTGGCCGGCACGGTAAGCGGCGCCCAGCTGGACCTGACCCTGGACGGCGCCGCCCGCCGCCGCTGGCAGGACTGGCGCGTCAGCGGCTCGCTGCTGGTGCCGGACGCCCGCACCCTGGACCCCCGGCTGAGCGGAAACCTCAGCGGCAGCGTGGGCGGGACCCTGGGCCGCGCCCGGCTGAACGTGACCGGCCGGGTGAACGACGTGGCCCTAAATGTGCCGGCCACCTTTGCCGGCGGCGAACTGCGGGTACAGCAGGCCCGCGCCACCTCAGCGCAGCTGGGCAGCGCCAGCCTCAGCGGGCTGGCCTATCCGCGCCTGAACCTGAGCGGCGCGGCCGAGCTGCGCGGCGACCTGGCCGGCCGCTATGACCTGAAAGTGGGCGGCACGCCCGCTGCCCCCACCGCCCGGCTGAACGGACAGCTGGCCGGCGAACGCGGCAGCGCGCACCCCAGCGGACTGAATATCGGCGGCACCGGGGTCAGTGCTGCCCTGCAAGATGGGCGTTGGCAGGCGCAGCTGTCGGGGCCAGCAGTGCGCGGCACCCTGCGCGGCGTGCTGAATGGGCAGGTGGTCGGCCAGCCCACCCCGCTGGGCCTGCAAAGCGCCGACCTGAACCTGAACGCCCGCTACCGCCGCGAAGAAGACGACCTGGCCCTGACCGGCCCGCTGGCCTGGAACGCCCAGGGCTGGCGCGGCGACCTGAAGGTGCGCGGCACCCTGCGCGGCGAAACTCTCAGCGCACAGGCCACAGGCGCCGGTCCCCTCAGCGTGACCGCCCGGCTAGGCGACGCCTCGCTGCGAGCCCAACTGGCGCCGCTGGCCCCGCTGCGCCCGGATGGCTGGGTGGCGCTGGACCGCTGGGACATTGGCGCCCTGTGGCAGCGCCCGGACCAGCTGCGCCTGACCGGCCGCGCCGACCTGGGCGGCCCCGATTGGCAGAGCGTGCAGGCCCGGCTGAGCGGCCGGCTGGACGACGTGACCGGCGAACTGAACAGCACTCTCAGCGGCAGCTGGAATGCGCAGCAGGGCGGCCGCTTCCGCCTGAGCGGCCCCCGGATAGAAGCGTCCGGCACCCTGGCGGACGGCCGCTATGCCGCCGACGCCCGGCTGGGCAGCGGCCCGGACGCACAGCCGGTGGGCCTGGCCCGGCTGCTGCCGCCCGAGTGGGGCCTGGACTCCCTCAAAGCGTCGGGCACCCTCAGCGTGCGTGGCCGGACCGCCGGAGGCGCGGGCATCGAGCAGCTGGAAGCCAGCGGCCTGGAAATCAGTGGCCAGCAGCGGGACGCCGGGCCTTTTACCCTCTACGGCCGGGCGCGTTACCTGCCGCAGCAAAAGATGCTGGACGCCGCGCTGGCCGGCGGCTACGGGGGCGGGGTCTTCCGGATCGGGGGCACGCTGCCGCAGGGACTGAATGTGCAGGTGGCGAACGTGTCGCTGGCGCAGTTCGGCGGCGAGAGCTTCAACCCGGGCCGCCTGAACGGCGCAGCCACCCTGCGGGGCCCGCTGGACCGCGCAGCGCTGGAAGGCCGCTTCTGGACCGCCGGCGGCGACGCGGACGCCCGGCTGGACCTGCTGGGCCGCCTGGACGATCCGCGCCTCCAAGCACAAGTTGACCTGAAGGGCGAACGCAGCGGACAGCTGAATCTGAGCGCGCGTGACTTTGACCTGCCGCACCGCAGCTTCAGCGCCGAGCTGAGCGGGCAGGTGCGCCAGGGCGACACCAGCGCCAACCTGAACCTGCGGGGCCGCTGGCCGGCGCTGGGCGGCGAGGTGCAGCTGCAGTCGCCGGCGCTGGCCGGGCCGGTCACCCTGCGCGGGCAGGGCGGACAGTTCACGCTGTTCGGCCCCGCCACCCAAAGTTCATCTGTCCAGAATTCGTCTGTCCAGGGTTCGTCTGCCCAGGGCGCGGCGGCACAGGCCAGCAGCGGCACGGTGCAGCTGAGCCCCGGCGAGGGCTGGCTGCCCAAGCTGAGCGCCCAGGCTAACATCAACCCGCTGACCTTCTTTGCGGCGACTTCCGGTGCCAGCGGCGAGGCCCGGCTGCAACTGAATGCCGGCGGCGAGCTGAACGCCCTGACCGTGCAGGGCAGCCTGAACGCGCCCGAGGTCAGCCTGGGCGGCGTCACGGTGCGCGGTCTGGGTGGCACTTTCGGCGGCTCGCTGGCAGACGGGGTGCAGGGCCTCAGCGGCACCTTGACCCAGGCAGCTGCGCCCCAGAATGCAGCGCAGGGTCCAGCAGCCGGCAGCGGCCAGGTGGGCACCCTGGCCGCTGGGCGGCTGACTCTTAGCGGCCTGACTGCCAGTGCGGCCGGGGCACAGCTGGCGGTCAGCGGTCCGGTGAACCTTAGCCCGCTTACCGCCGACCTGACCGCCACTGCCAGCGGCAACCTGTCGGGGCAGCTGCGCCTAAACTACGCTGGCAACGCCCTGAGCGCCAACGGCGCCCTGGAAGGCCTGGGCTACCGCGCCGCGCTGGACGTGCGGGGTTCGCAGGCAAGTGGCTGGAGCGGCACCGTCACCGCCCGCGACAACGAGGGCGCCACCGAGGTGCTGACCACCCCGGCCAATCTAACCGTCAGCGGCCCCTGGAACAGCCCACGGCTGAACGGTCCCCTGGGCCTGCTGGGCGCTGGCGCCGCCCTGAACGCCACCAACGCCGGCACCACCCTGACCTTCTCCGACGGCGTGGTGGCCCGGGGCAGTGGGCAGCTGCAGGTGGCCCCGGACCCGGCCGGCGTGTGGCGCTGGACCGGCAGCGCGCAGGTGGATGGCCCCCGGATGCGGGTCAGCCTGACGCCGCGTGGGCCACTGGCCGACCCGGACGTCGGCGTGTCGGCCGGGCGCGGCAGCTGGCAGGCCAGCGGCTCGGTCAGCCGCGAGAATGGCCGGCTGGACATCAGCGACGGCGAGCGGCGCGGGCAGCTGAGCTGGCAGGGCCAAGCTGTGACCGCCGACCTGCCGGGGCTGGACCTGGCCGGGCTGCGCTGGCGGGGCCTCTCCGGCCGCCTGACTGCCCAGGGCCGTGTGGACCTGAGCAGCGACGGCAGCGGCAGCAGCAATGCTGACGGCGGGGCCCTCCCCTTCCGCATCGAGGGGTTGCGGTCGCCCTGGCGGGTGGACGCCCTCAACCTGCCGCTGGCCGGCGACGTGAACGGCACCCTGCGGCTGGCCGGCGGCCGGCTGGCGGCCCAGGCCCAGGCCCGGCTGGGCACCCAGGGCAGCGCCCAGGGCCAGGCCACGCTCTCGGCCACCCAGCAACCAGGCGGGCAGTGGTTCGGCCGACTGCAGGGCCAGCTGCGGCAGGATGAAGGCACCCTCAGCGCCGACCTGCGTTCGGACGCGGCCGGCCTGAGCGGGCAGGTCAAGTCCAGCGGCTACCCGGTCAAGCTGGCCGAACAGACCCTGGCGCTGAACGGCACGGCCGACCTGAGCGGGCAGAAGTTCCGCATCAGTCTGGACCTGACCGGCGTGGCCGGCGAAGCGTCGCTGAATGGCTCGGGCAGCTTGGGCGCCGCGCTGCCGGCCCTGAGCGGGCTGACTGCTGTAACCGACACCGGCGCCGGTTACAACCTCAGCGGCACCCTCAGCCGGGTGGACCTCCAGCAGCTGGATCTGGTGCCGGACCTCAGGGGCACCATCAGCGGCGAGCTGGATATCCGCGACGGCGCGGGGCAGTTCGTGGCGCGTTCGGCCGACCTGAATCTGGCCGGCGAAGCCCTGCCCACCCGGTTCGAGGGCGTGCTGGTGGGCGGCGACTGGCGCATCCGTGGCTACCTGGGCGACACCGACGTGTTCGCCGGCCTCAGCGGCGGGGTGCTGTCGGGCAACGCCAACCTGCAGGGCCTGCCGCTGGGTTCGGTCGCCAACGCGCTGGCAGGCCAGAACCTGGCCGACGGCCGGGTGACCGGCGTGGCCCGCTTCGAGGCGCCGGTGGCCGATCCGCTCTCGGGCCGCGCCACCGTGGTGGCCGAGCGGATTCGCCTGACCACGCTGCCCAACCCGCCGGCCGGTGAGGACAGCGGCAGCGGCGAGAAAGGCAGCGACAACGCCAGCGAAAAGGCTGCCAGCAGTGAAACCCTGACCGGCTCCGGCAGCCTGGACTACGCCAACCGTCAGCTGCGCAACATCAACGTGCAGCTGGGCGGGGCCGGCACCTGGGATATTCGCGGGCAGTACACCCGCGAGAACGTAAATGTGCAGGCCAATTTCACCGACACCACCTTCACGCCGCTGCTGACCCTGTTTCCGGCCCTGGCCGAGCAGAGCCCCCGGCTCAAGGGCAGCCTGACCGCCGCCGTGGTGGGTCAGTACGGCCAGCCGGAAGGCACGCTGGAAGCCCACAACCTGAGCGGCTCGCTGGGCGGCGTTTTGGTCAGTGTGCCGCAGCTGAGCGGCCGCCTGAACCCGTCGGGCCAGTGGACGCTGGGCGGCGCGGTGCGCACCGGCGGCGACCTGGTCTCGCAGGGCACGCTGCAGGGCCAGGGCCAGTGGCGCAGCGGCCAGCTGAGCGGCTCGGCGCTGACCTACCGCGGCCAGGTGGCCCCCGGCGGCGTGGGCACCCTGCCGGACGTGCAGGGCACCCTCAGTCAGGACCGCGCCGACCCGGACCGCTGGGTGCTGGACGCCCGCTCGGTCACCCGCAACGCCGTGACCGGCCAGGGCACCCTGGAAGTGCGCGGTCAGCTGATTCCCAACTGGGACCTGAGCGTGCGGGCCAGCAACTACGACCTGGCGCTGCGCAGCATCTACCTGCGCGAGTCGGCGCTGAACGGCAGCCTGGCACTGCGCCAGGACGTGGGCGACGACGCCATTCGTGTCAGCGGTTCGGCCGATTTTACCCGCGCCATTCTGGGCCGCCCGGACGCCATCAGCAATCTGGACGCCCTGGTGCCGGGTCCGGAACGCAGCCCGGCGCCGGGCGGACAGGGCGGCACGGCCGACAACTTTGTCAGTCCGCTGCCGCAGCAGTACACCACTTTCCCCAAGCCCGAAGGCGAGGAGGGCAGCGGCGCCGGCGCCGCCGTGCCGCCGCGCCCGGCGCTCCCGCTGCTGCAGCGGCTGGTGCTGGAAGACATCCCGGTGCGGTTCTCGGGCGGCATTCAGCTGCAAGAAAGCCTGGCGCAGGCCGAACTGACCGGGGCACTGCGGCTGAGCGGCACCGGCGCCCGCCCGCAGGTGGCCGGGCAGCTGAGCGGTCAGCGCGGCACCCTGCTGCTGCGCGACAACGAATTCAACCTGCGCAGCGTAAACGTGGACTTCCCCGGCACCTCGCCCTACCCCACCTTTGCCCTGCTGGCTGAGGGCCGGGTGCGGCCACTGAGCGGCGGGGCCCCGGTGCCCATCACGCTGGACGTGCAGGGCAATTTCCTGGAAGACGGAAGCGGCGCCGCCAAGCTGGACCTAAAAACGGCCCTGCGCTGCACCGAGCAGTCGGCCGCCTGCAACAACCCGCAGACCGGGCAGCCTTACACCGAATCCCAGCTGTACGCTCTGGTGCTGACCGGCGTGCCCAACGTGGAAAACCTGCCCGAGAACCTGGGTTCCCTGGGCGCCAGTGCACTCAACACCGCGCTGAACGTGTTCGTGCTGGGCGAACTGAGCCGCAACCTGGCCGACGCTCTGGGGGTAGATGTGCTGCGCTTCACACCGGCGCTGGTGGGCGAGGGCGGCGCCACCCTCACCATCGGGTCACAGCTGACCGAGACGCTGTACCTGGAATACCAGGTGGACCTGACCGGCGCGGGCCTGATCGACGCCACCTACAACACCCCAGACGGCCGCTTTACCTTTAAGGTGAGCACGCCCTTCGACTTTTCCGAGTCGCGCGGGTTCCGCCCCAGCGTCAGCACCGCCTACAACATCAATGACCGCACAGCCGTATCGTTCAACATCGAAAACGGGGACGACACCAACCGCTTCAGTGTGGGCGTGCAGTACCGCCTGCCCAACAATTTCTGGCGCCGAAACCGCTGAGCGGCTATCCTGCCTCGCCCAAATTCAATCGGCTGCATAGCCTTGACGAATACCGCATACTGCGCTAAAGTATTTAACATAACCGCTCCGAGTGAGCGGCTTTTTTTATGTCTCTCCCGGGCGCCGGTCCTGCGCTGCCTGCCGGCTTCAGGCCCCGTACTGCTGCGCCTGCAGGGCCCACAGCTCGGCGTATTCGCCGCCGCGTGCCAGCAGCTCCTCGTGGGTGCCGTCCTCGATCACCCGCCCGGCCCGCATCACCACGATGCGGTCGGCCATCCGCACGCTGCCCAAGCGGTGCGTGACCAGCAGGGCGGTGTGACCCTGAGCCAGCTCGGCAAAAGCGTCAAAGACTTCCGCCTCGGAGCGGGGGTCCAGCGCCGCCGTCGGTTCGTCCAGAATCAGCACGCGGGCGCGGCGGTACAGGGCGCGGGCGGTGACCAGCTTCTGCCACTGCCCGCCCGAGAGGTCCACCCCGCCGTAGGCCTGCCCAATGCGGGTGTTCATGCCGTCCTCCAGCCGGGGCAGCATGGCGGTAAGGCCGCTGGCGTCGGCGGCGTAACGCAAGCGGGCCGGGTCTTCCTGCTGGCCCAGCAGCACGTTTTCGCGCACGGTCCACTCGAAACGGGCGTAGTCCTGAAACACCGCCGCCACCTGCGCGCGCCATTCTTCCGGGTCCAGGTCGCGCAGGTCTGTCTGCTCGCCGGAGCCGCCCAGCAGCACCCGCCCGGCAGTGGGGTCGTAAAAGCGCAGCAGCAGCTTGATCAGGGTGGACTTGCCGGCGCCGTTCTCGCCCACAATCGCGACCGTCTGGCCTTCGGGAATATGCAGCGTCAGGTTCTCGATGACCGGCGCGTGGCCCTGATAGCCGAAAGTCACGTTCTCCAGCGTGAGGTCCAGCCGCTGTGGCAGGGGCTGGGACCGCGCAGGGGCCGCCACCGCCGGCACCGCGTCCAGAAACTCGTAGTATTTGCCGAACCAGTGCAGATGCTCGCTGCCCACGCCCAGGCTGTCGGCCAGCTCCTGCAACTGCCCACGCACCTGGCTCAGCGCCCCGACCACCAGCACCACCGCGCCGGGCGTCAGGTTGCCCTGCTGCGCCTGCCACACGGCGTAAGCGAACACGCCCGCCGTGACCGCCAGCGCCAGCAGCTGCGCCGGCAGCACCCCCAGCAGCTGCCGGTTGCGCACCCCGCGCATGGTCTGCTGATAAGCCAGCGTGCGTTCGGTGTATTCGCGGGTCAGGTAAGGCATCAGGCCATATAGCCGGATTTCCTTGGCAAAGTTGTGGTTCAGCGCGGCTTTCTGGAAGTAGTTCAGCTCGCGCGAGGCCTGGGTGTTCTGAATGGTCATGCTCCAACCCAGCTCGTACAGCCGCATCTGGGTCAGGGTCAGCGGCACCATGCCCAGAACGACGACGAACGGCACCCACCAGCCCACCGTGAGCAGCACTCCGCTCACGCTGAACAGGCCCACCACCACCCCGAACAGCTGAAGCAGCGTCACCGTCAGGTTCAGTGGCCTTCTGGGGGCACCCATCTGCAGAATCTGAATGTCGTCGTGAAAGCGGGGGTCTTCCAGCACTTCCAGGCCCACCAGGTCGTTCATCTTGTCCATCAGGCGGCGTGATGTCTGCACGGTGAACTGGTCGGCGGCGTAGCCTTGCAGCACCTGCCGGGCCACCCCGGTCAGCTGGCCCAGCAGTGCTGCCCCGGCCCAGGCCCCGGCCAGCAGCGCCAGATTTATTTCTCCGCCCTGCGCCGCACGGCTGACCCCGTCCACCGCCCACTTGGAAATCAGCAGGGTGACGGCCGGTACCAGCCCGCCCAGCAGCGCCATCAGCGCCAGCAGGCTGACCAGCAGCGGCGAGGACCGCCACAGCTCCGGCAGCGTGCGCCACAGAATCCTGAGCAGTTGGGCCGTGCCTGGGGTCTTCTGGTCGCGCAGCATGGGAGGGCGGGGCATGGGGGGCAGTGTAGAGGGTTAAGGATTGACGGGTGCGGCGCGAGTAGCAATCATAGGCCGCTCCGTGGTGGAAAGGCAGGGTCAGCCGCCGGGCAACTGAATCACGCGCGCTCTGGCACTCTGGCTTTCGACCACCAGCATTTGGCCCCAGTTGCTGCTAAAAGTGAGGTGTAGCCACTGAATCCGGTCCGATTTCGGGAAAATCTGCTGGGTGCGGAGGTATTTGCCGCCTTTGTAGGCGTCGTAGGTCTGCACACTGCCGTCACTGAGGGCCACCGCCATAAAGCCGCCCGGCGCGAACGCTACATCGGTGACCTGCCTGCCCTGGGGCACTCCTGTTTGCAGTAGCCGCTGGCCGGTCTTCAGGTTCCACAGGCTCACGCCCTCGCCATTGCCGCTGTGGGCCACAAAATCACCGTACAGCACCGGCGCGGCTTCTGGCACCTCACCGGGGCGGGTGCGCCTGAGCGTCTGCACGTTGCCTTTGCGCCAGTTCCAGACCCGGATCTCGTCCTGGCAGGCGAGGGCGACCCGTTCGTTGTCCAGCGCAAAGTCGCGCGACAGCCCCTGCAAGCAGGTACGTGGCAGTTGCAGCGCAGAGATGCGGCGGCTCAGGTCGCTGCGCCACAGTTCCAGTTGCCGGCCTGTGCCGGTCGTGGTGGAGGCGGCAGCAACCAGAAAGTTGCCGTCGGGACGGAACTGCACGCTGTCATAGTGCCCCTTTTGCTGTTTCAGCAACTGGCCTGTACCCGCGTCCCACAGCCGCAGGGCCGCGCCGTCCGCAGCTGCCAGTCGGGTGCCGACAGGGTTGAAGTTCAGGCTGAACAGATACTCGCCCGGCAAATCACAGGACAGCGCCTTACGGAAGTTACCCTGCAGGGCCGCCACCTTGCCCGCTCCATTCCAGACCTCGGCCCCGCAGCCCGCAAAGTTGAGGCGCACACTCTGCACCTGGCCAGACGGCCGCACCTGGGTAGCACGGAACTGGGTAGGCCCACCAGTCACCCTGGCCGGCACGCTGCGAATGGCACCCTGGCGGGGAATCAACACCAGCCGCTCTTGGCCTTCCACCACAGCGCGCTGACTGTCCACGTACACGGGGCGGTAATCGGTGCCCGCACTCAGCAAGGTCACGGCGCGGTTGAAAGGCGGAGCAGGGTCAGCAGCCAGCAGACCAGTAAGCAGCAAGGAGGTGAGCATGTCTGGAAGATAGGGTAGCCTGATGATGAAAAGCTGATGAGGGATGATGTAAGAAGGTAGGCTCTTAACTTCCACGTCAACCGGTGCACTTAAGCTGACGGTATGCGCTTTCCGTATCTGCTCCTCCCCATGTTGGGCCTGCTCGCCCGCGCCGCAGCCAGAG
The DNA here is from genome assembly GCF_946848805.1 of Deinococcus sp. Marseille-Q6407. NCBI lineage: Bacteria > Thermotogati > Deinococcota > Deinococci > Deinococcales > Deinococcaceae > Deinococcus > Deinococcus sp. Marseille-Q6407. The sequence continues at coordinate 27,575 of NZ_CAMPFU010000003.1, forward strand.
TCTGCCGCCGCGCCGAGATCCGGCCTCTGCCCGCCGCCGCCCAGTTTTGCTGCGGTTGACCTTCCTCTTTACGCGCCCCTGCCCAAGCTGGAAGCCGCCGCCGATGCCATCGCCCTGGTTCAGCCGCAGCGCCAGAGTTTTGATGCCGAGGCAAAGAGTTGGGCGACCATGGGCCGGGTATTGAAGGTGTACAAAGACCCGGCAGGGCGGCTCAGTGGTGGCGAACTGCGCTTTCACGACAGTGGGGCCGAGGGCAACCCTGACGATGGACGACAGGCGGCGGGGCCGTTTGCGCCCATGCTGGTCTTTTTGAAGCCGTCGGGCAGTGGGCAGCGGCTGTATGCGGTGGACTGGCTGTGCCGCACGGCAGCGGGTGAGCTGGTGCAGGGCGGGGCGAATGGGGCAGCAGTGGCGAAAGAGGCGGCAGAGAACTACGGCTTTTAGCCGGCCGCCACTGCCTCCCGCTCCTGCGTTCTTTCCCCCCGCCATGCTTCCCGCATGCCGGCCAGCAGCCCTAGTGTCTGCCCAAAGGAGCTCAAGTCAAGCCAGGCAACCAGGTCTAGCCCTGCCGCGACCAGCAGGCCCAGCGCGGCCCAGGCCAGCAGGCGGGGACGGGAAGCCAGGACACGCATCAGCGCACCCGGCTGGACCGCACCACAGCGCCCAGTGGGTTCAGGCGGCCGGTGCGCCCTTCGGTGTCCAGTGTCAGAGTGGGCAGGGCAGCGAGGGCAACCGGAGCCGGCAGAGCGGCGGTCAGGGTCAAGGGGCCAGAGGGCGAATTATGAACTTTACTCTTGGCCCTGATGGCCCTGCTCCTGCTCGGCCGCGTCGCGCCCACGGGCGATGTCGCGGGCGCTGCGCCGCCCGAAGGTATGGGCCAGGTCGCGTTCGCTCAGGCGCATCACCGTGGGGCGGCCATGCGGGCAGGCCCACGGCTGGGCGCAGCGGGACAGCCCTGCCAGAACCTCTGCCCCGTTCTGCTCGTCCAGGCGGCCGGCTTTCAGGGCGGGCAGGCAGGCCAGCCGCGCCAGCAGGGTGCGCTGCACGTCCTCGTCGCTGTCACCCAGGGCAAGCTCCACCACCCGGGCATGCAGGTCAGCCACCGGCAGGGCGGCCAGCGCCGCTGGCAGCGAACGCAGCCGCGCCAGCCGCCCCCCCACCGGCCCGGCCCCGAACGGCTCGATCACCAGCCCCCAACCGGCCAGCGCCGCCGCCCGCTCTTCCAGCCGGGCGGCCTGCTCGGGGGTCAGTTGCAGCAGCTCGGGCGCCGGCAGCTCGAAAGGCGGCAGCTCGGCCACTCCGCGCTGTAACTGCTCGTACAGCACCCGCTCGTGCGCTGCGTGGCCGTCAATGACCCACAGGTCACCTTCCGCCTCGGCCAGCAGGTACAGCTGCGCGTAGACGCCCAGCAGCCGCATATCGGGGAAAGTGCCCTTGCCCCCCTGAGCCTGGCCTGGAGCCGTTTCCGCGGCCTCCGGCGCCGAAGCAGGGTCCGGCAGGCCACTCTCTTGCAGGGCCCGCAGGTCCGGCAGGGCCCGCACATGCGGCACTCCGGCCAGTGCCGCGGCCACCGCGCCGCGTACCTGTGCGGCCAGCTGCGGCAAGTCGGCCAGCGCCACCTGCTGCTTGCTGGGGTGAATGTTGGGGTTGTGCGCGGCCGGCGGCACGCTGAGATTCAGCACTGCCAGCGGCGCCGCGCCGGGTGGCAACAGTTCGGCGTATCCGTCCAGCACCGCCTGTTCCAGTTCCGGCGGGGCCTGCACCGGGCGGCCGTTGACCGCAAAGTGCAGCCGGTCGCGCCGGGCGCGGGTCAGTTCCGGCCGCGACACGGCCCCGGCAATCCCCGGTGCCTCCAGCGACAGCACCCGGTTGGCGCTGACCGGGCCGTACACGGTTGCCACCGCGCTGCGAAAGTCGCCGGGCGCGTGGGTCAGCCGCAGTTCGCCGTCCACGCTAAAGCGCCAGTGCAGCTCCGGGTGGTGCAGCACGTAGCGGCCCAGCAGCGCCGTCATCTCGCGCACCTCGGCCGCTGCCGGTGCCTGTGCCTGCCGGCGGGCCGGCATCGCCGCAAAAAGGTTCTGCACCGCCGCCGACGTGCCGGCCGGCGCCGAAGCGCGGCTGACCTCGACCGCGTCGCCGTGGGCGGTCAGCAGTGCGGCACCCACCTGCCCGGCCGGGCGGGTCAGCAGGGTGAGCGTGCCGGCCTGAGCGGCGGCCCAGAGTGCCTCGCCCCGGAAGCCCAGGGTGGCGACCTCGTCCAGCCGCCCGCCTTCCAGCTTGGAGGTGGCGTGCCGCAGCGGAGCCAGGCTCACCTCATCTGCCGGAATGCCGCGCCCGTTGTCGCGCACTGCCATCCGGCCCAGGCCGCCGCCTTCCACTTCGATGTCCAGGCGGGTGGCGCCAGCGTCCAGCGCATTTTCAAGCAGCTCGCGCAGCACATCCAGCGGACGCGACACCACCTCGCCAGCCGCAATCTGGCGGGCGACTTCGGGGGGCAGCAGTCGGATGTGGTCGGCCTGAGGCATCAGCCAGGGCAGACTAGCGCGAGAAGGCAAAGAGGAGTGTGGCGCGGGTATGTTATTTGCGTAACGAGCTGACCGGAAAAACCCAGGCCCTATCGCTGAAAGAACCAGAAGCTGGAGAAGTAGTCCCAGAGGTTGCCCAGCCGGTCCACGTCACCCCCGGCGAATTGGTCGACGTCGTGCTGCACGGTGTCCAGCATCTCGCGGTAGGGGTTGGTGTGAAAATCGGGCGGGGCAGCCGGGTCGGGTGGGTTGGCCACATCCCAGGCCTGCGCCGCCCGCTGCAAATCCTGCATGGTCTTATGGCTGACCAGACTGGGAACATAAACACTCCCACCAGAGTCATATATCCCTACGCCGTTCGTCACAAACTCATGAGGGTCGTCCTGGCCGACCTCTCCCAGCAGAGTCAGCCCCTGCTTGGCGGCCAGATTACTCACGCTCCCCGGCACGAAACAGGACGCCAGCAGCGCCAGCGTCAGCAGCAGCGGGGGCCAGGGTGAGCGGAGGTTCATGCTGCCCAGCATAAACAGGGCAAATGATGCAGGGCTGACGGCGGGAGCGGCCGCAGGCGGCGGCTCAGCTCTCCTCTGCCGCACTTCCCCGTTTCCAGCGGTGCAGCACCTCCAGCGCTTCCAGCGGCGTCAGGCGACTGAGGTCCAACGTTGCCAGCTCCTGGCGGATGGCCTTATCGTCGCCCTGCACGCTCAGCGCGGCCAGCAGTTCGGCGCTGCGCTCCACCACCTGCGTGGGCAGTCCGGCCAGCCGCGCCACCTCCACCCCGTAACTCTGGCGGGCCGCGCCGGGAATGACCTGATGGAAGAAAGTCAGGCTGCCGCCCTCTTCCTCGGCGGCCACATGCAGGTTGACCAGCCCCGGCAGCTCGGCGTCCAGCCGGGTCAGCTCGAAATAGTGCGTGGCGAACAGGGTGTGCGCCCCGCAGCGGTGCAGGTGTTCCAGCGCCGCCTGGGCAATAGCGAGGCCGTCCAGGGTAGAAGTGCCGCGCCCCACCTCGTCCAGAATCACCAGGCTGCTGGAGGTGGCCCCGTGCAGGATGGCGGCCAGCTCGGACATTTCCACCATGAAGGTGGAGCGCCCGCCCGCCAGGTCGTCACTGGCCCCGATGCGGGTGTGAACGGCGTCGTAGACCGGCAGCGCCGCCGCCTCGGCCGGCACGAAAGCGCCGATCTGATGCAGCAGCGCTGTCAGGGCCACCGTGCGCAGGTAGGTGCTTTTGCCGGCCATGTTGGGCCCGGTCAGCAGCAGGATGTGGCGGCCCTGGCCCAGCGCGGCGTCGTTGGGCACGAAGCTGCCGGCCTGCCCCGCCTGGGCCAGCGCGTATTCCACCACCGGGTGCCGCGCCTGGGTCAGCGTCAGGGCGCCGTCCTCGCTGAGCTGTGGCCGCACCCAGCCGCGCCCAGCAGCCACCTCAGCCAGCGCCGCCAGCACGTCCAGCTCGGCCAGGGCGCCGGCCGCTTCGGCCAGGGCGTCGGCGTGCAGGGCCAGCGTGGCCCGCAGTTCGGTAAACACCTGCAGCTCCAGCGCCGCCGCCGCCGCGTCCAGCCGGGCAATCTCGCGCTCGCGCTCGCGCAGGTCCGGGCGGGTAAAGCGGGCCCGGTCCTTGAGGGTCGCCACCTGGTGATAATCGGGCGGCACTCGGTCCAGCTGGGCGCGGGTCACTTCCAGGTAATAGCCAAACACCTGATTGAAACCCACCTTGAGGCTCGGAATGCCGGTGCGCTCCCGCTCACTGCCTTCCAGGTCGGCCAGGTAGGCGCGGTGCGCCAGAGCTTCGGCACGCAGGGCGTCCAGCTCGGCGCTATAGCCTTCCCGGATCAGGCCGCCCTCGCCGGCGCGGATGGGCGGCTCGTCTACCAGCGCGCCGCGAATGGCCTGCACCACGTCCGGGAGCGCTTCCAGCCGGGCGCGGACGCCGCTCAGCAGGCCGCCCGGGGCCCCGGCAGACTGCGGGCGCAGCAACTCGGCCACCTCGGGCAGCAACTCCAGGGTGCGGGCCAGCGCCGCTACCTCACGCGGGGTGGCCCGGCGGGTAGACACCCGCGCCGCCAGCCGTTCCAGGTCGTGGGCGCGGTAGAGCAGCGCCCGCACGCCGGCCCGCAGGTCAGGCTGCCGGACCAGCGTCTCCACGCTGTCCTGCCGGGCGGCAATGCTCAGAGCGTCCAGCAGCGGCGCCCGCAGCCAGGCCCGCAGCCGGCGGCGGCCCCCGGCGGTGCGGGTGTCGCTCAGCACGTCCATCAGGCTCAGGCCCTGCGGCGAATTGGGCGCAAAGACTTCCAGCGCCCGCAGCGTGCTGTCGGGCAGCGCCATGTGGGCCCCCGGCTGAAAGCGGGTCAGTCGGCGCACCATCTCCAGCCGGCCCTGCTGCGTCAGCCGGGCGTACCCCAGCACCGCGCCGCAGGCCCGCCGCAGCGCCGGCGAATCCAGGGTGCCCGGCACCTCGCCCAGCACTGCCTGCAACTCGGCCGCGGCCGCCTCTTCCCCGAAATTGGCCGGCGACAGCATCACTGCAAAGCGGCTCTGAAAGTCGGCCAGCAGGGCACCATTCTCCGAGAGCTCCGGGGCCAGCAAAACCTCGCGGGTACGCCAGCGCGAAAGCTCGTCGTAGAGCGCCGTGCGGGTATGAAAGGCGGCGCAGCGAAACTCGCCGGTAGACACGTCCAGCAGGCTCAGGGCGTAGCCTTCGCCGGTCGCCACCGCCGCCAGATAGTTCTCGTCGGCGCCCAGCCAGCGCGCGTCGGTCAGAGTGCCGGGGGTCAGCAGCTGCGTCACCTCGCGGGCCACCAGTCCGGAGCCGGGTTCTTCCACCTGATCGGCCACCGCCACCCGCACCCCCTGCGCCAGCAACTTCTCGATCTGGCTGTCCAGCGTGCGGACCGGCACCCCGGCCATCGGCGTCGAGAAATCCTTGCTGGATTTGTGGGTCAGCGCCAGGCCCAAAAGCCGCGCGGCCCGCTCGGCGTCTTCCCCGAACGTCTCGTAAAAATCGCCCACCTGAAACAGCAGCAACGCGCCGGGAAACTCCTCCTGGACCTCATCGCGCATGGAAACGTACTGCTGCAGCATCGGCGGCAGGGTGCCGTTGCCGGTGCCTTTGAGGGTCTGCGCCGGAATCCGAGCCGGAGACAGGTTGGACGTTTTGGACGTTCTGGAGCGGCCAGCAGGCATTGCCCGATGCTAGCAGGGGGCCCTAGGAGCGATGGTCGGCCGCCTCGCCTTCGGGGAGCGTGGCCCGGAAAACAGCCGCCGCCTCCCGCCTTGCCCCGCTCCCCAGGGCCTGATAGACTCACCTTTAGTGTTTCGCGCTTGGTAGGGCCGAGACGCCGGGCCGGCACCCGGAGGTTTCCCGCTTGGACACTTCTGCCCCGAAGTGCTAGCGACGTGCAAACCAACCGCCAACCCTATCTGCCATCCGGCAAGCCCGGAGCGCAGAAATCCCCTAAAGCACTGGAGTACAAGGTGAAAACCTACATCCCCAAAAACGATGAGCAGAACTGGGTCGTGGTGGACGCCGCCGGCGTTCCCCTGGGCCGCCTGGCGACGCTGGTCGCAAGCCGTATCCGCGGCAAGCACCGCCCCGACTTCACCCCCAACATGATCAACGGCGACTTCGTGATCGTACTGAACGCCGACAAAGTCGTGCTGACCGGCAAAAAGCTGGACGACAAGGTGTACACCCGCTACACCGGTTACCAGGGCGGCCTCAAGACCGAAACCGCCCGTGAAGCGCTGGCCAAGCACCCCGAACGCGTCATCGAACGTGCCGTGTACGGCATGCTGCCCAAGGGCCGTCAGGGCCGTGCCATGCACAGCCGCCTGAAGGTCTACGCCGGTGACAAGCACCCCCACGCCCCCCAACAGCCCCAAGTGATCGAGGTTCAAAATGGCCGATAAGACTGAGCAGTTCTACGGCACCGGACGCCGCAAGAGCGCCGTGGCCCGCGTGTTCCTCCGCCCTGGCGAAGGCAAGATCACGGTGAATGGCAAGGATTTCCAGAGCTACTTCCAGGGCGTGCTGCGCGCTTTCCAGGCCCTGCAGGGCTTCCGTGAAACCGGCACTGCCGGCCGCTACGACACCGTCATCACTGTCAAAGGCGGCGGCCCCAGCGGTCAGATCGACGCCATCAAGCTGGGCATCGCCCGCGCGCTGGTGCAGAGCAACCCTGACTTCCGCACCCAGCTCAAGCCCCAGGGCCTGCTGACCCGCGACGCCCGCGAAGTCGAGCGTAAGAAGTACGGCCTCAAGAAGGCCCGCCGCGCGCCCCAGTTTTCCAAGCGCTAATTTTTCAGCCCAGGTGTCCAGCCCCCGGCTGGCGCTTACGCAAAACCCCGCCCAGGTGGCGGGGTTTTTTGTGCCGAAAAAGAAAAGTTCAGAGGTCAACCAGCAGGCTATCCAGCCAGGCTACCAACTCATGCGGCCCGGCAATGCTCTCGTCGGCGTAATCGTGCAGCAGCGGCAGGGTGCCCGACTGCACCACGTATCCGGCCACCTTGAACATGGCGATGTCGTTGTCGCTGTCCCCGAAGGCGACTGTGCGGGCCAGCGGGATTTCCAGCGCCTCGGCCAGCAGGGTGATGCCGGCTCCCTTGTGGGCCCCACGGGGGGTCACCGTCATCATCTGGCCGTAGGGTGGCTGGGCGCCGGTCACAGTCAAATCCGGCCAATGCTGCCGCAGGTGCGCGGCGTGCGCGGCCACACCCTCATGAAAGAAGTTCACCTTCTGTACCCGCCCGCGCGGCACCTCGGCGGTGGGGCGGGGGCTACGGGCCAGCTGCTGGGCAGTGGGCACCTGATCTTCTGGCAGGTCCACGTACATCTGCCCGCCCGAGAACATCACCAGCCGTGCGCCGGGCATGGCGTGGTCCAGCACTGCCGCCAGTTCCTCGTCGCTGAAGTAGAGGACCTGCTTCACCTCACCGCCCACCGTGACCTGCCCGCCGTTCTGGGTGGCGACCGCGTCGAAAGAAATGGCGTCTTCGATACCGGGAGGCAACACGTCACGCCCGGTAATGGCGGCCAGCCGAACACCGCGCTGTTGCAGTCGCCCCAGCGCCGCAGGCAGGTCCGGCGGCAGCTGTGGGTCGCCGTCGGGCACCAGGGTACCGTCGAAATCGAAAGCCAGTAGCAGCGGCAGTCCCTGTGGACGTGGCCGCCCGCTCATGCCTGCGCCTCCAGGCTGTCGGCCAGGTGGTCCAGCCACGCTCCCAACTCGGCCGGTCCAGCCAGCTGCTCGTTGGCATGCTGGGCCAGCAGCGGCAAGGTGCCCAGCTGCACCGCGTAGCCGGCCACTTCAAACATGGCGATGTCGTTGTCGGTGTCGCCAAACACGGCGGTGCGGGACAGCGGCACCTTCAGCGCCTCTGCCATCCGGGTCAGCGCCGCGCCCTTGTGTGCCCCGCTCGGCGTCACGGTGAGGTACTGCTCGTAAGGTGGCTGAGCGCCGGTCAGCACCAGCTGTGGCTGACCAGCCCGCAGCCGCGCGGCGTGCCCAGCTACTCCTGCGTGGTGCAAGCCCACTTTTTCAATCACCTGCCCGCGTGCCTCGGCCAGCGGCCGGTAGCCACGGGTGGCAATCCAGCCGGGCAGCTGGCCTTCTGGAGGCGGGTCCAGATACAGAGTGCCGTCGGAATACAGAATCAGCCGCGCCCCTTCCAGCTCGTGGGCCAGGATGGCTTCCAGTTCTTCGGGGGTAAAGCTCGCCGAGGTGTGCAGCTCTCCTCCAATCACCACCCGGCCCCCGTTCTGCGAGGCCAGGGCGCTGAAGGGAGCAGCCTGAGCAATAGCTTCCGGCACCAGATCGCGCCCGGTAATCACGGCCAGGTGCACGCCCAGGCCGTGCAGACGCCGCAGCGCCTGGGCTGTTTTCACCGGCACCTCGTTGCCAAGTTCTGGCACCAGGGTGCCGTCCAGATCGAAAGCCAGCAGCAGCGGCAACTCCGCAGGCCGGCGGTGGGAAGGTGATGTCATAACAGACAGTCTATTGACTGGAGGGGGTCAGCGGCCGGTGTGTCCGTAGCCGCCAGACCGCACTTCGCCGCTGCTGAAGCCGTCGTCGCCGTCGGCCAGCAGGTACGGCATGAATACGCCCTGGGCAATGCGGTCGCCGGCGTGGGCCTCGAACGGCTCGGCGCCCAGGTTCCGCAGCGCCAGCACGATGTTGCCGTCGTTGTCCGGGTTGCCATAATAGTCGGCGTCCACAATCCCCACCGTGTTGGCCAGCATCAGCCCCCGCAGACCGGCGCTGGACCGCACGTAAATCTGAAGCACCTCGCCCGGCTGCATATACGCCTTGACATCGGTGGCCACCCGCACCAGTTCGCCAGGCAGAACCGTCAGGTCCACCGGCGTCACGAAGTCGTAGCCGGCCGAGTGCCGGGTGCCGCGCCGGGGCAACTGTACCTCGGCGGCCGGGTGCTGACGGTGCGGCTCCGAAACAGGCTGAAATCCACGCATACCCCTGAGTTTAAAGGGCGAAAGCACCAGGGGGCTTCAGGCGCAGCCCTACCCGCCAAAAGAAAACCCCGCCCCCCCAGAAGGAGGCGGGATCTTCAGCAAAGGGCAGAAGGGGCTTCAGGCCTTGTCGGCGGCGGCTTCGGCACCAGCTTCACCGGGAGCGGCCTCGGCGGCTTCGTTATCGGTGGCAGCCGGAGCGTCGGTACCGGCTTCGCCGCTCTGGTCGTCGTTCTGAGCGTTCTGCTCGGCTTCGGCCTGAGCGCGGGCTTCGGCTTCGGCGGCAGCCTGAGCTTCAGCTTCGGCCTGGGCGCGGGCTTCCAGAGCGCGGGCTTCGGCTTCACGGGCGGCGGCGTCGGCCTTGGCCTTTTCTTCCTTGGCGACTTCGGCGTCCTTCATCACGCGGTTGCGGTCGGACTTGATGCGGGCGGCCTTACCGCGCAGTTCACGCAGGTAGTACAGCTTGGCGCGGCGCACCTTACCGCGTTCCAGCACCTGAATGGAGTCCAGGCGGGGGCTGGAGAAGGGGAAGACACGCTCCACGCCTTCACCGAAGGAGATCTTGCGAACGGTAAAGCTCTTGCGGCTGCCCGAGCCGTTGATGGCAATCACCACGCCGTCAAAGGCCTGGTTACGGGTGCGGTTGCCTTCCACCACTTTGGTGGTGACGCGGATGGTATCGCCGGGCTGGAAGCTGGGCAGGCCCTGGCGGATGTGGGGCTGCTCGACGGCGCGCAGGATGTCGCCACGGTTCACTTTGGTCATAAAAACTCTCCTCTTGGGTCAGCGGACTGTCTCTGAAGTGGGATTTGGGGTGTTCCGGCCGGTAGGACGCCCGGGGAAGGGCAGCGCTCCCGGCAGGCCGAGACATTCTTGACAGAACGCACCCACGCTCGCGACGCGGGGCAGACCTTCCTACTATACGTGGGGACAGGACCAGGCTCAAGGGGAAGCGCGGCAGCGAAGGAGCGCAAGAAAAGGCCGAGGCCACCGCATCAGCGCGGGACTGCAACTTTTTTATGCTGAGAGGCATGAAACTGCAACTCCTTGGAATGACCGCCGCCGCCCTGCTCGTGTCCAGCGCCGCTGCCGAAAGCGTGACGGCCGCTGTCCGCAGCGAAGCCAATGCCCTGTCGCGCCAGTACACTGGCAAAGTCTGCCGCGCCGACTACGACCTGGACACCGAACGCTACGGCCGGCAGCTGAACACCCAGCAGCTGAAGGCCCGGCGCACGGCGATCTACAACGACTGGAAAGAAGACCTGGCCGAGGACGCCCGTGAGGACGGCGACACCTACAAGATCGGTTACGAAAACAACCGCATCTGGGCCTGGCAAAAGGACCGCAAAGGCAAGACCGAGTTCAAGGTCGTGACCCTTAGCGCGGCTGGCGAGCGCGAGCTGAGCTGCGACCTCTGAGGCGCCAGGGCCTTTAGGCCCTCCCCCCTGCCCCGCTGAAATAGCGGCAGGGGACTTTTTATGGAGCGGTGGTGCCGCCCGCCTTCTAGTTTTCAGGCTCCAGCGCACTCCGGGACAGGCAGGCCCATCAGAGCGTTAACCAGTAGCGCTGGATGGGTTTTTTCTGCTGAGGCACCCTGACTTCGCCTTCCAGTACGCCAGCACGCGCTCCAGCCCAAGCTCCCGCGCTCGTTCCAGAGCCAGCCGTAAGATCAGTGTTCCGTAGCCTCTGCGCTGCTGGCTGGGCCGGATTTCGTAGCCGATGTGACCACCAGACTCGCGCAAGTGGTCATTGAGCGTATGGCGAAGAGACACGCGGCCCAGATAAGTTTTACCCTCGACCAGCCAGCGGTACTCGCTGTGGACGAAGCCGGCAGGTGGCTCGGCAGGTGGCTCAAAGCGGGTCAGATGCTGCAATACGCGGTCAAAGTCGGCGCTGATTTCGTCTATGTTCCACGTCAGCGTGTCACCTAGGCCGCTACCCGTTGCCTGAGCCTCTTGTACAGCTTCCAGAAAAGAGGTTTGATACTGCGCGGAAGGTCTGACCAGTTGAGGCAGGGGCCAGTGGAGTGGAGGCCGGCCCCGATTCACCACTGGGCCTAAGCCGCTTCACCATCCCAGGCTGTCGGTCAAGCTGGACAGCGCTACCAACCCGGCCCCGGCGCGGTCCTAGAATGCCAGGCGTGACCCTGACTTCTGTAACCTCTCCGCCGCCCACCGGGGGCCGGCCGTTCGGCGTGCTGGACCTGGGCGCCGTGCCCTACCGCCAGGCCTGGGACCTGCAACATCAGCTGCACGAACAGGTGGCGGCGGGCGGCACGCCCACGCTGCTGCTGCTGGAACACCCGCCGGTGCTGACGCTGGGCCGCAAGGCCCGCGAGGGCGAGAATATTGTGGTCACACGCGAGTATCTGGCCGGGCAAGGCATCGAGGTGCTGGAGGTGGAGCGCGGCGGCGACGTGACCTACCACGGCCCTGGGCAGCTGGTGGCCTACGCCATTTTTCCGGTGGGGCGGCGGGTGCGCGACTTTCTGCGGCTGCTGGAAGCCGCCACCGTGGCGGCCCTGACCGAGCTGGGCCTGGCCGACGCCCGCCCCAATCCCGGTTACGCCGGCGTGTATGTCTCGCCGCGCGACGTGAACGGCCTGAGCCGCAACCAGAAAATCGCTTCTATCGGCGTGGCGGTCAAGCGGAACGTGGCGCTGCACGGCATCGGGCTGAATGTGAGCACCAACCTGCACCACTTCGACCTGATCGTGCCCTGCGGCCTGAGCGACACCCAGATGACCAGCGTGCAGCGCGAATACGACTTGCGCGGCCTGGGGCGCAGCGCCAAGATGGACGAAGCCAAACACGCCCTGATCCGCGCTTTCAACGCTACCTTTCAGGACTACGATTTCAGCCTGCCCGCCGCTTTCCCGTCTCCAGAATCTTCCTCCCAGGGGCCCGCTCAGAAGGGGCCTGCCCAAAAGGAGTCCTTGCAATGACCCAAACCAATGACCCGGCCACCAACTCGGCTACTCCCCAGCAGAAGGAACCCACCTTCATCAAGAACGGCATCTACCGCAAAGGCAGTGTCAAGACCCGCGACAAGAAGCCCGAGTGGCTGAAAGTGCGCCTGCCCACCGGCGGCGTGTACGGCGAGGTGCGCTCTATCGTGAAGGAACACGGGCTGCACACTGTCTGCGAGGAAGCCATGTGCCCCAACATCGGGGAATGCTGGTCGCGCGGCACCGCCACCTTCATGCTGATGGGCCACATCTGCACCCGCGCCTGCAAGTTCTGCGCGGTGGACACCGGCAACCCGCGCGGCCTGCTGGACCTGAACGAGCCGCAGAGCGTGGCTGAAAGCGTGAAGCTGATGGGCCTGAAATACGTGGTGCTGACCTCGGTGGACCGCGACGACCTGCCCGACGGCGGCGCCTACCACTTCGCCAAGACCATCACGGCCATCAAGCGGCTGAACCCCGGCACCCGCGTAGAAAGCCTGACCCCCGATTTCGGCGGCAACAAGGCCTGCGTGGAACTGGTGCTGGACACCGGCGTGGACACCTACGCCCAGAACCTGGAAACGGTGGAGCGGCTGACCCACCCGGTGCGCGACCGCCGCGCCGGGTACTGGCAGACCATCGAGGTGCTGCGCCACGCCAAACAGTACCGACCCGACGTGGTCACCAAAACCTCCATCATGCTGGGCCTGGGCGAAACCCGCGAGGAAGTCACCCAGGCGATGAAGGACCTGCGCGCCGCCGGGGTGGACGTGGTGACTTTCGGGCAGTACCTGCGCCCCACCCAGCACCACCTGCCGGTGGAGCGCTACATCTCCCCGGCCGAGTTCAACGAAATCCGCGACGAGGGCCTGAGCCTGGGCTTCTTGGAAGTGGTCGCCAGCCCGCTGAGCCGCTCCAGCTACAAGGCCGAGCAGGTCTTTCAGGAGGCCGACGAGGGAGGTCTGCCGGGGCACCTAAAGCACCTGGAAGGCAGCGAACTGAGCGTGCTGTGATGGCAGGTTCCGGCTCTGGCACCCTCAGAGCCGGAATTCTGCGCCGGAGCCGGACAGACATTCCGCCATATTCCCACCCACTACACATGGCTATACATGGCGGAACAGGGTATGCGTCTTTCGAGTGCTCTAGTAGAACCAGCTGTGCCAGAGCGACTGCGCCCGCTTGAGCGGTGTCTTGCCGCCGGGCCCGACAACTTCAAAGAGGAAATCGGCGGGCCGCGCATAGGCTGCTTCCATTTGCAGTACGTAACGCCCCGGAGCCAGAGGATGGCCGTCATCTCCCCGCATGTCCCATAACAGAGGCCCACTCTCTGGAAGCAGATATTCGCCGGGAGGTGTGGGGGGCGGGCCAAAAAATTCAGAGCATCTGTAGGTTTCGCTGACCGTTTCTGCGCGCAGGCGCACCACTTCTTCGGTATCCAGCCGTACCACACGCCAGGGCGGCACCGGCGCCGGAAAACAGAAGGGCAAGGAGCGTTCAAACAGCAGCCTCAGACGTATCGGCATCTGTTCGCCTCGCTCCATGAGGCGGGGCGCTAAGATTTCGGCTTCCATTGTCGGGTGTAAATACTCCAGGGGATAAAGCCCTTCTCCCTGGACAAATCCCACCATCTCATCCGGGATCCCGTAGCTCCGCATAAAGGCGCGGGCCTGCGGGATGCTGGCCGACTGTTTGAGCGGCACTTGCTCTTCACCGTATGATCCAACCTGAGTTTCTGCCTCCTCCAGCCGATCCAGCACCTGGGTTGCCAGGTAACGCACCTGCAACCTTTGCAGCAGACTGTACTTCCTGACCTCGAAATGAGGACTCTCCAGATTCATGCCCTGAGCTTGCCAGTCCTTGCCACGGAACCGCAGCGCTGCCCGGTAAGCGGCCTGTTGCTGCTGCGGGTCGCGGGTATTGGTGTAGATGGTGAGCTGACGTTCCTCATGCGAGTAGCTGGAGCCTGCAAACGCTGGGGCCTCTAAGCATTCGCGGCAATTCTCCCGTAGATACTCTGCCGGAAGTGGCAGGTTCGGGAACTGCACTGGCTGTGGCGTGGGGGCCGCAAACGCCGTGCCGGCCTACGCCCAGATGCGCCGAGTACGCTCCACAGGCTCCGACTGAGTAGCCAGGAAGGCAGCGCCCAGCAAGCAACCGAGCACCAAGTTCACCATCACCAGCCGGAACATAGCTCCACTGTAGCGCGGTGCGTGACTGCCGACTTGCACACAGCACGGCGCATAATCCCTTCTATGAACCGCGACCTGCTCCTGACAGCCCTGGCGCCGCTGATCTGGGGGACCACCTACCTGCTGACCACCACTTTTGTCAGTGAGCTGCCCGCGCTCCTGCTGGGCACGCTGCGAATCCTGCCGGCCGGGCTGGTGCTGCTGGCCCTGTCGCGCCGGCTGCCGCCGCCCGGCTGGTGGGGCCGCATCACCGTGCTGGCGGTGCTACGCCAGGCGCTGTTTTTCGTGTTGCTGTACGGCGCTGCCCTGCATCTGCCTGGCGGCGTGGCAGCCACGGTGGGGGCCAGTAGCGCCATGCTGGTCATTCTGCTGGCCTGGCCGCTGCTGGGCCAGAAACCCACCCCACTGAATCTGACCCTGGCCGGCGCCGGGCTGGCCGGTGTGGCCCTGATCAGCCTGAGCGGGGGCGAGCACCTCAGCCTGCTAGGGCTGGCGCTGCCGCTGGGTTTCGCCCTGACCAACGCGCTGGGCACCGTACTGTTCAGCCGCTGGGGACCGCCGCCCGGCGCCCGCCCACTGGATCAGGTGGCCTGGGAGCTTACCATCGGCGGGACACTGCTGCTGCCGTTTGCCCTGCCGGCCGCGCCGGCCCTAGCAGGCGTGCCCCCCGGCTGGGGCGCCCTGGCTTTCATGACACTGGTAGGCACCGCGCTGGCGGCCATTCTGTGGCAGCGCGGGCTCAACCGCCTGCCGGTGCAACAGGTGGGCCTGCTGGCGCCCCTCAGCCCACGCGGCGAGGTGGTCGCCAGCATGATGCGCAAGGCTGCCGAGGGCGAGTTCCGCTCCAACCTGCACCGGGGCGGCACCGCGCTGCCGGTCAGCCTCAGCGAGGAGGAATGCTCGACCGCCATTCAGGCCGCCCGGGTGATGGGGCTGGACGTGGCCGGCGTGAACCTGCTGCGCAGCAAAAATGGCCCGGTGGTGATGGAAGTCAATTCCTCACCGGGCCTGGAAGGCATCGAGCGCAGCAGCGGCGTGGACGTGGCCGACGCCATCATCGCCTACCTGGAAAAGCGCCACGCCGACCGCGAAGGCAAGCGCAGCGCTGGGCAGTGGAACGCCTCGGATACGGTGCTGTAAAGAGCTATGAATTGCACCACTGACCTCCACTCTTTCAGGTATGAAGAGTGGAGGCCAGGGTCCTCTCTAGGTCACTTCAAGTCGGGGCAGCTTTTAGCCGCGTTAGCCTTAACCAGTTCCGCTGTGCGCGTGTCTACTTTCTGGATGACATCACGGTTATCAATTTCGTTGAGAGCAGCAGCCGGCCAGAAAAGCAAGGTCAGGCCGACATTTTCCTTGCTCAGTCCAGATTTGCTTTCAGCTTCAGCACGGATACGCTGGAGTTGAGTCAATTCAGTCTTGATCTCAGTACAGCCGAGAGCAGAAACAGGCTTTTCTGTTGCAGCATTGTACTTTGGAGCACAAGAAGTAATGGCCAGGGCCAGGGCAGAGATCAAGAAGACGGTTTTTTTCATAAAATTCCTCTCTGCACATTGCACACTAATTTTTTGCTCACCGCAAGCACATTTGCTCATCAGCAAACCTTAATGCCTTCAGTCCAAGTGCCCCATCTTCTCGCGCTTGGTCTGGCGGTAGCCGGCATTTTCGGGAGCCTCGCCCACGTGCAGCGGCACCCGCTCGCTGACTTCCAGCCCGAAGCCGCTCAGCGAATGCAGCTTCATGGGGTTGTTGGTCATCACCCGCAGCCGCTGGGCGCCCAGCAGGTGCAGCATCTGCGCCCCGATACCGAAGTCGCGGGCATCGGCGGGGAAGCCTAGCTTCAGGTTGGCTTCTACCGTGTCGTCGCCCTGGTCCTGCAGGGCGTAGGCGCGAATCTTGTTCAGCAGGCCGATGCCGCGGCCTTCTTGACGCAGGTAGACGATGACGCCCCGGCCCTCTTCAGCGATGGCGGCCATGGCGGCGTCCAGCTGCGGCCCGCAGTCACAGCGCAGCGAGTGAAAAGCGTCACCGGTCAGGCACTCGGAGTGGACCCGCACCAGCAGTGGCTCGGGGGTGACCTCGCCCATCACCAGCGCCACGTGTTCGGCCCCGCTGAGGCTGTCGCGGAAGCCCACGATGCGGAAGTCACCATACCGGGTGGGCAGCTGTGCCTCGGCTTCCACCTGCATAAAGGGGTCGTTCTCCATGCGGTAGGCGATCAGGGCCTCGATGCTGCCTATCTTCAGCTCATGCCGCTCGGCAAACTCAAGCAGGTCGGGCAGGCGAGACATCTCGCCGTCGTCGCCCATGATTTCGCAGATTACGCCCACCGGCGCGAAGCCGGCCAGCCGCGCCAGGTCGCAGGCGGCTTCGGTGTGGCCGGCGCGGCGCAGTACGCCGCCGGGGCGGGCCACCAGCGGAAAGATGTGCCCGGGGCGGCGGAAATCGGCCGGCTGCGAGTCGTCGGACAGCAGCGCGGCGACAGTGGCCGAGCGGTCAAAAGCGCTGATGCCGGTGGTGTTGGAGCGGTGGTCCACACTGACGGTAAAGGCGGTGCCGTTGGGGTCGGTGCTGCTGTCCACCATCGGGTGCAGGTTCAGGCGCTCGGCGCGGTCGCCGGTCAGGGTCACGCAGATCAGGCCGCGGCCCTCGCGGGCCATGAAGTTCACCCACTGCGGCGTGGCGGTTGCGGCCGGAATCAGCAGGTCACCCTCGTTTTCGCGGTTTTCGTCGTCTACCACCACGATGGGGCGGCCGGCGCGCAGTTCTTCAAGCAGTTCGGGAATAGAGGCGAGTTGAGTCATCAGGCGTTCTCCTGGGGGGTCATGGTGAGGGGGTCGGTGGGCGGGAGGGCGGCCCGGCGCTGTTCACGGAAGGCCAGCAGTCGGTCCAGATATTTCGCCATCTGGTCGGCTTCCAGGTTCACGGGGCGGCCCGGCGCCCAGGCGTGTAGGGTGGTCACTTCTAGAGTGTGCGGCACCAGCCAGAGGGTGAATTCGTTGTCCTGCAGCTCAGGCAGGCTGCCGGCGGGGCCGCCGCTGTCCACGATGGTCAGGCTGACGCCATCCACGGTGATGCTGCCCTTGGGCATCAGGTAGGGGGCCAGAAACTCGGGCGCACGGACCGTCATCACGTAGGCGCCCTCGGCCGGGCTGACCGACCTGATTTCTCCGACGCCGTCCACATGCCCGCTTACGATATGCCCGCCGAAGCGGTCGCCGGCGCGCATGGCCCGCTCCAGATTGAGAATGTCGCCCGCGTTCCAGTGCGGGGCCGTTTTCGCCAGCGTTTCCTGGCTGAGGTCCACCCCGAAGGTGCCTTCGTCCCAGCCGGTAACGGTCAGGCAGGTGCCGTTGCAGGCGATGGACTCGCCCAAGTCCAGGTCGGTCCAGGGCTGCTGCGGCGCGATGCGCAGGCTGACCCCGCCGTTTTTCTGTTCGGAATGGGCCACCCGGCCCAGCTGAGTAATGATTCCGGTAAACATCTTTGCTCTCTCTTCCTTTTGCCTTGCAGTCAGCCCATCAGGCCCTGAATGAGAATGTCCTGGCCCAGTTGCTCCACGCTATACACGTTCAGCGGCTGCGCCCCAGCCATCTGGCGCAGCGGCGCGGCCAGCGGGGGCAGGCCGGCGCCCAGCAGCTTGGGGGCGATAAAAGCGCGCACCTCGTCAATCAGGCCGGCGGCAGCAAAGGCTGAAGCCAGCGTGGGCCCGCCTTCCAGCAGCAGGGTGGACACGCCCAGGTCGGCCAGGCCGCACAGGGCTTCCTCCAGACTGTCCGCCGGCAGCACTGTCACGCCGGCAGCGGCCAGTGCGGCAGCATCGGTGCCCGGCGCAGTCACGACCACGGCCCCCTCACCATTGCGCGGTTGCAAGGCGCGGGCGGTCAGCGGCAGGCGACCCTGACGGTCGAAAATCACCGGGCGAGGGTCGCGGCCCTCAGGAACGCCGCGGGTGGTCAGCAGCGGGTCGTCGGTCAGGGCAGTGCCCACGCCTACCGCGATGGCGTCGCACTCGTTGCGCCACCCCATCACGCGGGCGCGGGCAGCCGGGCCGGTCACGGCACCGTTGGCCTCACTGCCGCCGGCGGCGTCCAGGGCGGCCACTTTGCCGTCCAGCGTCATGGCGTACTTGTAGATGACGTGCGGGCGGCCCCTGAGAATGCGCGAGCGGAAACCGGCCTGCTGGCGCAAAGCTTCGGCTTCCAGCACGCCGGTCTGCACCGGTATTCCGGCGGCCCGTAACTTGGCGATGCCCTGGCCGTTTACCTGCGGGTTAGGGTCGCCGGCCGCCACCACCACCCGCGCCACGCCGGCTGCAATCAGGGCGTCGGCGCAGGGCGGGGTGCGGCCGTAGTGGCTGCACGGTTCCAGCGTCACATAAGCGGTGGCGCCATGTGCCTGCTCGCCAGCGTCACGCAGCGCGAAGACCTCGGCGTGAGGTTCGCCGGCCCGGGGATGAAACCCCCGGCCGACCACTTCGGCGCCGCCCGCTCCCGGCTGCACGATGACGCAGCCCACCGGCGGATTGGGACTGGTGCGGCCCAGACCACGCTGGGCTTCGGCCAGGGCCAGGGCCATCATGGCCTCGTCCTGGGCGTCCGCGCCGGGCGGAGAACGGCGGTGACCTGTCAGTTCATTGTTCACAGCGGCTACGCGGCCCGCCGGGGTCTGGCGGGCTGAGGCGTGTCCCCTTTCTCCCATCCAGACTGCAGGGCCGGCAAAGGCCCTTTCACTGTCGGCCCCAGAATCTCACTGGGTCGGGCCCACCCGGTTATGGAAAGTCGGCAGGCTTCGCGGGCTGAACCCTGCTGGGCGGAGCCAAAGCCAAAGCTATTGCTTTTGCTCGCTCCGCTCGGGGGACGCGGGACGGCCCGCGCCCCCAAAGGGCTTACCGCCGGTGGGGAATTTCACCCCGCCCCGAAAGAGGTCAGTTCCTGGTCCGTGCACGGCCTCCGGTTGTCTCTCCGGGGCCTGGGCCCTGAACTGCTTTTCATCTTACTCCCTGCGGCTGCTGACAGATGGTCAGCCCCGCCCACTTTGCCCAGGCGCAGGCAGCTCGGTCAGGTACTCGGTCGGCACGGCGTCCACCAGCCACACGCCGTTGTCCGAGCGGTAAAAAGTGAACCCGGCCGCATGCATCCGGCCCGCGTCCACCGCAAACAGCAGCGGCCAGCCGCGCCGCAGCCCCACGCTGAGGGCCGTAGCAGTATCGGCGCTGAGGTGGACATGGTGGCGGTTCATGGCTTTCAGCCCCTGGCGGGCAATGCCCACCCGCGCGCCCTGATAGCTGCCGTGATAGAGCGTGGCAGGCGGCACCTGCGGTTCCAGGCCCAGGTCCACCGGCACGCTGTGGCCCTGATTGGCGCGGATTTTCTGACCGTCTGGGCTGAGGCTGTAGCGGCCCTTGGCATCGTTCCGCACCACCTGCTCAACCTGCGCGCGCGACACGTTCAGGAAAGCCAGCAGCGGGGCCAGTGGCACCCAGCCGCCGCGCTCCAGGGTCAGGCCCGCTTCGTGCGGAGCGTGGCGCAGCAGGTAAGCGAGGCGCTTGGAGAGACGCTCGGCGTTCATACGGGGCGGTACTGCTGAGCGGGGCGGCCTTCAGCGTCTTTCCAGACTTCCCAGCCGTTTCGGGCGCCGCCAGCAATTGCTGCCGCTGCGCCGCTGGGCGTTTGATACTCATGGTCTCGCTGAAAAACCAGAAAGTCGCCTTCCTGCTTCAGCACTCCACCTTGCAAGAGTTTCTGGCGCGCTTTCTCGATCCCTTCAGCGTATGTCCGCGCCTGCGCGACAGCTTGACTGCCAGCCAGTACTGTAAAACGGCCTGTAGTGGAACAGAAACGAGCCTGTGCCTGAGCACCCGAGACTGAAAAGTACAGACAAACCGTGTCAGCGCCGCTCGGTAGTGACATCCTTCCAGCTTTATTAGCCCCTGTGTCGCCTACCAAGACATCCCGCTCAGCCTCCGTGATCCGGCCCATCTTCACCGCCGCCTCGGCGGCTTTCTCGAAAGTGGCAATCTCAAATTCGGCCTGGGTCTGCTCCACCACCGGCCGCTTCTCACGGCGAATGCGCGCCTCATCACGCCGCTGTTGTTGCTGGCTGCGGACTTTCTCTACCGCTGCGGCAAAAGCGTCCGCCGCCCAGACTTCAGCGTCCAGCAGGGTGAAAAAATCAGCGGCGAAGCTGTCGCCTTCCCCCATTTCGATTTTCAGCGCCACCCGGTCTTCCCACTTGCCGGGCAGATGTTCGCCAATCACCACCCACACCCGGCCGTTGGTCACGATGGCCCAGCGGCTGCCTTCATTCACGGCGTAGGTGGCGGCCTGCTGGTATTCCTTTGGTCCCACCGTGATTCCCATGCCCTTGATTTCCAGCGCAAACTTGCCCGCGCCGCGCCGAATCAGAAAGTCGGCGCGGTTGCCGGTGACATTGGTCTCTTCAGGCACCACTTCGGCCGGGTTCCAGATATCGAACCCGGCCGCCTGCAGCAGCCGCAGGACAATGCACTGGCGGACGACCGCTTCGCCGGGCGGGTCGTCCAGCCATGACTGGATGTGGGCAGTGGCCTGAAGAACAGCGTCGAGGGACATCGCGGGCAGTATAACGGCGCTTCTTGCCTGGGCTTTCAGCCGCTGCCTGCATTCTCGGTGCTCTGGGTTCTCGGTGCTTTTGGCTCTCTGCGTTCCCGCTTACTCGGCCGGCATCATCAGCAGGCCGTAAGCCGGGCCGGCGTTGGCGGTGATCCCGGCGCCCAGCGGGTGTATCCCTCCGTCGCGGGCGTGCAGATAGGTCAGCTCCTGGCGCAGCAGCGCCGCGCCCTGGTCGCCGCCCGCCGTGTAGACGCAGGTGACTTCTACCGGGCCCTGGCGGGTCTGTTGCTGTTCCAGCGCATATTTGGACAGTTCACGCAGCACAGCTTTCTGGCCGCGGGCGCGGCCGGCCGACATCATCTGGCCGCTGCGCAGTTCGATCAAAGGGTTCAGGCCCAGCAGGTTGCCCACAAAGGCGGCCGCCGGGCCGATGCGGCCGTTGATGCGCAGGAATTCCAGCCGCTCCACCGCAAAGAGAAACAGCATCTGGCTTTGCAGCTCGCCCAGGCGGCTGACAATCTGCATCACGTCGGCGCCCTGATCGGCCCAGCGGGCGGCCCGCAGCGCCTGAGCACCCAGCGCGTAGGACGCGTAGCGCGAGTCCACCACCTGCACCCGGCCGCCCAGTTCGCCGGCGGCCCGCACCGCCGCCGCGTAGGTGCCGGTCAGGTCACGGCTGGTCGTGATATGGATGGCCGAATCCGCGTTCTCCAGCACCCGGCGGTACAGCCCCAGGTACTCCTCGTGGTTGGGGGCGTGGGTCACGGCCGGCTGGCCGCTGGCGCGCACCCGGTCCAGCATCTGCTGCGGCGTCAGTTCCGAGTTCTCGAACTCCTGACCCCCGTGATGAATGCGGATCGGCATGGTCTGGATGCCGGAAAAACGCAGCTGTTCGGGCGACAGGTCACAGGTGGAGTCGGCCAGGATGGGGTGATCATAGAGGTACCTCGGAAGTGGGGATAAGGAGCAGGCGGGGGGGCAAAGGGCAAGATGAAGGCAGGAAGCGGGAAATCTTTACTTCACTTTAATGCTGCGTTCCGGCGCGTGTTGCCAACTTCGCGCCGGCAGGCCGTACAGCTGCCGGCGCAGGAGGCCGGAGAGGTCTGGGCAGAGAAGAGGCCCGCCGCGCCGCCCGCCAACTGGGCTTTTCGTTCGGCGGGCGCGGCGGGCCTTGAGCTAAGCTGCCTAGCATGCGTTGCGGCCCCAGCGGCTGCGGCGGCGCCGGCCTGGAGCTTACAGGCAGAAGAAGCAAACGCTGCGAACCGGCGAGCGGCCTTCTTCCGGATTCTCGCCGTGAGCGGCGGCTCCGGGCCGGCCAAGGAGTCAAGATGCGCAAATTTTATACTTCCGAATCGGTGTCCGAAGGGCACCCGGACAAGCTGGCCGACTTCATCTCGGACAGCATTCTGGACGAATTTCTGCGGCAGGAAGCCACCTCCCGCGTGGCGGTCGAAACCCTGGTGACCACCGGCATGGCCGTGGTGGCCGGTGAAGTGCGGGCCGAGCAGGCCCACGTGGATATCCAGCGCACCGTGCGCGAAGCGGTGCAGCGGGTGGGCTACACCAAGGCCACCTACGGCTTCGACGCCGAATACAGCGCCGTACTGGTCGCCATTCACGAGCAGAGCCCCGAAATTGCCAGCGGCGTAGACACCTCCGAGGAATGGCGCGAGATGTCGGACGCGGAACGCCAGGACCCTGCCAACGCCGAATCGCGCATTGGCGCGGGTGACCAGGGCCTAATGTTCGGCTACGCCACCGACGAAACCCCCGAACTGATGCCGCTGCCCATTTCGCTGGCGCACGGCCTGACCCGCCGGCTGGCCGAACTGCGCCGCAGCGGTGAGCTGCCCTACCTGCGCCCCGACGCCAAAGCGCAGGTGACGGTGGTGCGCGACGGCGAGCCGCACGAGGCCACCCTGACCCTGGTGGACACCGTGGTGATCAGCGCCCAGCACGACGAAGACGTGACCAACGAGCAGCTGGAGCGCGACTTGGAACAGCACGTGATTCGCCAGGTGATTCCGGCCAAGTACCTGAACGAGGACACCAAGTTCTTTATCAATCCCAGCGGCAAATTCGTGATCGGTGGCCCGCACGGCGACACCGGCCTGACCGGCCGCAAGATCATCGTGGACACCTACGGCGGCGCGGTGCCGCACGGCGGCGGTGCTTTCAGCGGCAAGGACCCCACCAAAGTGGACCGCTCGGCCGCCTACTACGCCCGCTACGTGGCCAAGAACATCGTGGCCGCCGGGCTGGCCCGCCGCGCCCTGGTGGAAATCGCCTACGCCATCGGCCGGGCTGAGCCGGTCAGCCTGCGCATCGACACCTACGGCACCGGCGTGCTGCCGGGCGACCAACTGGCCGAGATCGTCTGGCAGGAATTCGACGCCCGCCCGCAGGCCATCATCCGTCAGCTGGACCTGCAGCGGCCCATCTACGCGCAGACGGCCGCTTACGGGCACTTTGGCCGGCCCGAGTTCCCCTGGGAACAGACCGACCGGGCAGACGCCCTGCGCGCCGCTGCCCAGGCCGCCGGCGCCCAGCTGTAATTTCCGGAGGCGGGAGAGGCGGGAGGCCGGAGGTATTTACTCCCCTCCCCCGGCCAGCCCACTCGCCTAGACTGCAGGCATGACTCCCATTCAAGTGACTGTCGGTTCCGTAACCCGTGAGCTGCCCACGGTGCAGGTCGGCGCGGTGCAGCGGGTGCCCCTGGTCGAGTTCCTGGGCGACAGCGAATTCACCAAAGCTGCCGCCGAGGCGCTGGTGCCGCTGCTGAACCCCCAGGCCGAAATCATGCTGACGGTGGTGACCAACGCCCTGCCGCTGGTGCACGAGATCAGCGACCGCTCGGGCCTGCCGTATGTGGTGGTCCGCAAAAAGCGCCGCACCTACATGCAGGAGCCGCTGATTCAGGAGGTGCCCAGCATGAGCCTGGGTGTCAACGAAACGCTGTGGCTGGACGCCCGGCACGCCCAGCACCTGCAGGGCAAAAAGGTGTTGATTGTGCAGGACGTGGTGGCTTCGGGCGGCACCAGCGCAGCGCTGGCCCGGCTGGCTGAGCGGGCCGGCGGGCAGGTGGTGGGTTACCTGGCCGCGTTTCACTATGGCGGCCGCCAGCGCAATTTCGAGGTGACCACCCTGCAGGAATTGCCCGGCACCGACGCGCAAGGCTAAACAGGAGCAGAGAAAAATTAGAAAGCACTGGCCCTGGCATAGATACCAGGGCCAGGCTACTGAGAGAGCTTAAAAACCGGGCAGGCTCAGAACGGAGTGTCTTCGCTGGCCGGTGCCGCAGCGGCGCGGGCCGGCGGGCGGCTCACCGACTGGCCTTCAGGCTGCGGGCGCGGTTCGTAGCGGCCCGCCGGCGCCGTGGCGCGGCCCTGGCCTTCACCGCGCGGAGCGTGCTGCCCGCCGGCCTGGGCCTGGCCCGGCTGCGGCGCGGCAAAGCGGTCCTGACGCTTGCCCCCACGGAAGATCGCCAGAGTGACGTACTCGATTTCGCCGTCGGCTTTCTCGCGCAGGTGTTCGGGATCGGTGGGGCGGGCGCCGCGGCTGTACTTGATGGCCTTCGGTAGCTTCAGCTTGCGGCTGTCCACCGCTTCCAGCTCACGGCGGCGGTAAGCGTGGCCGCGGTGCAGCACCATAACCTCGCCCTCGGGGTTGGTCCAGGGCCGCGCACCGATCAGCGACCAGTCGAAATCGGGTTCGTTATCCAGCGGAAACACGTAGCCGCCAGAAGGCACTTCGCCGCTGGTCCAGCCCAGGCGGCCATAGTGGCGCTGAATGTCCATCACCTGATCGGCCCGCTCGACATCCACCGTGACTTTGGCGCCCAGATCGGTCGTAAATTCAATATGCAGCATCTCTCCTGCCTCCTTTTATGTAAATAACATAACATATCCAGGCAGGTCCGTCTAGCATGGTTCCCTGCCTGGCCTCTGGGAGTCAGGCGCCGACAAATCAGGCGCTGGCGAATCAGGTTGTGGGGACGAACGGCCAGGTCACCTCGCCGGCAGGGTCGCCCGGCTCCAGTTCGCTCCAGTCGCGGCCACCGTAACGCGGATACACCTCGCGGGTCGGTTGCAGGCTGCGCTCGCCGTGTGCCTCGGCATAAGCCTGCACGGCTGCGTAGGCCTGCAGGATTTCAGGAAACTGAAACTGGGCGCGGGTCAGGGTGACGTAGGCCTCGGTGTAGGCCGGCTCGGGCCGCTGCATGAAGTCAGGATGGGCCGGCAGCTCTCCCCGGTACGGCCAGCAGATTTCGGCCGGGCCGTCGCTGTCTTCGGTCACTTCACCGTGATAAATGACCAGGGGTGCGCCACTCAGCTGAGCACCGTGCTCGGTCAAGTGGCGGTGCAGGGCAGCAAAGCCCTCGCTGATGGCCTGTGGCAGGTCCGGAGCCAGAACATGGCGGGTCACGGTCAGCAGTTGCTGGGCCGGCACGCGGCGAACTCGAATGTCGTAGGTCATGGGTGTCTCTCCGCTGAGGGTGTCCATCAGGAACTGCGCCAGAGCCTCGCGGCTGGCGAAAGCCTGCTGCTCTCGCTGCCACAGCCCGCGCAGCTGCTCTGCCTGAGCGGCAGCCGGGGCGTCTACCACCTGCCGGATCTCGGCCAGGGGCAGGTTCAGCTGCCGCAGCCGGACAATCAATCGGGCGCGTTCCAGTTGCCCGGGGGCGTAGTAGCGGTAACCGCTGGCCTCGTCCACCCAAGCGGGCGGCAACAGGTCCAGCGTGTCGTACAGGCGCAGGGCTTTGCGGCTGAGCCGTGAGCGGCGCGAGAATTCGCCCAGGCTGAGCAGGTCTGATGGTGAGGGGTGTGGAGTCGTCATAGGGCCTCATCTCCGGAGCTGATCTTCTGGAGACACCCTAAGGGTCAGGTCGGCCCCAGGGGCCGAGTCAAGAGCATCCCGGTGGCTCTCCCCCGCCCGCCCCCTTCCCTTCAGCTTTCCCGCAGCTGTTCTTGCAGGAAACCCATCAGCCCGCCGATATATTCCGCGTCGAAGCGGAACTCGGCGCCGGCCGCCGCGTACAGCTCCGGCACCGGGCGGGTGCTGCCCAGGCGCAGCGCAGCCTTGTAGCGCTCCAGTGCGGCGGCCGGATCGGCCTGAGCCCCGCGCCAGATGCTGACGGCCGCCAGGTAACACATGGCGTACTCGATGTAATAAAACGGCACCTGAAAGATGTGGTAGTAGTGCCAGCCCTGCGCCCGCACCGTTTCGTCCAGACCGTCCCAGTTCACGAAAGGGTGATAGAGGCGGTCCAGCTCCAGCCACTTGGCGTTCAGGTCCTCGGCCGTCACGTCCTGCGGGGCGTCCACATACAGCCAGTGCTGGAAAGCGTCCATCTGCGCGGCCCAGGGCAGGAAAGTCAGCACGCCCAGTAGCAGCTGCTGGCGGTAGCGCTGCAGTTCGTCCGGGCTGAGGGCATGCGCGAGGTGGTCAAGGCTCAGGAATTCCATTGCCATCGAAGGAATCTCCACAAATTCGATGGGGCTCCAGCGGTTCCAGACCAGCGGCTGGCTCTCGCCGGAATAAAAGCCGTGGAAAGCGTGGCCCACCTCGTGAAACAGCACCCGGATATCCTCGGCGCTGCCCACCACGTTCATCAGCACGAACGGCTGATTGGTGGCCGGGAAGTACTCACAGTAGGCGTGCGGCATCTTGCCGGGACGCGATTCCAGGTCCAGCAGACCCGCTTCGCGCATCTGCCCGAAGCGGGCGGCCAGGTCGCTGTCCAGCCCGGCGTAAGCCTGCTGCGCCAGGTCTTCCAGCGCGGCGCTGCCGGAAAAAGGCCGCATGGGTGGGCGGCCCTGCGGGTCGGGCAGGTTACCGCGGTTATAGTCCCAGGGCCGCACCGAATCCAGGCCCAAGGCAGCAGCCACGGCCTGCACCTGCTCGGTCACCAGCGGCACCACCTCTTCGGCCACCGCCTGGTGAAAATCCAGGCACTGCTGCGGAGTGTAGTCCACCCGGTCCAGTTCGCGCCAGCGGTAGGCGCGGAAGTCGGGCAGGTCGGCGTTGGCAGCAAAGCGCCGGCGGGTGCCCAGCAGCTCCAGCATCAGTGGGTTCAGGTCCTGCGACAGCGCCAGGTCGCTCTGCGCCAGCGCCCGCCAGGCCCGTTCGCGCTCGGCACGGTCGGGGCTTTCCAGCCTTTGGAAAGTCTGGGGCACGGTCAGTTCCTCGCCGTCCAGCATCACCTTCTGGCCGCCGGTCAGCTGGCCGTGGCGGCTGATCTGTTCGGCGTGAACAACGTCCAGGTCCACGTTCGCTTCACGGTAGAGGTCGGCGGCGTCGCGCACGCGGCGGTACAGCAGTTCGGTGTCAGGGTCAGGAGTATAGCCGGGCACCGCCAGCCATTTCTGCTTGAGCTGCTGCTCCAGCCGCCGGGCGGGGGGCAGCACTTCCGCCTGAAACTTCCGGCGGCGTTCCTGCGCGGCCGGGTCGTCGGTGTGCAGGTCGGCATAGACATTCAGGCGGTTGCCCACGCTTTCCAGTTCGGCGGCCACGTCACTCCAGGCCTGCAGCCAGCCGGGCACGTCCGCTGCCGTCAGCGGCTGCTCCAGCAGGGTCTGATAACGGGGCTCGAAAAAAGCCCATTCGCTCGACCCGGCAGGAGTCTGCAGGGTCTGTTCTACGCGGTCCAGAACGGTCATAGGCCGCAGTCTAGGGCAGAGCGGCACCGAAAACAGCGGCCGCGTTGCTAAGCTGACAGGGTGCGTGCCCTGCTGCTTTCCGACATCCATGCCAACAAGCCTGCACTGGACGCCGTGCTGGAGCATGCTCACCGAGACGCGGCACGCTACTCGGCCACATACTGCCTAGGCGACGCCCTGGGCTACGGCCCGCACCCGCGCGAGGTGCTCGAAAGCCTGCAGGACCTGCGGGCGCAGTGCGTGCTGGGCAATCACGACCTGGGCCTACTGCAACTGGTGGACGGGCAACGGGCGGCGGCGGTAGGCACCGGCACGCAGGTGCTGGTGTGGCAGATCGGGCGGCTGGGCCAGCGCGACCTGCGCTACGTGCGCGGCTGGAAAGACGTGATTGAAGACGCACCGCTGGGCGCGCGGCTGCGCCACGGTTCGCCGCTGTCGCTGAACGAATACACCGACTTGGACGCCGCCCGGCGCAGTTTCCGCGAGTGGGGCGGGTCGCTGGCGTTTGTGGGGCATACCCATATTCCGGCCGCCTACGCCACGCTGCAGGGCACGGCAGGCGAGTGGATGCGGCACCAACCCATCACGGCGGCCCCAGGTCAGCCCTGCACGCGTTACCCGGTGCCGCCCAAAGCCCGCGTGATTCTGAACCCTGGCAGCGTGGGGCAGCCGCGCGACGGCGACCCCCGGGCCGCCTACGGCGTGTACGACAGCGACCTGCGAACGCTGGACGTGTTCCGAGTGCCATACGACATCGAGCACACCCAGCGCGACCTGCGCGCCGCCGACCTGCCCGAGTCGCTGGCCGTGCGGCTGTCGGCCGGCCTCTGAGCCGAGTGCCTGCCGGGGCTTTTCAGCGGCACTTTTTCCGGTCGGCGGTTCCAGTCTGGCGGCCAGCCAATGCTCTAGGCTGGACCTGACCATGACTGGTAGCGACCCCCACCCGCACGAGCAGCACGCTCACTCCCACGCCCACGGCAGCCACGACCACAACCACGGCGCCGGAGCCAGCACCCGGCAGCTGGGACTGGCGCTGGGCCTGACCAGCCTCTTTCTGGTGGTGGAAGTTGCCTACGCCTTTATTTCCGGCAGTCTGGCGCTGCTCTCAGACGCCGGGCACATGCTGACCGACTCGGCAGCCCTGGCACTGTCGCTGCTGGCGGTCAAGGCCGGGCAGCGCCCCGCCGACCGGCAGCGCACCTTCGGCTACCGCCGCACCGAGATTCTGGCGGCCGCCATCAACGCCGCCGCGCTGCTGGCCGTGGGCATCTACATCCTGTATGAAGCGGTGCAGCGACTGCGCGAGCCGGTCGCCGTGCAGACCACGCCGATGCTGGTGGTGGCGGTGCTAGGCCTGGCAGTCAACCTGCTGAGCGCGCGCATTCTGGCCGGCGGGCAGGAAGGCAGCCTGAACGTGCGCTCGGCCTACCTGGAAGTGCTGAGCGATCTGCTGGGGTCGGCCGCCGTGATTGCGGGCGCAGTGCTGATCATGTTCACCGGCTGGACCTGGGTAGACCCCCTGCTGGGCGCCGGTATCGGGCTGTGGGTGCTGCCGCGCACCTGGCGCCTGCTGGGCGAGAGCATCAACGTACTGCTGGAAGGCGCGCCCGCCGGCCTGGACCTGGACGCTCTGCGCGCCGAGCTGGGTGCCCTGCCGGGCGTGGCCGAGGTGCATGACCTGCACGTCTGGAGCATCACCAGCGGTGAACACAGCCTGACAGTGCATCTGGTCTGTCAGCAGGCGGGCGCCGACCTGCCGGCTGCCTCGGCGCCCAGTGCCGAACTCCTGAGTGCGGCGCAGGAGGTGGCGCACAGTTACGGCATCGACCATGTGACGGTACAGCTGGAACCGCCCGGCCACCACGGCGAACACGCCCACGACCTGCACCCCTGAGCACCTGCCAACCTAGCGGCGCCGGCGCCGGGCGCTGTAGCCATGCGCAATCAAAGGGTCACTCAGCGCCGGGACAAGCTCGGCCAGGGCGGCCAGCCGGTAGAGGCGCGGCACCGTCACCTCGCGGCGGGGGCGCTCCAGCACGCCTGCAATGGCCCGCGCCACCACCTCTGGCCCCGGCATGGGCAACCGGCTGCGGGCCGTCATCCCGGTGCGGACAAACCCGGGCGACACCACGCTCACGTTCACCCCGCTGCTCCACAGTTCCCGCCGCAGGGCATGGCTGAACCCGCGCACCCCGAATTTGCTGGCGCTGTAGGCTCCCTCGGTCGCCACCTGCCCCGCCACCGACGCCACATTGACAATGTGCCCACGCCCGCGTGCCAGCATGCCCGGCAGCACCAGCGCCGTGAGGGCCATCACCGCTTCCAGGTTGACGTGCAGCACCCGGGGCCAGTCGGGGTTTTCCCACCAAGCTCCCCCGCCCAGGCCCACGCCGGCATTGTTCACCAGCACATCTATCTGCCCGAAGTGGTCCAGCGCCGAGCGCACCAGCGCTTCCCGGGCGGCCGGGTCGGCCACATCACACGGCACCGCAATGACGCGTGACTCACTGGGGTCCAGCCGGCGGGCCAGGGCGCGCAGGCGGTCTTCACGGCGTGCAGCCAGCACCAGCGCATCCCCCCGCGCCGCCAGCTCACGGGCGGTGGCCTCCCCGATGCCGCTGCTGGCACCGGTCAGCAGGACAACGCGCCGGGACATGGAATGGGTCATGCGGACATTATGCCGGGCGGGGCCACCGGATTAGACTGGCGGTCATGTTGCCTGCGCTGCCCCACGCCCACCTGCCGCTGCTGGAACAGGCCACCGCTTCGGGTGGCAACGCCCTGCTGCTGACCGGCGCTGAGTATGGCGGCAGCCTGGCGCTGGCGCTGGCCATCTTTGCCGCCAGCAACTGCTCGGGGCAGCGCGGCATGGGCGGCGAGGCCTGCGGGGTCTGCCCCAGTTGCCGGGCGCTGGCGGCCGGGGCACACCCCGACCTGCTGGAACTGGCACCCCGCGAAACCACCAGCACCGGCCGGGCGGCGCGGCGCCGGATCATTCCCATCGGCGCGATTCTGGAAAGCCGCGACAAAGGCCACGAGTTCGATACACACGTCTTCGAGTTTCTGGAGGTGCGCCCCACCTACCACCGCCGCGGCGTGCTGATTCAGGGCGCTGAGTACCTGGGTGCCGAGGCCGCCAACGCCCTGCTCAAGCTGATGGAAGAGCCGCCCCACGGGGCCTTTTTCCTGCTGCTGGCCGGCGACGTGCGGGCGGTGATGCCCACCCTGGTCAGCCGCAGCACTCGCCTGGGCGTGCCCCCGCTGAGCGACGCCGCCATGCAGGAGGAACTGGCCCGGCGGCTGAGCGCAGACCCGGCAGCCGCCGGGCTGAACGCGCAGGAGCTGGTGGCTTTTGCGGCTGGCCGCCCCGAAGTGCTGGCCCACGCCGGCGAGGTGGCGGCGGCGCTTTCCGGGGCCGCCAGCCTGCACGCGGCGCTGCATGAGGGCCTGCTGCCCACCCTGGACACGGCCGGCGAGTTGGAAAAAGGCTGGTCCCCCTGGCATGCCGAGGCCCTGCGCTTCGTGTGGCGCGTGGAAAGCCCGGCGGCCCGCGCCCGGCTGGACACAGCGCTGGACACCCTGGAGCGGGCGCTGGAAGCCTACGCCAACCCGGCGCTGAGCTTCATGGTGTTCGGGCTGGCAGCGCGGGCTGCCCTGGGGGAAGGCTGATGCTGCCCCGCTCGCTGGGAATCGTGCCCCCGCCGCCCTACAACCAGCTGGAGCCGGTGCAGCACGGCGCCGCCTGGGTGCGGGTTCTTTCGACCGGGCTGCTCAATGAGAACTGCGTACTGGTCACCGACGCGCCCAGCGGGGGCTGCGGCTTTCTGGTTGACCCTGGCAGCGACGCGGCGCAGATTCTGCGGATGCTGGACAGCAGCGGCGCCGAGGTGCAGGCCCTTTTGCTGACCCACGGGCACTTTGACCACATCGGTGCGGTGCAGGAGGTGCGGGAAGCCCTGAAGGTACCGGTGTATCTGCACCCGCTGGACGGAGCCATCTATGCCGGGTCGGCGGACCTGGCCGGGCTGCTGGGCGCAGCCGACTTTCAGCAGCCGGCGCCGCCCGACGCGCCCCTGCGGCAGGGACAGGTGCTGACGGCTGGCGGCCTTACCCTCACGGTCCGCGAGCTGCCGGGCCATACGCCGGGCCACGTGGTGTACCGGGGAGACGGCTTTGTGCTGTCGGGCGACACCCTCTTTCCCGGGGCGCTGGCCCCCACCAACCTGCCCGGCGGTGACCGCCCACAGCTGATTGCAGGCATCCTACGCGAGTTGCTGAGCCTGCCGCCAGACACCCGGCTGTACCCGGGGCACGGCCGACCCCTCAGCGTGGCCGACGGGCGCGCCAACCCCCTCTTTCGCCGCCGGCTGGCCGCGCAGGCCGGTACACTGCCCACATGACTTTTGCACTGCCGCAACCTGCTGTTCACGGCGAGGTCCGCATCTGGTCGCTGCCCACCGGACCCCTGCAGGAAAACTGCTATCTGGTCGCCGGCGCGGGCGGCCAGGGCTACCTGATTGACCCCGGCGAGGACGCCGCCCGCATTCTGGCGCTGGTCGAGGCTACGGGCGTGCAGGTGCAGGCTATCCTGCTGACCCACGGGCATTTTGACCACATCGGCGCGGTGCAGGCGGTGCGTGAAGCGCTGAAAGTGCCGGTGTACCTGCACCCGGAAGCGCTGGACGACTACCGCAGCGGCCAGGAGCGAGCGGCGCAGTTTGGCCTGCGGCTGGCCCAGCCGGCGGCCCACGACCACGACATTGCCCAGGACCAGCTGTTTGAGGCAGAGGGCGGCCTGCGCCTGATGGCCCGCGACCTGCCCGGCCACGCCCAGGGGCATGTGGTGTTCGTGGGCGACGGCTTCGTGCTGGCCGGCGATACCCTCTTTGCGGGCAGCATCGGCCGCACCGACTTGCCGGGCGGCAACCACCCGCAGCTGCTGGCCGGCATCCAGGCCGAACTGCTGACCCTGGACGGTGAAACGGCCGTGTATCCCGGCCACGGCCCCACCACCACGGTGGGCCGCGAGCGGCAGACCAATCCGTTTTTAAGCTGAGGGACTAAGGCCAGCCGGGAGCTTTGGAATCCTGAGCATGTCCAAGAAGAAAATGATGGCGGCCTTGCTCCTGCTGGGGCTGACTTCTCCCGCGCTGGCCCAAGCCGGCGGCGCTCAGTCTGGCCGGGTGCCGACCCGTCCTGCCGCTACCCCGGTACAGGGTATGCAGGGTGGCCGGGCCACTCCGGCGGCCACACCGCAGGCCGCCATGCAGCAGTTCTGCCAGGACCTGGACCGTCAGGGCTGGCAAACGGCAATAGGCAAAATGCTGGGCGTGTCCCAAAAGCAGATCACCCAGCTGTTCAATGCCAATATAGACGACAGGGAAATGGTAGCAGCGGGCAACGAGATGCTCAGCAAAAGCCGCTGTCAGGTGCTGAGCGCTCAGGGCACGCAGGTCCGGGTCAGGGCCAGCGGCGCAGACTTTGTCGCCATGATGAAGCGGGTGATGAACGATCCGGCTGTGCAACAGGTTGAGCTGGGCCAGCTGCAGGGCCTCAAGACGGACGCCGATATGGCGCAGGCCGCGGTTCAGAGCATGCAGCGTCAGTACCAGATCGGGCAGCTGCCGCTGTACACCCGGACGCTGAATGTGGAGCTGGAACGCCTGAACGGCCGCTGGGTGCTGACCGACGACAGCGTATCCGTCCTGTTCGATGTCCTGACCGGGGGCGCCAGCCGCGTAGACGACTGAGCCGGGAACACTCTATCTCTCTCACCCCCGGGTGGGAGTTTTTTTATGGGGCGGGTCTGCAGTCTGCTGTGCGGATCCTGGGCAATCATCGGCAGCGGCCCCGGAGTGGTTCGGCACCCACGAAGTGCCCTGTTGAGAGCTGGAATGGCGGCGCAGAGCCTGCTGGGCGCGCGGGTGCTTTAGGCTAAGGCCGATATGACCGACGCCCGCCCCGGCACCATCACCGCCACCAGCTACAGCGGCAACGCTGCCAACGCCCTGATTCACCTCTACCGGGGTGAATCGTACAAGATGGTCAGCTACCGCCAGCGCCTGGACAACACCACCAACTGGGCGGTGGTCACCACGGCCGGTCTGGCCAGCTTCGCGATGGGCGAGGGCAGCCACAGCCACGCCACCTTTTTGTTCGCCATGTTCATGAACTTCTATTTTCTGCGGCTGGAAGCGCGGCGCTTTCGCTCGTACGAGATCGCGCACCACCGGGTGCGGGTAATGGAGCGCTTCTTTTATCCGGCCATGCTGGGCGAGCATGTGGACGCCGGCTGGCACCAGTTCCTGCTGGCCGAACTTGCCAAGCCGCGCAGTCCCATCAGCATCCGCGAGGCGCTGGGCTGGCGGCTCAAGCGCAACTACCTGTGGATTTACGCGGCCGTCCTGATCGCCTGGCTGGCCAAACTGGCCGCCGAGTACCCGGCCGGCGCGCCCATCACCCTAGAAACCTTCGTGCAGACGGCGCGGGTAGGCACCCTCTCGGGCTGGGTGGTCTTTGCCGGAGTCATTACTTTTTATGCTTACCTGATTTCGCTGGCGGTCAGCGCCTCGCGCGAGTATCCGCTGGAAGATGACTGAGGTCGGCGGTTCAGCAGCGCGGCCCCTGCCAGTAACCGATAGCCACTTCATCTTCAGCCAGGGCTTCTGTCTGGCGGCACATGACCGGGTCATCGGCCATCAGCGTATCCAGCGCCAGGCGGCGTGCCTGGGCAATGTCACGCACCAGATCCGGCGTCAGATCCTCAGCTCGGTACAGGCAGCCGCCTCGCCGTGCAGTCGCTCATAGTGGCCCAAGCGGTCCAGCGTCACGGTCAGGTTCTCCAGCACGCGCCAGATTTCCAGCAAGTCTTCGGCGGAAAGTGTCTTTTCCTGCGGCATCAGGCGTGACCTGCGCGGCTGGGACCATCCAGCACCTGCGCGGCGGCCACCCACCAGCCTGGCTGCGCGGTCTGCACACTGGCCGCCGCTGCCTGAGCGTGCGCCGCGTCCCGCGCCACCCCGAAGCAGGTCGCACCGGAACCGCTCAGCAGCACCGAGTGCAGCCCAGCGTCTGCCAGCGCCTGCAAGGTGGCTTCGATTTCCGGGTGCCGCCGCAGCACGCCACTTTGTAGCGAGTTGAAATACGGCAGTTCCCGGCCACCTTGCAGCGCCGTGATGATGCCGGGCAGGTTCAGGGTGGGGCCGAATTCCGCCGTCTCGTCCAGCCAGCGGTAGGCGTCGGCGGCGCTGACCTCGCTGCCAGGGTTGGCCAGTACCAGCCAGGCCGGGGGCAGTGCGACCGGGCGCAGGCGCTCGCCCACGCCTTCGGCCAGTGCGGGGCCGCCGGTTAGGAAAAACGGCACATCGGCGCCCAGGCTCAAGGCCAGCGCCGGCAGGTTCACCCCGGCCGGAAACAGCTGGGCCAGTGCCTGCAGGGTGGTGGCCGCGTCGCTGCTGCCCCCGCCCAGGCCCGAGGCCAGCGGCAACTGCTTGTTCAGGGTGATCTGGACGCCTGCGTCCAGACCAGCCGCGTCCAGATAGGCACGGGCAGCGCGGTACACCAGATTGCGTCCATCGGTCGGTAGGCCCGTGCCGTATGGTCCGGTGCAGGCCAGCGTTAGCGTGGGCGCCGGCGCAAAGCTCAGCTCGTCGCCTACGCTGAGCGGCACCATCAGGCTGTGTAGCTCATGGTAGCCGTCCGGCCGCACGCCCAGCACGCTGAGGCCCAGGTTGGTCTTGGCCGGGGCAAACAGGGTCAGGGCTTCAGGACGAGTCAGGGGTTCAGGCATGGTCGGCTCCCTCCTTCTCCAGCAATAGGCTGGCCGCCAGCGCCTCAGCCAGTGCCAGGTCGCCGCCGCGCGTCACTTTCAGCAGCCGGGCGTCGCCGGGCACCAGCTCTACTGGATGCCCCAGCCGTGCCACCAGCCCGGCGTCGTCGGTGGCACTGAACCCGGCTGCGGTAGCGCCGGCGTGGGCCGCCTGCAGCAGTTCGCGCCGGAAGCCCTGCGGGGTCTGCACCGCCCAGAGGTCTTCGCGGGGCACGCCTTCCGCCCAGAACGCGGGGCCGCCCGGAGCCGCCTCGCCGCCCCGCACCAGCGAATCGGCCACCGGGAGGGCCACCGTCGCCGCCTCGCTGCGCTGCACCGCCGCCTGCACCGCCTGCACGATGTCGGCACTCAGGAAGGGCCGGGCCGCGTCGTGAATCAGCACGTATTCCGCTCCGGTAGCGTCCAGCAGCAGCCGCACGCTGTCCTGGCGCGTTGCTCCACCCGTAATGGTCCGCACGCCAGCCGGCACATCGTCCGGCAACGCCAGCCCTTCGGGCAGCGCCACCACCACCTCACTCACATGCGGGGCTAGCGCCGCCACAGCCCAGGCCAGCAGCGAGCGCCCGCCCACCGTCACGGCAGCCTTGGGGCCGTGTCCCAGGCGGGTGCCGGAGCCGGCAGCGGGGATGAGGGCGGCGAAGGAGAAGGAGGAGGATGGTTGATGGTTGAGGGGAGACGGAGGGGCCACGATGCTGGGATTTTAATCTTGAAACGCGGCCCGGCGCTGCAACTGCGGCACCGTCAGGCCAGCGGTGACGACAAAGGCTGCCAGCAGCAACCCCGCCGACAGCCACAGCCAAGCACGCGGTCCTATGGAATGCATGGTTGCGCCTGCCAGCGCCGCGCCCAGCAAAAAGGCAAGCTGCATCAGGGTGTTCTGCACGCCTTTGACGCGCCCTAGCAGAGGCCCTGCCACGTAGCGCTGCTCTAGCGTGGCCTGCGCGATGTTGGCGGGAGCATTGCCCAGCGAGGTCAGAATCACCCCCGCAATCAGCACCCAAAACCCTGGGGCCCTGGGGCCAGCGCGATAGCCGTAGCGCCCAGCACCATCACGCCCAAGCCGCCCAGCAGCGTGACGGGCAGCGCAGCGCGGTGAGCCGCCGCCACCACCAGCGAACCCGTCAGCACCTGCGCTACGCCATTGGCCGTGCTCAGCCAAACCAAATCGGTGGCGGATTGTCCCAGGGTCTGTGCAATAAAAAAGAGCACGACGACGCTATTGATGCCCCCTGAAAGCACGCGTAGGGAGAGGGCGAGCAGTGAACTGGAGATGAGGCGGTCTTGCCCAATCAGCCTCAGGCCAGCCATCAACTCTTGCCAAATGCGGCCCCGCTCCGGTTGCCGAAGGGTGGCCTCCTGAGTGGGCAGAGGAGGCAACCGCAGCAGCAACAACGCCGACAGCCCGAAACTCAGCGCATCCACCCCAAAGGCGTAGGCCGCGCCATACGCCGAGTACACCAGGGCCGCTCCCAGCGGAGCCACGATGAAGCTCAGTTGGGCCATCACCACCCACAGTCCGTTGGCACGTTCCAAATCGGCCCCCTCCACCACACGCGGCAGGGTGGTTTCTGAGGCCACCTCGCCTAAGACACTCACCCCACTTAGGAAGGCCAGCGCCAGCAAACCCAGCGGCACAGAGTGCAGCGCAGCGGCCCCCACCAGTCCCAGGCTGCACAGCAGGCGCAGAAGGTCGCAGGCCAGCAAGGTACGGCGGCGCTCCCAGCGGTCAGCCCATACCCCCGCCAGCGTACCCAGCAGCAGGGTGGACAGCACGCCTACAGCCGTCGCCAGCGCCATCACTGGGCCGCTTCCGCCCGAAGCTTCAAAAAGCCACAGGCTGACGGTGATAGCACGAAAAGCGTCGCCCACAGTAGAAACGAACCCCGCCGCCCAGAGCCAAGCAAACGCGGGCCTGGCACGAACCCAAGCAAAGAGTGAACCGGACATGCCGCACCGTAGGAGAGAACCAACTCCTACGGCAAGTCGCTAGGCTGAGTAGTGTGCAGAGCGAAGAAATGACGCTAGATTCAGCGGAGGCGGCACGGCTCCTCACGGACGCGGCACAGTATCTGGCGCCCTTTGCGGCCCACCCGGAAACAGTGAGCGGGGCAGCCCGGCGGCTAGGGCTTCCGCTGGGGCGGGTGCATTACTGGGTGCACAAGGCGGAGGGCCTAGGCCTGCTCCGGGTCACGCACCAGCAGCAACGTGCAGGCCGTCCAATACGGTTTTACCTCACGGCGGCGCGGGCCTTTTTCGTGCCTGCCTATCTGCTGGATATAGAGCGCCGGGTCACTCAAGAACTCGCTGCTT
Organism: Deinococcus sp. Marseille-Q6407; assembly: GCF_946848805.1. Taxonomy (NCBI): domain Bacteria; kingdom Thermotogati; phylum Deinococcota; class Deinococci; order Deinococcales; family Deinococcaceae; genus Deinococcus; species Deinococcus sp. Marseille-Q6407. Next base: position 65,092 of record NZ_CAMPFU010000003.1, read on the forward strand.
ACCGCAAGTATTTGGCCGCCGTGGAGCGCGTACAGCCTGACCTACTGGGCTACGGCCCGCTGACTGTGCGCTTTGATGGGCAGGGAGCCAGCCTTGATTTCGGGGAACAGGGTTGGTCAGGCGAGGCACTCCACATCCGCGCAGGCAGTTTGTATCTGCCCCCAGCAGAGGTCCGCATGTTCAGGGAAGAACTGAGCGCCCTTTTTGCGCGTTACTATGCCAAGCATTCAGAGTCACTGGAGGCAAAGCGTTACTTGGTGCATCTGGGCGTGGTGGCTGAAGAGGAGAGGGAGGGTTAAGAAGGCCGTTTAGATTACCTTTCTTCCCCCCACCGCCTGAACCCCCCCGCCTCCAGCCCGAACTGGTCCAGCACCCGCACCGTCACGAAATGCAGGAGTTCGTCCACACTCTGCGGCGCGTGGTAAAAGCCGGGGCTGGCGCTCATGATGGTGGCGCCCGCGTCATGGGCGGCCAGCATGTTGACCAGCATGGGCCGGGGCAGCGGGTCCTCGCGCAGCACCAGCGCCAGCGGGCGGCGCTCCTTGAGTGTGACGTGGGCGGCGCGGCTCAGCAGGTTGTCGGCAAAGCCGTGGGCAATTTTGGCCAGGGTCCCGGCGCTGCACGGCACCACCACCATGCCGTCGGTGCGGAAGGAGCCGGACGCAATGCTGGCGCCCAGATCGCGGTCCTCATGTACCGCGGACGCCAGCGCGGTCAGTTCGTCCAGCCGCACGCCACCTTCGGCCGCCATCACCCGTTTGGCCCCGCTGGTCACAATCAGGTGGGTTTCCACGTCCAGCTGGCCCAGGGTCCGCAGCAGGTCCAGCGCGTAGGGAATGCCGCTGCCCCCGCTGACCCCGACCACCAGCCGCTGGCGCCGGGTTTGGGTCACAGCGACAGTCCGTACAGCTCGCCGTACTTGCCACGCAGGTAAGCCAGATAATCCTCGGCGCCCAGTGGCTTGCCGGTGGCCCGCTCCAGCAGCTCAGCGGGGCTGTAGAGCGCGCCGTGCTGATAGATGTTCTCGCGCAGCCAGCCGTGCAGCGGGCCGAACTCGCGCCGGGCGATCTGGGCGTCCAGCTCCGGCAGAGCGCGGCGGGCCGCCGCATAAATCTGCCCACTCATCAGGTTGCCCAGGGTGTAGCCCTGAAAAGCCCCGGCCACCGGCCCGAAAAACCAGTGCACGTCCTGCAACACGCCGTTGCCCAGGGTGTCGCTCTGCAACCCCAGGTTGTCGCTGTAAGCACTCTGCCAGGCGTCGGCCAGGTCGCGCACCGCCAGCCGGCCCGAGAGCAGTTCGCGCTCCAGGTTAAAGCGCAAGATGACATGCAGGTTATAGGTCAGTTCGTCGGCATCGGTGCGGATCAGGCTGCGGCGCACCACGTTGCTGGCGCGGTACAGCTCGTCGTCGGTCACGTCCGCCAGCTGCTCCGGGAAAGTCGCCCGGAACTCGGCGCCGTAGGCTTCCCAAAAAGCGCGGCTGCGGCCCACCAGGTTTTCCCACAGGCGCGACTGGCTCTCGTGGACCCCGGAGCTGGCGCCCCCGCCCAGCGGCGTGCCCAGATACGGCGCGGCAATTCCCTGCTCGTACATGGCGTGGCCGGACTCGTGCAGGGTGGAATACAGCGCGTCGGTGGGGTCGCTCAGCTGCACTCGGGTGGTAATGCGGATATCGTGGTCGCCCAACCGGGTCATGAACGGGTGGTGGGTCAGGTCCTGGCGGCCCGAGTTGAAGTCGTAGCCGTAGTCGCGGATCACCTTCTCCCCGAAGGCCAGCTGCTGCTGCGCGGGGTACTCGCGGCCGATAAAGTCGGTGCGCGGCTCCGGCGCAGCTGTCACGGCCTGCACCAGCGGCACCAGTTCGCGCTGCAGGTCCGCAAACACGGCGGCGATGGCCTCCGCGCTCATGCCCTCGTCGGATTCGTCGATATGGGCGTCGTGCGGGTCGGCGAACTGCGGGAAGTGGCCCGCCGCCTGCAGGGTCAGGTCCAGCGAACGCTCCAGCAACGGCACCATGCCGGCCCAGTCGTTCTCCGGGCGTGCACGCGTCCAGGCGGCGTAGGAACGGCCCCAGTGCTCGGCCATTTCACCGACCAGCGCCGCCGGCAGCCGGGTGTTGCGCTCGAAGTCCTTCCGGGCCAGCGCCAGCATCCGGGTCTGCACCGGGTCCAGGTCGCTGCGGCTTTCCAGGGCGTCCAGGGTGCGGCCATACGCCGCGTCGGTGGCGTGGGCATGCTGAAGCCGCGACAGCAGCGCCTGCTGGCGGCTGCGGCCCTCAGCGGCGGCCTCCGGCTGATAGGTGCTCTGGTCCCACCCCAGCAGCGAGGCCATATCCCGCAGGTCGCTGAGTTCGCGGTAGTGGGCCAGGAAAGCTTGCCAGGTCTGGTCGGGGGTACTCATGCGGCCAGCATAACGGAAGAGCCACGAGGAAAAGATCTGACCAGCTGCCTCACAGAGAGTCACTCAATGAGGTGAAAAATAATGGATATTGCAGCTACGAAGATTTGGTCGCCCAACGCCATAAATCTTTTACTCAGAACTTGCACCTGTATAGGGAGACAAAAAGCGCTCCCAGAGCTGAAATTCTGGAAGTGTGAATCAACCGGTTTCAGGGGAGCGCGTCCGTATTTTCGCACAGCAGGTTCTGGATATTCCAGAGACGCTGTATCAGCAGCGAAGCTTGCAAGCTTCGCTGCACCTCTTCCACAGTCCAGGTCAGAAGACCAACTTCAGCCAGGCAGAGGGAGTCAGCCCCAGTGCACTCAGCCGTTTCTTCAACGTCTATGACTGGGATTCAGACCGCTGCCGGGAAGAGATGCAGGACTTCCAGTGGCGCATCCTGCTGGATACAGCTCGTCACAAACGTAGACCTCGAATGCGGCTCAGCGTGGATCTGACCACGGTGGAAAAGGTGGGAACTCAGCTGCCCTATGTCAGTGTCTACAACGGTAGGCACGGCATCCATCTGGTGGTCTTGTTCGCCGAATATGGGGAACTGAAGTTCCCCATTTCTTACCGGATCTACCAGGGCAAGCACACCAGCACCCCGGTCACACTGGCCCTCGACTTGCTGGAAGAGGTGCCAGACTTCGTGGGGAAACGCTTTCAGGTCTGCGTACTGGCGGACAGCGGATTCGAATCCGCTGTCTTTCTGGACGGTGTGCAGCGCCTGGGTTTCGAGTTCGTGGTGGGTGTGAGGAGCAACCGGCGCACAGACCATCCTGGACAGGTGACGGTGGCGGACTGTCCGCATGGGGGGTACGTCAACCTCGCCAACTGGCCTCTGGAAACGCTGTCTCTGGGGAGGATGGACCGTGGGGACCGCGAATTCTTCGCGGTGTCGTCTGAGCTGTTAGAGGGGGATGACATCCTGGCCGAAGGAAAACGGCGCTGGGCACTGGAGTCGTTTTTCAAAGAAGGGAAGCATCAGTTTGGGTTGGCGCAGTTCGCGCTGCGAACTGCCAGGGGTCTGGACCGCTGGATTTTGATGGTCTTCCTGGCCTTCACCCTGACCATGCTGTACCGCTCTGAGGACATGACCCTGAAAGAGGCAGCCCGCTTGGCCCTACATACCCTCTTCCCCGAAGTCAGGCTGAACCACCTGCTGAGCCAAATTCAAAAAGAGCAAGAATTCCTCCACCAGCACGGCTATTCGCTCAGCTATGCAAGGTGCAACTTATGAGTTTTATCTTCTTCTGAGGCCTGAAGCAGACATTGGGGTGGGCTACCGTTCATGGGGCGAGTCGGTCTCCTCCCGCGCTGGGCCAGCGCCGCAGGCCCACGCCGATGCTGGGGGTCAGGCCCGCGCAGCCGCCCCCATGCTCGGTGTTCGCGCCTTCACTCCGTCGCTGAACACGTTGTCGCTGTTCCGGGTGATGTTGTTCAGGGTGCGGGTGCTGCCGCCGTAGCGGCTATCCGCGTCCACAGCGCGGCATTCGGCCTCGGGCAGCGCAATTTGCGAGACCGAGGCCGCTTTTCTCCAGGATGTTCAGCGTCTGGCCGGAAGCGCTGCCCCCGCCGGCAGGCAGGGGCGACGGGCTCAGTTCAGGCGGGCGATGGCCGCTTCGATTTCGCTGTCCACGCCGTGGCCCAGCTTCATCCATTTCACCGTAAAGCTCTGGCCGGTGGCGCTGGCCTGGTCGTCCACCTGTTCCAGTTTGGCGACATACAGCGTACCGGCACTGAGGTCGCCGGCCTTGTCGGCCACGAACTTGTACATGCCGCGCATGTTGCCGTCGTCCCCAAAGTGCACGGTGCGGTTGTCGCTCAGCACCAGCGACATCTCGTAGCTGTTGCGGCCCATCACGTAGTGCTTCTTCACGCTCTGGCCGGCGCCGCTGGGCGTGATCTCGCTGATGTAGCCGTAGTCGTAGCGGTTGGCCTTGCGGCCCAGGTATTTGCTCATGTTCGGCTCGGCCTCGGCCCAGGTCGCGTCGTCCTCGGCGGGGTATTCCTCGCTGGTCAGGGCGGTCTTCCAGGGGGTCACACTGCCGTTACAGTTGTTCCAGGTACCGCGGACACCCATAAAGTCCACCATGCCCGGCTGACCGTCGGCCACCCAGCTGCCGCCGCTGCGCTTCAGGTCCAGGCGGCTGACTCCGCCGGGCTGGGATTCCCAGTTGGTATAGAGAATGGCGCTGTCGGGGCCGGTGGGCACCAGCATGTTGGCGTCGGGGTTGGTGCTGACCTCGCTGCTGCCGTCGGCGTTGGTGATGACACCCGCGCCATTCTCGCCACTCTGGACCAGCACGGTGTACTGACCGGCCGCGTGCCGCAAGGTGGGCTGCGAGGTGCCGTCGTAGGCCAGTTCAGTAAAGTCGTCGCGGTTGGCGTTGAATCCGCTGAACACGCCCACGGTGCCCTTGTTGTAGGGCGCCGCAACATTCTTGCCGGGGTGCTGAATGTTCATGAACAGGTCACCCTGCTCGCTGACACGCAGGCCGGTGACCTCGGCTCCGTCGGGCACCACTGCGAAACGCTTGAGGGACCCGGCCTTCAGGTCGTAGGCCCACAGGGCGTTGCGGGTGTCGTCGCCGTCTTCACCGATCCACAGCCGGCCCCGCTGGTCCAGCGACAGGTTGTCGGGGCTGTTCAGGCCGTTCACATCACAGCCCTTGCCATCGGCTGTCGGCTTGCCCGCCAGGATGGGGGTCAGGCGGGTGGCGCTCAGGTTGCTGTCCAGCTGCGCCGCAATGATGCCGCCGCAGGGGTTGGCCGCCATGCGGATGTCGCCCAGCTGATCGGCCATGCCGCCGCTGAAGGCCGTCACGGCGATGTAGAGGGTGCGGCTCCGCGCGTCATACGCCAGGCCCTCCATCTTGTTCCACTCCAGGGTGCCGCCCACCGCGCGGGCCACTTTGTTGGTGTCCATGAAAGGGGCCACGCTGTTTTCGGCCGGCTGCGGCGCAGGAGCCTGGTGGCAAGCCGAGAGAATCAGACCCAGCGAAAGGGAGACAGCTGCTAAGCTTTTTTGCATGTATGTATCCTGGCTCCGGGCTGTCAGGCGCCGGTCATCCGCAAAGCCGGTCTTACCGTGAGTGGGCATTTCTCATGACCACCTCCAGTAATGAGCCTTCCGGCACCTCGCCGCTGCACATTGCCGCCATCGGCACCCTGCTGCTGATGAACGTGTATGCACCGCAGGCCCTGTTGCCGCTGCTGTCCAGAGAATTTCAGGTCAGCACCGCGCAGGTGGGTACCCTGATCGGCAGCACCACCCTGGCGATCGCGCTGGCCTCGCCGGTCTCGGGCCTGCTGGCCGACGCCCTGGGCCGCAAGCGGGTGATGATGGGGGCTTTCGCCCTGCTGCTGCTGCCCTGCCTGCTGGCCGCCAACGCGGATACATTCAGCACGCTGAGCGCCGCCCGGTTCCTGCAGGGCCTGCTGATTCCGCTGGTGATGGTAGCAATCACCGCTTACCTGGTCGAAGAAACGCCGCGCTGGCAGTACAACCGCCTGCTGACCGGCTATGTGGCCGGCACGGTGCTGGGCGGTTTTCTGGGCCGCCTGATCAGTGGTCTGGTGGCGCACGGCGGCGACTGGCACCCCGCCTTTTACGCCCTGCTGCTGACCAATCTGCTGGGGCTGGCGCTGGTGTGGCGGCTGCCGGCCGAAACGCACTTTCACCCGCAGCGCAGCCGCTGGCGCACCCGGGTGACCCTGGCAGCCCACCTGCGTAACCCGCAGCTGCTGAGCGTCTGCCTGGCCGGCTTCCTGATTCTTTTCGTGCTGGTGGCCGTGTTCAATACGGTGCCGTTCCGGCTGGCCGCGCCGCCCTACAACCTGGGGCCGGGGCCGCTGGGGCTGATTTTCGCGGTGTACCTGCTGGGCGTGGTGGTCACACCGGCCACCTCGCCGGTGCTACAGAGCCGGGGGCCCGGCTTCGTGCTGCGGGCGGCGGCCGGCATCAGCCTACTGGGGCTGGGGCTGACACTGCTGGCCCCACTGCCAGTGATCGTGGTCGGGCTGGCGCTGGCCTCGACCGGGGTATTCATGGCGCAGGCGGCTGCGCAAAATCTGGTGCAGCAGAGCGTGCACAGTGGCCGCAGCCTGGCCGGTGGGCTGTACAACTTTGCCTATTACGGCGGCGGCGCCGCAGCGAGCGTGGCGGCCGGGTTGGCCTTCGATGCCGGCGGCTGGCCGCGGGTGGTGCTGCTGTGCGCTGTAGCCTGGGCGCTGCTGCTGGCCCTGAGCGTGTGGGTGCGGCACAGGAATGCCGGGCACGGCGAGCTGGACCCCCGGGTGTTTCCAGGCTGAGCTGCCGGCGGCGGCGTGGGGCGAGAAAAGCCGCCGCGTACTGCTCAGGCGTTCAGCAGCACCCCTGTCCCAGCTAGCGCTCCTCGAACACCCCCGTCGACCGGAAGCGTTCGGCGCGGCCGGCCAGCAGTTCTTCGGCGCTCAGGCCGCTCAGCTCGCGCAGGTGGCGGCTGACCGCCTCGCCCAGCGCCTCGGCGGCGGCCTGCTTATCCAGGTGCGCGCCGCCCTCGGGCTCGGGAATCACTTCCTCCACAATGCCCAGTTCCAGCAGGTCCGGCGCTGTCAGCCGCAGGGCCTCGGCGGCCAGGGGCGCTTTGCTGGCATCCTTCCAGATGATGCTGGCACAGGCCTCGGGCGAAATGACCGAATACCAGGCATTTTCCATGATCAGCACCCGGTTGCCCACGCCGATTGCCAGTGCACCGCCGGAGCCACCCTCGCCAATCACGGCGCAGACAGCCGGCACCCGCAGGCGGCTCATGCGCTGAATGCTCTCGGCAATCGCCCAGCCCTGCCCACGCTCCTCGGCCTCGATGCCGGGATAGGCCCCCGGCGTGTCAATCAGCGCCACCACCGGCAGCCGGAACTTGTCGGCCAGGTCCATCAATCTCTGTGCTTTGCGGTAGCCTTCCGGGTTGCTCATGCCGAAGCGGCGCTTGATTTTGGTCTTGGTGTCGCGGCCTTTTTGTTGCAGCAGCAGCATCACCGGGGTGCCCTGCCACACTGCCGGCCCGCCCAGCAGCGCCGGGTCATCGCCGTAGAGCCGGTCACCGTGCAGCTGCGTGAAGTCCTCAGTCAGCAGCTCCACATAGTCCAGCGCGGTGGGGCGTCCCGGCGCGCGGGCCAGGCCCACCCGTTCCCAGCGCTCGCCGCCGGCCGGGGCCTCCGGGGCCGCCAGCCCTGCCTCACGCTCGGATTCGTCGTGGCGCAGTTTGGCGACTTCCTCGCGTAGTGGGGCCAGCGCCGCTTCCAGGTTCTGCCCGGTCTTGCGGGCGGTCTGTTCCAGGTCGCGCACCTTGTGTTCCAGGTCGCGGATCAGGTCGGCCATCGCACTCACCCGGTCACCTCCGCCTGCGGGGCGCGGGTCAGCAGCCGCAGCAGTCTGGCCAGATAAGCCCGCTGCTCGCGGCGGTCCACCACATCGTCCAGCATGCCGTGTTCCAGCAGGAACTCCGAGCGCTGAAAGCCTTCGGGCAGGTTCTGGCGGATGGTCTGCTGAATCACGCGCGGCCCCGCAAAGCCGATCAAGGCGCCCGGCTCGGCGATGATCACGTCGGCGATGGTGGCAAAGCTGGCAGTCACGCCGCCGGTGGTGGGGTCGCTCAGCAGGCTGATATAGGGCAGGCCCTTTTCGTGCAAACCCTCCAGCGCCACGGTGGTTTTCGCCATCTGCATCAGCGAGAGTGCGCTTTCCTGCATCCGTGCCCCACCGCTGGCTGCCACCAGCACCAGCGGCAGCCCCTGCTCGGCGGCAGCTTCGGCGGCGCGGGCAATTTCCTCGCCCACCACGCTGCCCATGCTGCCCCCGCTGAAGGCAAAGTCCATCACGGCGGCTATGACCGGCACGCCTTCAATCCGGCCGCGGCCGGTCAGAATCGCCTCGGGGCGGCCGGTTTTGGCCTGCGCTCGCTGCAGCCGCTCGGGGTAGCTTTCGGTGTCCACAAACTGCAAGGGGTCGGCCGGAAACACCCGGCCCGACAGCTGCTCGAAGCTGCCGGGGTCCAGCAGCACGCCTACGCGTTGCTGGGCGTCCAGCCGCAGGTGGTGCCCGCAGCGGGGGCACACCCAGCTGTTCGCGTCGAGGTCTTTGTTGTAGACGGTTTCCTTGCAGGCAGGACACTTGGTCCAGAGTTCGGGCAGGTCGGCCCCGGCCTGTGACTGGGGCCGCCGCCTACGGAAAAAATGCTCTAGCGCCATTCGATTTTCGCCTCCTGATCGGGGGCCATTTTACGCGGCGCCAGCGCATTCTTTCTGGACCGGGTTCAGAATTGGCCCGGTCCTCTGCGCAGAGACTGTTACTGCACCCGGCCCAGAATCAGGCCGTGCGCCTGCGGCTGCTCCTGGCTGATGCGGATGCCTTTACTCAGCAGCGCCTGCGCCCGCTCCAGGCCCCGGCCGTCACGGTGATACAGGCGGTAGACCGGCTCGCCGGCCGCTACCTGTTCGCCAGGCTTCTTGAGGGTTTCCACACCCACCCCGAAGTCGATCGCCTCGCCCTTGCGCTCGCGGCCACCGCCCAGCGCCAGCACGGCGCGGCCCACGCTCATGGCGTCCAGCCGCTCGATGTAGCCGCTTTCGGGAGCGGTGATCTCGGCGCGGCCGGGGGCCACGTCCAGTTTTTCCGGCTGGTCCACGCGGCTGGCGTCACCGCCCTGCGCCGCCACGAACGCCTTCAGTTTGGCCAGGGCGCTGCCGTCCTGCAAGGTGGCGGCGGCCCGCTCACGGGCCCGCGCGGGGTCGCTCTCCTGGCCGGCGGCCAGCAGCACCTCGGCGGCCAGGGTGGTGCACAGCTCGGTCAGGTCGGCGGGGCCGTTGCCGCGCAGGGTAGCTATGGCTTCCTGCACTTCCAGGCTGTTGCCGGCCATGTGTCCCAGCGGGGTGTCCATATCGGTCAGCACGGCGCGCACGTTGCGGCCAGCTCGGGTGCCGATGTCTACCATGGCCTGAGCCAGAGCGCGGGAATCGTCCAGCGTCTTCATAAAGGCGCCGGCACCTGACTTCACGTCCAGCACGATGGTCTGGGCACCGCTGGCCAGTTTCTTGGACATGATGGACGAGGCGATCAGGGGCAGCGATTCCACCGTGGCGGTCACGTCGCGCAGGGCGTACAGCTTGCCGTCGGCGGGAGCCAGGTCCTTGCTCTGCCCCACCAGCGCCAGCCCGATCTCGCGGGCCTGGGCAATAAAACGGTCCTCGGGCATTTCGGGGTCCCAGCCGGGAAAGCTTTCCAGCTTGTCGATGGTGCCGCCGGTGTGGGCCAGGCCGCGCCCGCTCATCTTGGCGACCGTCAGGCCCAGCGCCGCCAGCATCGGCGTCAGGATCAGGCTGGTCTTGTCGCCCACGCCGCCGGTAGAGTGCTTGTCCACGGTGTTCTGAAGGCTGCTGAGGTCCATCTGATCACCGCTTTCGGCCATCACCAGGGTCAGGTCGGCCGTCTCCTGGGCGCCCATGCCGTTCAGGAAGACCGCCATCAGCCAGGCGCTCACCTGATAGTCGGGCACCTCGCCGCGGGTGTAGCCGCCGATCAGTTGTTCCAGCTCGGCACGGGTATGTTCGCCGCCAGCACGCTTCTTGGCGATCAGGTCAGGAATATTCAATGTTGCCGTCATGCCCTCAGTGTACGGCGGGGCCTATGCTGGGTGCATGGCTCTGAATTTCCGCCCCGCCACTCCTGCAGACGCTCCCTTTGCCGGCCCCCTGATTCAGGAGGCGATCGGCGACATCGGCTGGCAGCTGACCGGCACCGGCAGCGACGAGGCCGCCGCGCAGGCGATTACCCGGCTGTTCGCGCAGCCGGGGCACCGCATGGCTTACGACCCGTGCCTGCTGGCTGAGGACGCCGAAAGTGGGCAGCCGCTGGGCCTGGCGCTGGCTTACCCCGGCGAACAGTCGGAGGCGCTGGACGAACCGCTGCGGCAGGCGCTGCGCGCCGGGGGCCGCCCAGCCGACTTTCTCAGCGAAGGCGAACCCGGCGAACTGTACCTCGACACCCTGGCCGTCTCGGGCGCGGCGCGGGGCCGGGGCCGGGGCGTAGGCGGCCAGTTGCTGGCAGCGCTGGACAGCCGAGCACGCGACCTGGGCCTCGCACGCATCGGGCTGTTGGTCGAGGAAAGCAACCCCGCAGCGCGGCTCTATGCCCGCAGTGGCTATCAGCCGGCCGGCGAACGCACCCTGGCCGGGCACCGTTATTTTCACCTGCAGCGCCAGGTGCCCGCGCTCCCCGCCGAATAAGGGCCTGAACATCACGCCAGCACCCAGCCGCAAGCGAGAGCAGCAGGCCGGGGTCAGAGCGTTATTCTGAAGCGCAATGACTGACCAGGACCAGACCCCGGACGCGCCCGGCGCAGAGCTTTCCACTAGTGAGACGGCCAGTAGCGAGACTGCCGGCACAGATGTAGCCAGCACAGATGCATCCGGCACCGACAGCGCCGGCACCGCACCACTGCCCAAAATGCCGGCCCCGCGCAGCCGCGCCCGCATGCTGGAGGTGGTCTTTCCCAAGGACACCAACTATCATGGCACCGCTTTCGGAGGCTTCTTGCTGTCGCTGATGGATAAGGCCGCTTCGGTAGCGGCGGTGCGGCACGCCGGCGGCGGCGTGGTCACCGCCCGGATGGACGGGGTGGATTTCCGCATTCCGCTGCGGGTGGGCGACGCGGTGGCACTGGACGCCCGGGTGATCCGGGTGGGCCGCTCCTCGATGACCATTCAGGTGGATGTCTACCGCGAGCACATGGCCAGCGGCGAGCAGGAACTGGCCACCACCGGCACTTTCGTCTTTGTGGCGGTCTATGAGAACGGCAAGCCCCGCCCGGTGCCGCCGCTAGAAGAGGGCAGTACCGAGGAAGCCTGGGGCCGCGCCACCAGCCGTCCCTAAGAGCCGCCCTTGCTTCTGGTCTACTCGGTGACTTCCACGCCCTTCCAGAACGCCACCCGCCCGCGGATCTGGGCGGCGGCCTCCTTGGGCTCGGGGTAGAACCAGGCCGCGTCGCGGTTTTCCTGCCCGTTCACGGTCACGGTGTAGTAGCTCGCCTCGCCCTTCCAAGGGCAGGTGCTATATGTCTGTGACGGGCTAAAGTATTCGCGCCGCAGGCTCTCGGCCGGAAAGTAGTGGTTGCCTTCCACCACGACCGTATCGGGAGATTCCGCCAGCACCGCGCCTTGCCAGGTTGCTTTCATGCCCCATGCTAGCGCCTGCGCTCCCCCCGGCCAGCTGCACAGCCTATTTGTGACATTCCTGCGGGCCAGCCACCGTGAGACTTGGGAGCAATGAACTGGCTCGTCCTGCTCTTTACTCTGCCGCTGCTGGCGCTGGGGCTCTTTTTGCTGTGGCTGGGCGGTCTGAGCCTCTGGACCACTCTGCTTGGAGGCACTGGCCGGGACACTTACCGCTGGCCGGAGGTGCCCGCCACCGTACTGAGCCACCAGGTAGAGCATGAACACCGGGGCAACCAGATTGCTCTGTCACGTGGCGCACAGACCGAAACGGTCCGGGCCGCCGTGACCGTCCAGCTGGAAGACGGCACACTGGCCGAAGTCTGGCCACCTGAACTGGCCCGGATGACGCTGACGCAGCCGCCAGGGCTCAGTTTCCAAGAGTTCATGGCTGCCGCTGACGGCCTGGCCTTGGCCGAAGCCCAGAAACGCCTACCCGCGGGCCAGACCATTCTGGTGTTGGCGGCGCCGGCCGCACACCGTGTTATTCGAGCGAGCCCGGACGGGCAGCCATGGACCGCCGCCTATCCCAGGGGCACCCTGGCCTCCAAGCCGCTCAGCCTGTTGGCCTCGCTGTTTATGCTGGGGTTTGGCCTGCTGCTGGTGCTCTGGGCAGCATTGATGTTGCTGCCGAGTACTGCACCAGGGACGAGCTAGGCCGGGCAGAAGATGCCTGGGTTCCTGCGCAGAAGACCGGCTTTCTCCTAGACTGACGCCATGTCAGAAACCCCCAAATCTGCCCGTCAACATCCCCTGGCCGCTCTGGACTGGAGCCACGCCCACCGCGCCGAGATTCAGATGCGTTACGGCGACACCGACGCCATGGGCCATCTGAACAACGCCACCTATGTCTCCTATCTGGAAACCGCGCGGGTGCAGATGCTGGCCGAAATGGGCACACCGCTGCACGACCTGCTGACGGTGGTGGCGCACATTGAGGTGGATTACATCTCGGAAATCAAGCTGGGCCAGCAGGTCATCGTGGAAACACTGGTCGAGGGTCTGGGCACGTCTTCCTACACTTTCGTGGTGCGGGTGCTGGCCGACGGCGTCCCCAGCGCCTACGCCCGGACCGTGCAGGTGAATATCGGTCCCGACAAGCGGCCTGCGCCGCTGGCACCCGACCGCCGCGAGTGGATGGAGCGCTTTATGGCAGGCCAGCCCTCGGCCGCCAGCCCCGCGTGACTGCGCCTCACTACGGCGACACCGCCGAGCACCTGGGCCACCGCTGGCGGCGGGTGGATACCCTGCCGCGCCTGCTGGCCGAGGGGTGGCGGCGCGACCTGGCCGAAGGCGGTGTGGTCAGCGCGCTGCTGACCCCGGCCGGCTGGTCGGTGGCAGCGCCCGTTTACGAGATCATCGCCGGAAATTATCTGGGCGATGTGGGCCTCTACGTACCCGAGGTGCAGTACGCCGAGGCGCTGGAGCTGCTGGGCTTTGAGGAGGACGTCAGCGCAGGGGAAGACCCACTCTCGCTGGACGTGTAGGGTCAGGCAAACTGAGGCCGGCTCACAGAAACACAGAAAAGCGGGCCGGGCGCCCACGGCACCGGCCCGCCTGCTCCGCGCAAGGCGCAGAAGCGTCAAGGCTTCAGATGACAAACTCACCAGCGCGCATCACCGGTTCACGCTGGCCTTCTTTGGTGATGCCGTCCACGTCCATGGTGGCGCTGCCAATCATCCAGTCCACGTGCACGATCGAATCGTTGCCGCCGTGTGCCATGAATTCCTCGTCGCTCATCTCGGTGCCGCCGGCCACGTTAAAACGGTAAGCGGCGCCCAGCGCGATGTGCGAGGCGGCGTTCTCGTCATAGAGGGTATGGAAGAAGAACAGGCCCGACTGGCTGATGGGGCTGGAGTGCGGCACCAGCGCCACCTCGCCCAGGTGCGCCGAGCCGCCGTCGGTGGCAATCAGTTCCTTGATGGTCGCTTCGCCCTGTTCGGCGCTAACTTCGACCGCCTGGCCGTTCTCGAAGCGCATGCGAATGCCGCTGATCAGCACACCGTTGTAGCTGAGCGGCTTGGTGCTGACCACCACGCCGTCCACCCACTCACGGTGCGGCGCGGTCCAGACTTCCTCGGTCGGGATATTGGGCACGAAGCGGCCCTGTTCGGCTCCGGTGCTGTCGCTGGCGCCGCCGCCCCAGACGTGATCATCGGCCAGGCCCACCGTCAGGTCGGTGCCGCCGGCAGCGTCCTTGAAGTGCAGCGCAGCGTAGCCCTTGTCGGTCAGGTAATCGCGGCGGGTCTTCAGGGCAGCGAGGTGGTCTTCCCAGGCCTGGATGGGATCCGGCTGGTCGGCACGGGTGGCGGCGAAGATGGCGTCCCAGTGCTGTTCCACCGCTTCCTCGGCGCTCACATCCGGGAAAATCTGGCTGGACCACTCGGGCAGCGGCGCCGTAATCAGGTTCCAGTTGACCGAGTTGGTCATCACCTTTTTGCTGTAGGGCTTGCGGTAGGTGCTCAGCGCCCGCGACTGCTGGGTCACGCGGGCCGCGTCCACCCCGCCCAGCAGGCCAGGGTCGGTCGAGCGAATCGCCAGCACGGCGCCGCCCTCGTCTACCGTTTCCATCTCGGCGTCCACCCGCCACTTGCTCAGCTGATCGAAGCTGCCTTCGGGGGCTTTCTGGTAGCGCAGCAGGTTGACGGCGTCATCGTCCCAGCGCACGTCCACGAAGCTGGCGCCGGCGTCGTAGGCAGCTTCCACCAGAGCGCGGGCCAGGGGCGCCGTTTCGACCGGCGCTTCGATCAGCAGGCGCTGGCCGGGACGCAGGCCCACGCCGGTCCGCACAGCCAGCTCAGCGTACTTCTTCAACTTCTCGTCAAAATTTTGAACCATAGCTTCACGATACTGCGCCCGGCCGCTGGCAGCAGAGAATCTCCGGCAGTGGAACGGCGGGCCGGGAATCCAGCGCTCCGGCTACCGTGGGAAAGCCACCTTGTCGCCTTACGGCTTGACCCTCCCCCATCAGGCGTGTATATTTCTCGGTGCTGAACGTCGAGGCGTAGCGCAGCCTGGTAGCGCACTACCTTGGGGTGGTAGGGGTCGTGAGTTCAAATCTCGCCGCCTCGACCAGCAAAGAACTCCTTCCTGTCTTGGAAGGAGTTTTCTTTTTGGAATCGGCTTTTGGGAGTGATGCCCAGCAGCCGGCCCGGAGACCGGCCGCCGTGGGCGCAGAAGCTCAGTTGCAGGCCACACCGTCGCCGTCGCTGTCCAGTTCGGGGCGGTAAGCGGGGCTGTCCTTGCCCATCCGGCTGTAGCCACCGGCCGCGGCCGCGGCGCAGTTGGGAAAGTAAATTTCGCCGCTGGCCGCTGGTGCCTGTGCTGCACCGCCACTGTCCTTGCCCTGATCCTGGTAATACTCGGTGGGATCGGCAATCACCTCATCGCTGGCGGCCGGTGCCGGCTGAGCGGGGGCCGCAGTGCTCTCTGCTTTGGGCGCTGCCTTCGGGGCAGGAGTGCTCTGATTGGCCGCCGGCGCCGCAGGCTTAGGCTGCGCCGACGAACTGTGAGCGGGAGCCGCTGGCGCCGACTGGTTGCCGCTGGTGGGGGTGGACTGCGCCGGAGTTGGGGCAGGCGGCGCCGACTGTGCAGGCGCCGCTTGGGCCGGGGCCGCAGGCGCCGGAGTTGTCTGAGCGGGTGACTGCTGGGCCGGAGTAGTCTGGGAAGGCGCTGACTGGGCGGGCGCCGGCGACCCTGACTGACCGCTGGGCGCCGCCGGAGTCGCCTCAGAAGAAGGAGCTGGGGTGGAGGCCGGCGTGCCTGTGCTGCCACTGACCGGAGCGCTCACGGCATCTGCCGGTTGCGATTCGGTCCCGGAAGTGCTGACCGCCGATGCGTCCGTAGACTGGGTGGTGGCAGCCTGGGAGGTGGTCGTCTGGGAAACGGTCTGCTGTGAAACCGTCTGGGTGGTGGTTTTCTCTTCTTTGGTGCAGCCGGCCAGCAGGCCCGGCAGCAGGGCCAGCAGCAGGAAAGCGGGCAGGCGGGGGGTAAGAGCGGCGGCAGGATCAAGTCTGTCAGTCACGGGGTCACCTCGGTGCAGGGCCGGCGACATCTCACCAGCTCCAGCAGTCTTTCTTTTGTAATCTACCCTACGGTGAGAAGCGTGCGCCTGGCACCCACACCCAGAAAGCCTGGATTAGAGTCGGGGCTGCTGGCTGAGCTCCACGATCAGGTCCCAGTCGTCGGGCTGTTGGGGGTCGTCTAGGGCGGCGCGGTTGCGGCCGGTGTGCCCGCACTTCTGGCAGCGGTGCACGATCATCCAACCTTTTTTGCCGCTGTTCTCCACCGCCACCGGCTCCATCACGCCGTGGCAGTCGCAGGCGCGGTCGCCCGGAAAGATGTCCACATGTAGCGAGTGCAGGCAATGGGGGCAGTGGTTGCGCACCGAGCCGTTCTGCAGCGGCTGAATGTCGGCGCCGCAGTGGGTGCACTCGAAGGCGTTGTTGGTGCCCTGCACGGTAAAGCGCCGCCCGCTCATGCCTGCCTCTTCCGGCGCAGCTGCTCGCTGCGGGCTGTCCAGCGGGTTTCCAGGAAGGAACGCACCGGCCCCGCCGAGACCAGCAGCAGGCCGATGCCCAAAAAGGCCAGGCCCGCAAAGCTGACCAGCAGGCCCTGCGCTATCGTCCGGCCGGCGAACAGCCCCGCCATGAACACCAGCATGCCGGTCAGCATGGTCAGGGCCACGGTAATGCGCCAGGACCACACGCTGCCGCGCCAGACATTCCACATCAGCACGCCGGTCGCCAGCAAGTAGATCAGCTGCGGCGCGGCACCCTCGGTGTGGCCGCGCAGCAGGGCAGAGACTGTGGGCACGGCCACCAGGGCCGGCAGCGCCCACAGCAGCGCCGTCAGCCACACCCGGCCCTGTTCCAGCTCGGCCGGGGTCGCTGGGGTCGCTTCGGAGGAAGTGTCAGTCACGCTGCCCATTTCAGCACAGCGGCGCCGGGACAAGGGTGCTCTGCCTTCCTCCCCAGCTGCTAGCCTGGGTCACATGAGCGCTTCTGCCAGCCCCTCCCCTGCCCCACTGCGCATTCTGGCGCTGTACCTCGGTGAACCGGAAAAGATTGCTGGCAGCGGCAAGCCGGGCGGCACCCGCAGCGGGATTCATAAGCGCCCGGTAGACACCGCCTGGCTGGACGCAGGCGGCCTGCGCGGCGACCATGTGCTGAACCGCAAATACCACGGTGGCCCCGACCAAGCCGCCTACCTGTACACCCAGCCCGACGCTCTGGCCTGGACGGAGCGCGGCCTGCCGGCTGACCTGGGACGGTCTTATTTCGGAGAAAACCTGCGGCTGGACGGCCTTAGCAGTGCTGAGGTACGCCCTGGTGACCGCCTTGGGCGCCGAAGTGATTCTGGAAGCCACTGCCCCGCGCCTGCCATGTGCCGTGGCCGCCGCCTACCTGCGGGACGTGTATGACGGACCGTTCGTCAAGGACTTCTATGCGCTGGGCCGGCCCGGCATCTACGTGCGGGTGCTGCGCCCCGGCCGCTTGCAGGCTGGCGACACCGGCTGGCTGGAGCCCGGTGACGCCAGCGCCCCCACCCTGGCCGAGCTGATGGAGACACACAAGCACCCGGCCAGAGCCAACGCAGCTTTCTGGCAGCGGGCCCTGCTCTCTCTCCTCTCGCACCGGATGCGTGAGGAGGTGGGCGAGCGGCTAAGCACGCTGGGCTAACCCTCCCAGCCCACGCGCCTCCTGACCCTTTAACTCTCCGGCAGGTCGCCGTCCACAAAAACAGTCTTCTGGCCGGTGTAATTCACCTTGCCAGCCGCTGCGCCCTTGGGACGCCAGACATGCTTGATGCGAGTATAGTCCACCGGCACGTTGGAACTGCCGCGCGCCTTGGAGTGGGCGGCGGCCAGCTGCGCAGCGTAAAGGATATCGGCCTGGGACAGCTCTTTGCCGCCGCTGCCGGTGCGGACCAGAACATGGCTGCCGGCGTAGCCCTGCGCGTGAAACCAGTAGTCCATGCTGCGGCCGATCCGGTGAGTCAGGGTGGCATTTTCCTTGTTGTTGCGGCCCACCAGCGCTGTCAGGCCACTGGGCAGCGTAAAGCGCAGGCCGTAAGGGACTTTCTCGGGCTTCTCGCTGCTCAGCTGTGCAGCCAGGGCTTCCAGCTCTTTCAGGCCAGCGGTGTCCAGCGCCTGCACACGGGCCTGCGCCTCAGCAAACTCGGTCCGCAGCCGTGGCTCGCGCTCGGCCAGCCGCTCATAGATATCCTCGCGGCGGCGGGCGCGGGTGTACCGCTTCTCAGCGTTCTGCACCGCACTCAGCAGCGGGTCAAGAGTGATGGTCACTTCGCTCTCGCCAGTCAGGTCAGGCAGGCGCACTTCGGCGCTGCCGTCGGGCACCTGGTGGCTGTAGGCCATCAGAATATCGGCCTCCAGGCGCTCCTGTTCGGCCAGTTCGATGCCTTCTTCGGCGCGGGTCACGTCGCTCAGCTGGTTGGTCAGCAGGGTCAGGCGCTTGTCCAGCGGGCCGATCAGCTCCTTACGCAGCTGCGCCGCTTTCTCGCTGCGGGCCGCCTCGCGGGCGCCCTCGGTCATCACCCCTTCGGACACGCTGGGGTCTTCCACCAGCGAGTGCAACGCCGCCAGGGCCTGCGGTAATTGCTGTGGCCCCGGCGCCTGCGTGAAGCCGGCGCGGCGGCCCAGCTCGGCGCTCAGCAGCGGGCCCAGCCCATCTACCTGCTCGCGCCAGCGCGGCAGCGGCAGGTCGTCCAGGCCGGCGGCCTGCGCCTCTTCCAGGCTCAGGCTGCGGGGGTCCAGCTTGTCATAAGGGGGCGGCGGCGTGTACTGACCGCCCGAGCGAGTGGTGCGGAAACGGTTGCGCGCCGGAGTGATTTCGCGGGCCGCGTGCAGAATACGGCCTCTGAACCCCTCCCCCTCTTCCAGAATCAGCAGGTTGGCGTTGCGCCCGGTCACCTCAAACAGCAGCCGGGCGGGCGGCACACTGACAAAGCCCTCCTCGCCGCCAAAATGCAGCTGAAAGACCCGGTCCAGCTTCAGCTGCTCGGCCCGCAGCAGGTCACCACGCACCTTGTTGGCCACCATCTGCTGAAAGGGGTTGTGCGGCTCGCCGCGCAGCCGCTCCCGCGAGAAATACACCACCGGCTGCGGGGGCCGGTAGCTGAGCACCAGATTGCCGGTGCCCTGCGGCATATCTTCCAGCAGTAGCGCTGCGGTCGTTTCGTCGGGAAAGACCCAGCCCAGCGCCCGCGCCGGCAGGCCCCCGGACAGGCCCCGCAGCACGCGGGCAAGCATCAAACCTTCCATAAGAGGACATTGTAGGGCAGGGGCCGGGCGGCAAAAGGCGGCGCTGTCCGGTCGGGTGGAGCTGCCCAGCCGCAGGCAGGCACAAAAAGAAAAAGACCCAGAGGCAGAGCCCTGGGTCCTTCCCGTCTTGCTCGTCAGTCGCCTGACAGCGTGTGGCTGGTTACCAGAAGTTACCCAGACGGAAGTAGAACTGGCCGTTGCTGGTCTGGGGGTTGTAGCCGTAGTCGAAGCGCAGCGGCGGCAGCTGGAAGTTGCCCAGCCCCAGGTCAAGCTGGACACCCGCGCCCACGCCGTAGTTCAGCTTGAAGGGATCCTTATCGCCCCAGGCGTCGCCGGCGTCAGCGAACAGCACGCCGTACACGCCACGGGCCGGGCCCAGGTTGATGTTCAGGTCACGGCGGTACTCGGCCGAGGTGGTGAAGTAGTTGGAGCCGAACAGCGAACCGTTTTCCACACCGCGCAGCTGACGCGAGAAGGAGCCGCTGTTGCCGCCGCCCACCCGGAAGCCGGTGCCGACCGGGGTGTCACCGACCATGGTGCCGGCGTTGGCACGCACCGCCACCACCTGCTGGGGGGTCTGCTCACCGGTAGGCTTCTGCACGGTGTCGCCCAGGTTGAAGTAGGTGCGGGTGCCCGATTCCACCTCGAACCAGTTGACGCGGTTGTCACCCACCGCACCGAAGTTGTACGAGCCGTTCAGGTCGCCGCGCCAGCCCTTGCTGGGGAAGGCGAAGGAATCGGCGTTGTCGTAGTTCACGCGGCCGTTCAAGCTGGTGGTCAGGCTCTTCTGGGGCAGCAGAGCGTTCGCCTGAGCGTCGGTCAGGGCGCAGGGGCGGCGCAGCTGCTCGATCAGGGCGGTGTCGGTCCGGTTGGCCTTGACCGGAGCGTTGTTGCAGTCGATCCAGTACTGGGTATCACCCTCGACCTTGTAAGGCGTCCGGACGTCGTTGTCGCGGATCTTGCCTTCCAGGAAATAATTCTGCTGGGTCACGCCCACACCCACGCCGGCGGTGATTTCATCGGTCAGGTGACGGCTGAGATCCACTCCGAAAGTGTTGTTGCGAACGGTGTAGTCGCGGCCGGTATCCTGCTGCACCTTGCCGCTGCCGTTGGGGTCATCGCGTTCCTGGAAGATGGCCTGGTTGGCGGCCACCGTGCTGCTCACGCCGGCGCTCAGGCTGGTGCGGTTTTCACGGAAGTCTAGGAAGTCGAGGTCCAGCCAGGGAATGGTGTAGTTGGCCGAGCCGAACCAGTTCTGGCCGGCGTCGTTCTGCTGGGCGCCCAGGCTGATAGAACCGTTGTGGCCCAGACCGAACACGTTGGGGTTGCTGTAGCCGACTTCGCCGTTCCAGCCGCCCTGCAGGCTGTCGTAGCCCAGCGAAAGCTGCAGCGGAATGCCGGTGTCGGCTTCGGCCACCGTCAGCACGTAGGTGATGGCTTCGGGGTTCTGGGGGTCGGTGCGGGTTTCCTGGCTGACCAGCTGCACGTATCCCAGGCGGCTGATGCGGCCTAGGCCCTCGCGCAGCTGATTGGCGTTGAACAGCTGACCCGGCTTGGGCAGCTCGCGCAGAATCACGCGGTCCTCGGTGCGGTGTTCGCCCTTCCAGTTCAGCTCATAGCCGGCCAGGGTCACTTCGCGGACATTGAACACCAGCACGCCGTTTTCAAACTGCACGGCGTCCCGGGTGCTGATCTCGTAGCCCTGGGCACGGTACAGGTCACGCATCCGGACAAAGTTGTCCTGGGCCAGCTGCGGGCTGAACACGTCACCTTCCTTGATGGTCAGCGCGGCGCGCAGCTGCTCGGCAGTCAACCGGGTGTTGCCACGAATCTCAATACGCTGGATAGGCGCCGTCACCACGTTGGCGCTGCCGAAGTACACCACCACCTGATTGAGGTTCTGGGGGTTGGCCTGCAGCGCAAAGCCCACCGGCTTGCCGGTGCGGTTGGACAGGGTGCGCACGTCTTCTTGCAGATCGGCGGCGCGGACCGGCTGGCCCGAGCGGGTCCGCAGGCCCTGCAGCACGGCGGCGTCCACATTGCCCAGGTTACTGGTATCCAAGCGGGTCACGCGGCCTTCCACGACTTGCACGGTCAGCAGGCCGCCGTCCAGAGTGGTCTTGGCAACTTCCACACCGGCGTGCAGGTAGCCGGCTTCTTCGTACAGAGCCTGCACCTGCGACACGGCGCGGTAGTAGGACTCGGGGGTGAACTTGCCCGACTGCTGCAGCGGCCGGAAGATGTTCTCGACGCGGGCGCGGTCCAGCAGGGTCACGCCCTGCACACGCACAGCGCGGATGGGAGCGGTTTCATCCACCAAGAAGCGCACGGTCACGGTGCCGTCGTTGGCCGGCGCGGTCTGCACCGTCACCTTGGGAACGAAAGGAAAGCCTTCGGAGCGGTAGTTGTCCAGCAGGGCGTTCTTGGCCTGCTCCAGGCGGGCGGTGTTCAGCGCGGCGCCGGGGGCGATGTTCAGCATGTCGGCGATGCTCTTTTTGAAAGCGTCGGCCGACAGGTAGGTCAGGCCGGTGGCTTCCACGCTGCCGATGGTCGCGTTGGGCACCACGTCAATCACCAGCACGCTGCGGCCCGAGCGCTGCTCGATGCGCGGGGTGGCCGCCGAGAAGTAGCCCGAGTTCAGCACGCTCTGGCGCACCTGATCCAGGTTCACGCCCGAGACCGGGGCGCCGGGCTGCACGTTCAGGGTGGCCCGCACAAAGTTGGCCAGCAGTTCGGTGGTGCCGTTCACGACCACTTCCGACACGGTGCCGGCCGGCTGCGCTGCGGCAGGCCGAGCAGAGGCAGGCTGCGCGGCAGGGGCCGGCGCACGCACCGGAGCGGCCGTCTGGGCCAGGGCCGGCGCGGCGGCGCCAAGCGCCAGGGTCAACATCAGCGTATGGGTTCGCATATGACCTTCAGTTTGCCATAACGCTTCAAGGAAAGATGAATCCGGCCGTGAAGCGGCCGTGAAAAGTGTGAAATTGTCATCAGGCTGTGATCAGCCGGCAGCGACCCATGCGTTCAGGACGGCAGAGTCAGGTCAGCGGCCAGACCAGCGGAACGATCACGATGGTCAGCAGGAAAGTGATCAGCGAAAGGCCCCCGCCTACCCGCAGAAAGTCGGCAAAGCGGTAGTGCCCCGGGCCGTACACCAGCATGCAGCTGGGTTCCAGCGGCGTGAGATACGAGTTGCTGGCCGCCAGCGTTACCGCGATGGCGAAAGGGCGCGGGTCGTAGCCCAGCGCGCCGGCGATGCTCACCGCCAGCGGCAGCATCACCAGGGCCGCCGCCTGATTGCTCATGGGCTGGGTCAGAATCAGGGTAAAGAGGTATACGCCCGCCAGCACGCCCACCCCGCCCAGCGGCTGCAGCACCCCGGACATCCAGCCGGCAATCAGTTCAGCCGCGCCGCTCGACTGAAACGCGCCTCCGAACGCCAGCATGGCAGCCACCAGCACCAGCACCGGCCACTCGACCGCGCGGTAGGCCTCGGCGGGGCTGATCAGCCGCAGCGCCAGCGCCAGCGCCACAGCCGTGATCAGCGCAGCCACCAGCGGCACGGCGCCGGTGCCGGCCAGCAGCAGGGCACCCACGAACAGACCAGCAGCCAGTGGCGCTTTGGACTGGTCACGCTGCTGCTCGGTCAGGTCACTCAGCACGGCGAACGTATCGCCCAAGTTGCGCACCCGCGACTCGGTGCCCTGAATCAGCAACACGTCGCCGCCGCGTATTCGCAGGCTACCCAGCCGCTCCATGGTTTTCTCGCGGCGGTGCAGCGCCAGCACGCTCAGGCCATAGCGTTCGCGGAAACGGGCCTCGCGCAGGGTGCGCCCGGTCAATTCGTTGCCAGGCATCACCACTGCTTCGACCAGCCGGGCTTCGGAATCCAGGCCGCTCAGCGAGAGCTTTTCCTCCGAGCGGCTGACCAGCCCCAGCCCCGCTTTGGCGGCCAGCAGCCCTTCCGAGTCACTCTCCAGGGCCAGGGTATCACCCTGCTCTATCTGGAAATTCGCGTCCGGGGCGTAGCTGGTGCGGCCGCCGCGGCGCACCGCCACCACCGTCAGGCCGTGGTCGCGGCCCAGCGCGGCGCCGGCCAGGGTCTGCCCGATCAGGGGGCTGCCCTCGGCGACCGTGAGGTCCGAGATATAGGCCCGCACCTCCTGTTCCAGCTCCGAGTCGCGCTCGGGCAGCAGCCGTGGGGCCACATAAAAGAGGTACAGCAACCCGGCCACTGCGCCGGGCACGCCCACCCAGGCAAGCTCGAAAAAGCCCAGGCGGTCCAGCCCCAGCTTGGGCATGAAACCCGCCACCACCAGATTGGTGCTGGTACCGATCAGGGTGACCGAGCCGCCCAGAATAGACGCGAAGGCCAGCGGCATCATCACCCGGCTGGCCGGCGTGCCGGTGCGCCGCACCAGAGCGTGCATCACCGGCAAAAAGACTGCGGTGGTGGCGGTGTTGCTGGTCACGGTGCTGACTGCCGTGACTCCGGCCAGCAGCCGCCGGATCAGGCCCTGGCCCTGCTGCGGCGACTGTACGCTCCCCGCGCCGCGGGGACCCGAGGACCCGGTCAGCCGCTGCACCAGCCAGCCGATCACGCCGGTCCGCATCAGAACCCGTGCCAGGATAAACAGCGACGCCAGCGTCAGCACCGTGGTGTCGCCGAACCCGGCCAGCGCCTCGGCAGGGGTCAGCAACCCGGTCAGCATCAGGGCGGCGATCAGGAGCAGCGCGGTCACATCTACCGGAAACCACTCGGTAGCGAACAGCACCAGCAACAAGACCAGCAGGATCAGAATGATGCCGATGGGTTCCATTGCGGGTCAGTGTAGAGCAGTTGCCGCAGACCCGGTGCACCCTGACAGGGGCGGGGGCCATGTTTCGCCGGCGCCCCCACCGACCTTAAGACTGGCGGCCGGGATCTTCCTCTGCCTGGGCATCTTCCGGACGCAGCCAGAAGGCCAGCGCCTGCAAGGCATCGGCGGCGGCCAGCAGAAAGACACCACCCGCCGCGCCGGCCACCAGCAGCCACAGGCCTGAAGCGGCGGCCCCGTGCCGCAGGTAATAGACCATCAGGACCAGGGCGGTCAACAGTAGCAGCGCTGCCATCAGCCGCAGCCGCGCCGGCCAGACCGATAAATCGGGCATGCCCGCTGCGTCAGAGAGAGCCGGGAGGCGCAGGGCAGGCCGGTTCCTGGCAGGCGCAGGAGCCGGGCCCACTTCAGCCGGCACAGGTGCGGGGGCCGTCTGTGCCAGAGGTGCAGCAGGCGGGGCAGGCTGACGGGGCGTCTCGGCCTGGGCCGGTGCCGGGCTGACGGCAGCATTCCCTGCCGCAGGTGCGGCAGCCGGCGGCACATTCCGCAGCGCCTCGTCCATGCTGACGCTGGCCGGGTGAGCGGGGGTGGGCTCGGTATCGGTATCGGTATCGGTGCGGGCCGGTGAGGACGGCTGGACTGGCTGAGAAGACGGCGCAGATTCGGCTGGGGGCGCCAGCGGTGCTGGAGTCGCGTCCTGCTCTGGCGCTGCTGCCGGCACGGCGGCCGGCGGCGCAGGCTCGGCAGGAGCGGGCTTAGTGGGGGCAGGCTCGGTTGGGGCAGGGCGGCGCTGGATGACCCGCACCACCGAGCCCAGCCGGCCGCTGACCTCCTGCCCGAAAGAGCGTGGCCGCTCATAAGGCGCGTAGGGCTCGAATTCTTCAGCAGCAGGCGTAGGCTCCGGAGCCGGAGCGGGCACCGCCGGCTGCGCCCGTGGCACGCCGGCAAAAGGCGAAGGTGGGGCCTCGCCGCGCTCGCGTTCCTGTGCCCGCTTGGCCTGTGCCTTGGCATAGGCGGTAGCGTCGCGCACCCGCAGAAAAAACGGCTGCACCTGATCCGGGTCGAAGCCCAGCAGGCTGACACTTAGCACGGTGCCGGCCGGCGTTTCGACCCGCAGCATGCCGCTGTCGTCGCTGTGAATCCGGGTCAGGTCGCGCAGGCGAATCCGGCGCAGCAACCTCTCGTCGCGGTAGATCAGCAGGTCGTCCACCAGCATAAAAAAGGCGTCGTCCCGGATCAGGGTGGCTTCGGGCTTGCTCGTAATGCCCAGTTCTTCCAAGGTCGGCCCTATGCGCGTCATTGCTACTGCTCAGCTTAGCAAGCTGTCAGGCCAGCTTTTGCACAAAGGGGCCACAGGGCTCTGTTTTTACAGTTGCCCCCTCCCCCACTTTTCCCGCTCCCGCTTTGACCAGGCCGCGTAGATGGTCAGGCCGGCTGGGAGGAGCAGCCCCTTGGCAGCGTCCCAGAGATAGTCTACCCAGTCAGGCCAGGCTGGCCCGGCATTCACCGCCTCAGTGCAAGCAGGGTGCGGCTCCTCTGCCGGAGCCAAACCACCGAAATTCAGGATCCAGCCCACCAGCAGCACGACGGGTATTGCCCAGAGCAGCCGGGCTTCTCTCTGGCCACCAGCGCGCCCGACAAGCATGGCCTGCCAGCCGGTGAGCAGCGCTGCGCCCAGAGCCGGCAGAGCCAGCGGCCAGCGGAAAACCGGCCGGGCAGGCCACCGAACCCAGGAACACCAGGTAAAGCCAGGCCAGCGGCAGACTGAGGCAAGCCAGAGAAAGCGCGTAGGCCACCGTCCGGCTGAGTGCAAGCGGCTCAGTGGGAATCCGCAGGGCCACCAGAGGCCAGAGCAGCGCTGGCGCGCCCAGCAGACTCAGGGAAAAGAGTTCCATTCGCGCTAGGCCAACTCGCGCGGGCGGAAGGTCAGTGCTTCGGCGAGGTGGGCTTCCGCGACGTACTCGGCTCCGGCCAGGTCCGCCACTGTACGGGCCACCCGCAGCACCCGGTCGTAGCCGCGGCCAGTCAGCCCCAGTTGCCGGGCCGCCGCCCGCATAAAGTTCTCAGGGCCGGCGTCCAGCGCGGCGGCCTGCTGCAGGCTCTGCCCCACCAGGTCGGCGTTGCGGCTTTCCTGGCGGCGGTGCATCCGCTCGCGGGCCGCCAGCACCCGCCCGCGCACCTCGGCGGTGCTTTCGCCCTGGGGCGCCCGGGTCAGTTCGTCCACCGTGAGACGCGGCACCGTCACGGTCAGGTCAATGCGGTCCAGCAGCGGGCCGCTCAACCGGGCGAGGTAGCGGGTGCGCTGCACCGGCGTGCAGGTACAGGGTTTTTCAGGGTCGCCCAGGTAGCCGCAGGGGCAGGGGTTCATGGCGGCAATCAGCTGAAAGCGGGCCGGATACTCCACGCTGGCGCGGGCGCGGGAAATCACCACCCGGCCGTCTTCCAGCGGCTGACGCAGCGTTTCGAGTGCCCGGCGCGAGAACTCCGGGAATTCGTCCAGAAACAGCAGGCCCCGGTGGGCCAAGCTGACCTCGCCAGGTTTGGGCACGCTGCCCCCGCCAATCAGACCGGCGTCCGACACGGTGTGGTGCGGGCTGCGGTAAGGCGGCGCACCCAGCAGGCCACCCCGCGTCAGCAGCCCGGCAGCCGAATGAATCCGGGTCACTTCCAGCGCCTCGCTGCGGGTCAGGGGAGGCAGCAGGCCAGCGGCGCGGCGGGCCAGCATGGTCTTGCCGCTGCCGGGGCTGCCCACCATCAAGAGGTTGTGCCCGCCGGCCGCCGCGATTTCCAGTGCCCGTTTGGCGGCTGTCTGGCCTTTGACGTCGGCCAGGTCGGGGGCGTCCAGCCAGCCTTCCTGCGGCTGGGGCGGCGCGGTGAGTGGCAGTGGGGCCTGGGCGGTCAGGTGCCGCACCGCGTCCAGCAAGGAGGCGGCGCCGTACACCGGCACCTCGATCAGGGCCGCCTCCTCGGCGCTGCCGGCCGGCACCAGCGCGGGCAAGTTCAGCTCGGCGGCCAGCAGTGCCAGATTGACCGCGCCCGCCACCGGCCGCAGCGAGCCGTCCAGCGCCAGCTCACCGGCGCAGATCAGGCCGCGCAGGGCGTCCAGCGGTATTTGCTCCTGCGCCGCCAGCACGCCCAGCGCGATGGGCAGATCGTACAGCGGGCCTTCCTTGCGGAGGTCGGCTGGGGCCAGATTGACAGTGATGCGGGCCGCCGGAAACGGCAGACCCGAATTGCGAATGGCCGCCCGCACCCGCTCGCGGGCCTCGCTGACTGCCTGATCCGGCAGGCCCACCACCATAAAGGCAGGCAGGCCCGGCGAGACATCCACCTCCACCTCGACCGGCACGGCGTCCACCCCCACCAGAGCGGCGCTGCGAACGCGGGCTAACAACGGGAACCTCGGCGGGCGGGGGTCATGTGCCGCAGCTTAGCGAAAAATACCCGAAAAGGCGCGCTGGAATGTGGTGGACCAGCAGACTCGCTCAGCCGTCCTCAGCTCAGGCACAGGAGATGGATTCAGGCGCGGTGGGTGGGCTCAGCCGGCGCGGGTGTCTCGGCGGGGGCCGCATCTGCCACCGGCGTCTGCACGACCGGCGCCACCGCCAGGTCGGAAGCACGCAGCGGCGCGGGCTGCACCGGCGCAGGCTGGGCAGCTTCCGGCTGAGTGGCCGCAGGCTGCAGCGGCTGGGGTGCTGCCGCATAAACCACCTGTTCGCCGCTGGCTGGGGCGCTGGCAACCGGCGCCTGGGAGGCGGTCACGGCAGGCATCGGCGCCTGGGCCGGCTGGGGCTGCACGGGTTGGCTCGGCACAGTTTGGCTCTGTACAGGCTGAGTTTGCACGGGCTGAGTCTGAACCGGCGTTCCCTGGGGCCGGGCCGGCTCTTCCTTGAGGCTGTTTTCCAGCTCATCCTTGAGGCCCTGGGTGCCGCGCTTGAACTCGCGCACTCCCCGGCCCAGGCTCTTGCCCAGCTCGGGCAGCTTGCTGGGGCCGAACAGCACCAGAGCAACGACCAGAATGACCAGAATTTCCATGGGTCCGAGGTTCATACCCGGCAGTCTAGAGGGTCGGGCGCCCGACTCTGTGAGGGCAGCCTCTGTCGCGGGCAGCTGCAGAAGGCGGCTGTGCCGGCCGGCCTTCCTGTTTTATAAGGCTCTGCAC
This sequence comes from Deinococcus sp. Marseille-Q6407, assembly GCF_946848805.1. Taxonomy (NCBI): domain Bacteria; kingdom Thermotogati; phylum Deinococcota; class Deinococci; order Deinococcales; family Deinococcaceae; genus Deinococcus; species Deinococcus sp. Marseille-Q6407. Next base: position 93,041 of record NZ_CAMPFU010000003.1, read on the forward strand.
TCAGTCCAGTACGGCCGGCCCCGCTAGACTGGACGCATGACCCTGGACGCCGTGGTGGTGGGCGCTGGCCCCAATGGACTGAGTGCAGCCATCACCCTGGCCCGCGCCGGGCTGAAGGTGCAGCTGCTGGAAGCGCACTCGCAGGTGGGCGGCGGCCTGAGCAGCCGGCAGTGGCAAGGCTTTACCTTCGACAACGGGAGCGCCATTCACCCGCTGGGCTACGCTTCGCCTGTGTGGCAGACCTGGCCGCTGCACGCTTTCGGGCTGGACTGGGTGCGCTCGCCGGCCCCTTACGCGCACCTGTGGTGGGACGGCCGGGCGCTGGCACTGCCGCAAAACCTGGACGCCGCTGCCGAGCAGTTGGGCCCCGACGGTGACCGCTGGCGCGCCCTGTTCGGGCCGCTGGTCGCCGCTCAGCCCCGGCTGCTGGAAGACACCTTGCGGCCGCTGCTGCGGGTGCCGCGCTGGCCGCTGACCCTGGCCCGCTTCGGACTGCCGGCGCTGGTGCCGGCGCCGCTGCTGGCCCGGCTGTTTCAGACCGAAGAAGCCCGGGCACTGTGGGCCGGCTTGGCCGCGCACGTGAACCTGCCGATGCGGACCCCCGGTGTAAGCGCCGCCGTCCTGATGCTGGGCAGCGCCGCGCACGCCGGGGGCTGGCCGTTTCCGCGCGGCGGCGCCCAGGCCCTGGCCGACGCCCTGGCCGACTATTTCCGCTTTCTGGGCGGCGAGATTCATCTGAATACCCCGGTGGCCTCGCGCGCTGACCTGCCGGCGGCGCGGGCGGTGCTGGTGGATTCCAGCCCGGTGGTCGCCCGCCGCCTGCTGCGCCGCTCTACCCCCGCCTACGACGCCTGGCTGGCCCGCTTTCGCTATGGCCTGGGCGCCGTCAAGCTGGACTATGCCCTCAGCGGGCCAGTGCCCTGGCGGGACCCGGCGGCCGCCCGCGCCGCCACCTTACATATCGGCGGCAGCCTGGCAACCATTGCCGGCGCTGAGGAGAACGCCGCCGATGGGCAGCTGCCGGAGCGGCCCTATCTGCTGGCCGCTCAGCACACCCTCTTTGACCCCAGCCGGGCGCCGGCCGGCAGGCACACCTTCTGGGTCTACGCGCACGCCCCGGCCGACACCGAGTCAGCCTATGCCGATACCATCGAAGCGGCACTGGAACAACTGGCACCCAGCTTTCGCTCGCTCGTCCTGCACCGCGAAGTCACCACGCCCCGTGACCTCGAAGCGTTCAGCCCGGTCTTTGTGGGCGGCGACGTGAACGGGGGCCGTTTTGACCTGCCGGGGCTGCTGGCCCGCCCGGTGCCCACGCCCACGCCCTACCGCACGCCCGACCCGCAGGTGTATCTGTGCAGTTCGGCCACTCCGCCCGGGGGCGGTGTACACGGCATGAGCGGCTGGCAGGCGGCCCGGGCAGTCTTGCAGGACCTGTTCCGCTAATCCACTGCCGGCACTCTGGAGGCCGGCGCTCCAAGCATAAGCGCCGGCCCACCCATTCAGGCAGGCCAGCGCCAGCAGCCTCAGAGCCGGTCTTTAAGGCCAGTGGAAATCTTGAAGCGCACCTTTTTTCCGGCAGGGATGGTGATGCGTTCAGTGGTACCGGGGCGCACACCCTGACGCTGGGCTGTTGGGGAGATACTGAAGGTGCCCAGGCCCAGCAGGCCTACGGTGCGGCCTTCTTTCAGGGCGTCCACCATCAGCGACACGGCCGATGTGACCACTTCACCGGCCTGCTTGCGCGAAAGTCCAGTCTGCTCACTGATACGGGAGGCCAGTTCGGCCTTGGCGACTTTTTCCTTGTTCATAGCTTCCTCCAGCAAAAGCCACGGGTACGGCAGCCCGGTGCCTGCGCATGGCCCGGCTGAGCCCGGCCAGCTTCATTTGGTCTTTGGCGAACCTTAGCACAAATGTAAAAAAGTTTACAAAATATCCACCCATCTGGGGGGGCGGAGGCTACTCAGCCAAAGGAGGAAGCGTGATGATACGGACTCGGCCGCTCAGACCGTCAAAGGTCCAGAGCCGGCCCAGCAGCGGCTGCCCGACGCCGCCCAGCAGCTTGAGAGCTTCAAGGGCCATCATCTGCCCCACCAGCGCCGGCACCGGGCCCAGCACGCCGGCTTCGTCGCAGCTGTCCGCCTGCGCCCCTGCTGGTGGGAAGACGTCCTGCAGGCGGCGGCCCTGTGCGAACACCGTCACCATGCCCGAGGTGCCACTAGCCGCGCCCCACACGCAGGGCAGCCCGGCCGCGTGCGCCGCGTCGGCCAGTGCATAGCGGGTGTCCAGGTTGTCGGTGGCGTCTATCACCAGCGACATTCCGTCTAGCAGTTCGGCAGCGTTGTCCGGGGTCAGGGCCGGCACCACTTCGGGCCGCACGAATGGGTTGATGGCCTGCGCCTGAGCCGCTGCCAGCTCGGCCTTGGAACGCCCTACATCGGCCGTGCGGAACAGCAGCTGCCGGTGCAGGTTGCTGAGGTCCACCGTGTCATGGTCGGAAATTCGCAGCCTGCCCACGCCGGCGCCGGCCAGCGCCGCCGCCACCGCGCAGCCCAGGCCGCCGGCCCCCACCAGCAGCACCCGCGCCGCCGCCAGCCGCTCCTGTGCGCCGGCTTGTTGCCATTCGGTCACCAGCAGCGGGCGGCTGTAACGGCGCAGTTCAGGGCGGGTCAGGCGGCGGGCGTGGGCAGCAGGCATCTCGCGGTCCAGTCTAAAGAGGCCGGGCGGGCCAGCACCGTAAGCCCGGCGGGGCAAGCCCCGCGTTAGACTGCCCCCATGTGGCTGCTCGTTTCCCTGCTGTCGCTGCTGCTGGGCTCGCTGGTGGCGGGCGTTTTGTATTCGCACTGGCGCGGGCAGGACATCCGCCGGGCCGACCTGCCGGGCGGCAGCGGCACCTGGCGGCAGTACGGGCCGGCGGCCGGCATCGGTGTGGCGCTGTTCGACGGCCTGAAAGGCACCCTGGCGGTGTATCTGGCTGGACAGCTGATGCCGCAGGACCCACAGCTGGGCGCGGCCCTGGCCACCTTTTTCGTGGTGCTGGGCCACTGCTACCCGCCGCTGTTCGGCTTCCGGGGCGGGGGCGGTATCGCCACCCTGATCGGGGCACTGGCCCTGGCGGCTCCGCAAGCCCTGCTGGGTGCGCTGGTGGCCACGGCTATTTTCATGCCGCTCTACAAGTTGCTGCTGCAGCGCTACGTGCATATCAACGTGGTGCCGGTCACGGCCGGCGCCGTGGTGCCGGTGGCGCTGTGGCTGTCCTGGCGCGAGGGCGGCTTCTGGGCCACCCTGCTGGGCGTGCTGGTGATGGGCGTGCGGGCCGCGCACATGGTGCTCCAAAGCCGCCAGCAACAGCTGCGTGCAGCCGGGTCAGAGGCAGCCGAGTCTGGAGCCGGCCAGTGACGCGCCACCGACGCCAGCTGGGCCGGCTGACGGCAGCGCTGCTGTGTCTGGCCGCGCCGGGAATGGTGCAGGCGCAGACGGCGGCCACCTCCACAGTAGCCACCTCCACCGCAACCGGCTTCACCGCGCAGCGCGGCACGCCGGCCACCGAGGTGCAGCTGCAGGGCCGCGTCCTGACCGGTTCGCGGCTGGGTGAGGTGAGCTGGGCACAGACCTTTCCACCCGAGTTGGGTGACCTGCGGGGACCACTGCGCCAGGGCGACGTAACCTATCTGGGCGCCGGCCCGGCCGTGCTGGCCTACAACGAACAGGGCAAGGTGCTGGCCCGCTACGACCTGTCGGCGCCGGTGCTGACGCTGGACGGCTCTGGCGGCCTGATCCGGGCCACCGTTTCGGGCGGCGACTACCGCGAGACTTTTACCCTGACTGCGCCGGAAAACGGGGCCGGTACCCAGGAGCGGGTGGTCTTTACGCCCGACCCGGCAGTCACGCTCTGGACCATGCGGGCCGCCGATCTGGTGCCCGACTCGCAGGTGGCGCAGCAGTGGCGCCGCGACGCTTTTAACCCGTTTCTGGGCCTGCGGGCCGCGCAACAGGCCCGGGCCGCCGGGCAGCCCGCGCAGGAAGCCGCGCACCTCAGGCAGCTGATGGCCATGCCGCAGCCTTTTCCAGTATGGGTCAAGTTGGCGGCCCGGCTGGACGCCGCCGGCTATGCCGAGCAGGCCGACCGGGCGCTGGAACTGGCCCGCGCCGACGCCGCGCAGCGCGGGTACGATCCGGCCATCCGGGTCAGCCGCAGCGCCCCGGAAGCCTACGGGAACCCTGCCGGCTACATCAATTCGCTGCTGGAGCAGGGCCGGCTGACCCGCGCCGGGGTGTGGCTGCGGCATCTGCGCACGCTGCACCCCCGAATCCAGGGCGGCGAATCGCTATACCTGCGCTACACCGGGCTGCTGGAAAGTCAGGGCCGCGCCGGCGAGGCCAGCGAGTGGCGGCGCTTTGCCGATTCGCTGCGCAGCGAGACCCTCTATCACCGCGGCGACCAGGGCCTGATCAGGCTGCGTGATACCAGCAGCCTGGTCGCCGCAGCCCTGACGCTCAGCCTGCTGCTGGCCGCCTGGAGCATCCTGCGGCAGGCCCGGGCGGCCCGGCGGGCCGATCTGTCCAGCCTGACCTCTGGCCCCGGCAACGAAGGTGGGCACAGCTGGAAGCCCCGCCCGCTGGAGCGCCTGAGTTATACCCCGCTGCACTACGCCGGCACCGGTGAGCGCCTGACCCTGCTGCTGCTGAGCGCCGCGCTGGTGCTGAGTGTCAGCGGCGGCCTGTGGGCCAGCCGAACAGCACGGCTGCTGGAAACGCCGGCACTGAACACCGGCACCTATGGGGGTGCCTGGGCCGAAAACGCCCTGGCCCGGCTGCCGCTGGGCAGCAGCCCCGAAGCCACACTGCTGCGGGGGCTCAGCACTCAGCTTTCAGGCGACCTTTCGGCGGCGCGGGTACGTTATCAGGCGGCCCAGGCGCTGCCCTGCGCCCGCAACAACCTCGGCGTGATTGCGGCCCTGCGCGGCGACCGTCCCAGCGCCGACGCCCTGTTCCGCTCCGCGCTGGCCGAGCAGCCCGGCCTGGGCGCAGCCGCCTACAACCTGGGCTTTCCGGTGCTGACCCTGGGCAGCGAGTTTCAGGAACAGTACCGCGGCGGGGACCCACGCCTGTGTTACCCCGACGACCGCAGCCTGATCCGGGCACTCAGTGGTGGCGTGACCGGGCTGTGGCGCTCGCAGCTGCTGGAACCGGGTCAGCAGCTGCAGGACATTGCCGCCGGGGCACGCCAGGGCCAGTTGCATCCCTGGGCACTGCTGTGGCTGTCTGAACTGCTGGCACTGGGCACCCTACTGCTGGCGTTGCTGCCACCGCGCCGCCCGGCCGGCGCTCCGCTGCGCACTGACCGCTGGGGCCAGAGCGACCTTGCAGCCCGCCGGCCGGAACGTGACCCGCTGGCCTGGGTGCTGCCCGGCAGTGGCCTGCTGGAATGGGTCTGGGGCGGCCCGCTGCTGCTGTCGTTCGTGTTGGGCGGGCTGGCCTGGGCAGCCGGCCGTGCCGCTGCCCTGCTGGCCGCCGGTGAGGCCTTGCCCTGGCCGCTGTCGCTGTGGCCCGCCGGCAGCTGGCCCAGCTCGCTGGCTTGGCTGCAAGGGGCCTGGCCGCTGGCCCTGATGGCGCTGGCCTGGCTGATCAATGCCGCTTTCTTGTGGCGCCTGGGGCGGATTCACCGACGGGCACGCTCAGGGGGCGCCGGCCAGCCGCTCTCACCCTCCCGGCCCTCATAACATCTGCAGGTGCGCGTCAGCTTGGGCAAGCATACTGAGGCTTATGTGTGTTCGCTCGCAATGGCCTTCATCTCACCGACTGACCCGCACCGCTCGCTGGCTGCGGACCGGCCTGCTGGGCCTGGGCCTGTGCAGCGCCGCCGGCGCCCAGCTGCAGCTGAGTTTCAGCCCGGGGCAGAACAACGTCCTGATCGGCGGCAACAGCGCCAACATCGCCGCGCCGCAAGTGGTAGGCGGCCGGACCATGCTGCCGCTGAACGACACCGTATTGCTGCTGGGCTACCACCTGACCCGCCAGGGCGACGTGGTGAGCGTGATGGGCGGCGACCTGGCGGTGGACCTCAGCAGCGATCCCCCTACCGCCACGGTGGGCGGGCGGCTGCAGGAAGCCGGCAGCGTGGCCGTGCTGGGCGGCAAGGTCTATGTCTCGGCGCGGGTCATTGCGGTGGGCCTGGGCGGGCAGTTCATTCCTGGCCCAGGTGACTCGGCCGCGCTGTCGGTGCCGCCCCGCGGCGAGTTCGTGCCGCCGTCACGCGCCCTGACTTCGCCCCGGCCTGCAGCACCTGCTTCCACACCGCCAGTCTGGCCGGGAGCGACGCCGGGCGCAGCCGCGCCACGGCCGGCAGCCCCCATCACAGCTGTGCCTGCGACGCCGGTGGCTCCCGGGGCATTAACGCCGGTTCCAGCGCCGGTCTTTCCTTCAGCGCCTTCCCCTTCCTCCCCGGCGGCCGTGCAACCGGCCGCCCCGCAGGCCCGCTTCGCGACCGACAAGGCTGTCTATGCTCCCGGCGAACGGGTGGTCTTTACCGAGTATTCTTACGACCCCGAAGGCGGCGGCCTGACTGCCCGCAACTGGACTGGCCGGCAGGACGCCTACTGGGCACCGGGCAACTATCCGGTCAGCCTGCAGGTCACCAACGGCCGCGGGCAGAGTTCCACCGCCTATACCCGCACCATCCGCGTCGAGGGGCAATCGGGCGAGACGCCGGTCACCTATGCACTGCGGTACGGCGAAATCGGGGACAAGTTCGCCGACGGCCGCATCCTGAACTATCCGGCGCTGACCATGCAGCAGGGCACCCCGCGGCCGCTACCGCTGCTGTTCAGCGACAGCCCCGAAAAACCCAATCAGAACGGCGTGCTGTATCAGGATCAGGTGAGCGGCGAGGCGCGGCTGCTGGGCTACCACGTCAACGACCTGGGCCGCCCGACGCGGCTGTATATCGCAGTCCGCAACCTGGAAAGCCGCCCGGTCAGTGTGCAGGTCGCCCAGCAGGGCGAAACCGCCCCCAGCCGGGTCGAGGGCATTCTGGGGCAGGTGACGCTGCTGGACTATTTCTCCAGCACGCCCCGCGGCGCACTGAACCTGCCGGCCGGCGGCCTGAGCGCCGTGTATGTCAGCCCCACCCTCAATCCGGGGCACGGTGTCAGCATCCTGCAGGACCTGCGCACCAGCGGGCGGGTGGCGGTCAGCTTCGTGATGCTGGAAGAAGGCGTGCCGCTCAGCGACGCGGCGCTGCGGTCGCTGCCCTACCTGCCGCTGGACGGCCGGCACCAGCGCGGCACCTTCGCGGGCGCCGACCGCCCGATGACGACGGCGCTCACGCAGCTGCCGGCGCGAGTGGTCATCGGTGACGGGCAGCACGACCCGGTCATCACCGGCCGCGATTCGGTCACCGGCAGCGCGCAGCGGCTGGCCGGCAACTACGGCGTGATGTACGACATGGAATTTACCGGCGCGGCCAACACCGCCATCGCCCTCAGCCCGCGCGGGGGCCTCTACCGGGGTGCCATGCGCATCATCGACGGCGACCTGACCCAGGTCATCAAGCTGCCGCGCGAGGGCAACGCCCTGACGCCCAACGAGCCGCAGCTGCTGTGGCGGGCCAAGTCCGACCGGGTCCGCATCCAGTTCATGCCGTCCAACGGCAGCGCCCTACCGGTCAATCTGGTGTTCTACCGGCTGCCGCCCAACACCTACAAGTGGTACCAGCCTTAAGCCGGTCAGTGGCTCTTCAAACAGGGGCAGGGGCAGCGGAGGCAGCTCCCGCCCCGTTTCCTTTTCAGGCTCTCCCGCGGCGGCGGCGCCGCGCCCGGCGCAGGCCGTGGTCTGGGCGAATACCGTCGGCAATCAGGTGCAGCCACTGACTGAGAAAGTACCCCAGCGTAACCGGCACCAGCAGCTTCCACTTGAAAGGGTCGGGCAGCGCCGGAAGATGCACCGCCGGCCAGAAGGTGCGCAGCAGGCCCACCGCCAGAAACACCAGAATGGCCAGGTAAGCCAGCCGGGTCAGCGGCCCGATCACCCAGGTGTGCGACAGCCCACGGTGGCTGAACACCATGCCGTAAGGCACCCACAGCGGCCCCAGAAAGCCCCAGTTCTTCTTGGAGTTCACGCGCTGCTCGGAAAGGTCCAGGTCCGGCGACAGCAAGAAGGTGCCGGCCAGGAAGCCCAGCGAGAATTGCAGGGTCTGCGACTGGGTCAGCGTAACCAGCCCGGCCCGCGAAGCCAGCAGCGTCCCGGTGCCCAGTGCCAGCAGCACGGCCATATTGATGGAATTGTGTACGCGTCCGCTCGGCACCGGCCCTACTATGCCGCCTCAGAGCGGGAAATTGCGAATTCATGCCCAGGCGCCGCGGCGGCTCTGGGCTAGGCTGGGCAGCATGACGACCCCCGACCATGCAGATCTCTGGGCTCCTGACCTGCGGGCCCTGGACGAGCTGGAGCGCGAAAACAAGGCCTGCCACGCCTGCCCGCTGCGGGCCGGCTGCCTGCAGGTGGTGGTGGCCGACGGCAACCCGGCCGCCCAGCTGCTGATTATCGGCGAAGGCCCCGGCGGCAACGAGGACCGTGTTGGCCGCCCCTTTATCGGTCAGGCCGGGCAGCTGCTGGACCGGATTCTGGCCGGCGTGGGCCTGGACCGGCAGGACACCTATATCACCAACATCGTCAAGTGCCGGCCGCCGGGCAACCGCGCCCCCACCCCGGCCGAGACCGACATCTGCACCGACCTGTGGCTCAACCGCCAGCTGGCGCTGCTGCGGCCCCGGGTCATCGTGACGATGGGCAACACGCCCACCCGGCACCTGCTGGGCACCCAGCAAGGGATCACCCGGATGCGCGGGCAGTGGCACCCTTATACCCTGCCCGGCAGCGGCGCCACCGCCGCCTTGATGCCGATGTTCCACCCGGCCTACCTGCTGCGCAACGACACCCGCGTCAAAGGTGGTCCCAAGAGCCTGACCTGGGAGGACATTCAGGAGGTGGCCGGCGTGCTGCGCGGCGAGCGGCCCTTCCCGGTTACTCCGCCGGCCCCCAGCGACCAGCCCACGCTGTTCTAGATACCTTGGGTGGGCGCAGGTGCTGCCTCAGACCCGGCGAACCCCAAGACCAATACCCAGAGCCGCTTCTTCCGCGCACCCGGAGAAGCGGCTCTGTTGTGTGGTGAGAAAAAGGCTTACAGCACGCGGCGGGCGCCGACGTAGCGGCTGGCCCAGTAGCGGTTGCCGAACATCGGCTCGACCATGGAGCGGCCATAGTAGGAGTTGGCGTTGGCCATCTGATCGTTGCCCAGGTAGACGCCCACGTGGCTCACGCCGCGGCCCATGGTGTTGAAGAACACCAGGTCGCCGGCGCGCAGGCTGCGGCTGCTCACCGAGTAGCCGGTGCGCCACTGGCCGCCGGTGGTGCGGGGAATGCTGATCCCCATGTTGCGGAAGACCAGCTGGGTGTAGCCGGAGCAGTCCACGGTGCCGCGGCCGGTTCCGCCCATGCGGTAGGGAATCCCCAGGTAGCGGGAAGCGGCGGTGCGCACGGTGGCGCCGCCGGAGCCGGCCGGGGTGATCACGGGGCCGGCGAACTGGGCCGGGGCATTCTGGCTTTCCACTTCCAGGCCGTAGCCGGGCAGAGTATCGGCTTCCGGGGACAGGTCGGTGGACTGCGTCAGCTGGGCGCTCACGCCATGGGCTTCGGCGGCCGCGGCCAAGGAACCGTTTTCCGCCTGAGCGGTCAAAGCTCCGGCAGAAACGGTGCAGGCCAGTGCGGCGGCGGTCGAGAGCATCAGGGTGCGAAGTGCTTTCATCAAGTAACGAGTGTACGTGCCGGGCTTTTATCCGGCCTTAATAGTTTGGGGAACTGGGCCATTCTATGCACCTATACGGGCTCTATGCGTTTTAGGTAACCCTAAATATTGGTCTCAAATAGAGAAACCGTCAGGATTCTCATAGAGCCCCTCATTTCCACACAAAAGCTGCGCGAGCGTCCTGCACGGCTAGAAACGGGTCTCTTCATTTCAGCAGTTCATAGAGCCTTCAGATTTTCATCTGGCCTTTGAAGATCAAGAGGGCCGCTTTTCCCCCAAAACGGCCTGACCCGTGCCGGTCGGCGTCAGTGCCCAGAGGAAACAGGCAGGCTTCACAAAGCCGCTTGTTATTCACATAATTATGCATGTCTCTTTTCACCCGGCCGCGTGCTCCGCTTCCGGCCAGTCTGCTGATCGTGCTGGCCGCCTGTCTCTGGGGTCTGCTGGGTATTTTCGGCAAGTATGCACAGCAGGCCGGGGTCGCGCCGCTGGAGGTGGCTTTCTGGCGAGCGGCGCTGGGCGGGGGCCTGTTCGGATTACAGGCAGCAGCCTCCCGGCAGGCTTTGCCGCGCAGCCTTGATCTGCTCTGGACGGCACTTTTCGGGGTGCTGAGAGTCAGCCTCTTTTACGGGGCCTACCAGCTGGCGGTGCAGGCGGCCGGTGCCAGCCTGGCCAGCGTGCTGCTCTATACGGCGCCGGCGTTCGTGGCGCTGTGGGGTGCCCTGCTGCTGCGCGAGCCCACCGGCCTGCGCGAACTGGGTGCCGTGGCGCTGACCCTGGGCGGCATTGCCCTGATTTCACTGGGCGGGGGTGAAAATATTCAGGTGACGCCCGCCGCCCTGATCTGGGGGCTGCTGAGCGGCTTCAGCTACAGCCTCTATTACCCGTATGGCAAGCTGTTTTTTAACCGCTACCCGCCGGCGGTGCTGTATGCGGTCGCCCTGCCGGTAGGTGCCCTGTGCCTGCTGCCGCTGACCAGCTTCACCGGCAAGTCGCCGGAGGCGTGGCTGGCCATCGGCGCCACCGCGCTGCTGTCCACCTATCTGGCCTATCTGCTGTACAGCGCCGGATTACAGCGGCTGGGAGCCACCCAGGCCAGCGTACTGGCCAGCCTGGAGCCAGTGGTGGCCGGGCTGCTGGCCCTGGCCCTGTTCGGCGAGCGCCCGGGGCTGCTTTCGCTGCTGGGCGCCGGGCTGGTGCTGGTGGCCGCGCTGCTGTTCTCGCTGCCCAGCCGGGCGGGACGCGCGCCGGCTACGCCCTCCCGCGCTCTGGGCCAGGAAGGGTCAGCCGGTCCCGGGGAGCCAGGTTCAAGTCAGGCGGCGCCGAACGCCGAGTAACTGGCGCCGCGCCGCAACTCTCAGCCGCTGCGGGTCTGGTCGTCGGCCTTGGAGCTGCTGGAAGAATCCGGCAGTTCCCAGACCAGCCGCTGGCCATCGCGCAGCGCCCCGGACAGCAGCAATTCCAGGCGGTCCTGCCAGTCGCGCCGCACCTCTTCACGGGTGCGGTGGTGGCCTTGGAGCAGCGCCAGCAGGCAGGAATCCACCAGCAGATCGCTCAGCACCTGCACGTCCACTTCCTCGCGCAGTTCGCCGCGCTGCTGCATGGACAGCAGCACCGGCTTGACCAGTTCGCTGAGGCTGGTGTGCGGCCCGGCCAGCTCGGCGGCGGTCAGCTGGGCCTGGTCACCCGACCGGCCGCGTGCGCCCAGCGCCGCCGAGGCCACCGCCCCGACCAGGTGGTGATAGCGCACACCCAGGTCGGCCATCCGGGCCGTCACCGCCTGCCAGATCAGCTGCGGCGACTTGCCCTCGGCCAGGCGGCGCTGCGCTGCTTGCCGGGTTTCTTCCACCGTTTCCTCGAAGTGGGCCAGCAGCATATGCAGCTTGCTGGGAAAATAACGGTAAAGGTTGGTGCGGCTGACATAGGCGGCCCGGGCGATATCGGCCGCGCTGATGGCTTCCAGGCCCGAGCGGGCAAACAGCTCGAAAGCCGCCCGCGCGATGCGGCGGCGGCGCTGGGTATCCTGTTCCTGGCGGTCCACTTTGGTCATGAGTAAAAGCCCCCCGGGCAGGCCAGAAAAAGTTAGGAGAACAGTACCGGTCTGGGTCTGCGGAGCACCAACTCCCAGCATAGCTCATGCCCTGTTCGGCCACGGTAAGCCCGGGCGCTGACGCGGGGCTGACACTCCGGCTAGGGTGAGGGCACAGAGACAATTCAGCTGCCTTTGTTGCTCCGTCTCTGGGCCCGCACCGACGCTGGGCCGGAACCGCTGCAGCTGAACGGAAAGAGGTGAAGTCTAGTGAACATTGCTCAGCTCTCTGGCCGCGGCGTGGAAATCACCGACCCCCTGCGCGAATACGTGGACGAAAAGCTCTCGCGTCTCGACCGCTTTCACGATCAGATCACCAGCGCCCGCGTGACGCTGACGGTGCGCGACGTGAAGAACGCCGCCCGGCGCAACCGGGTCGAGGTGCAGATCAACGTGCCAAACGGCATTATTCGCGCCGAGGAGAGCAACGCCGACATGTACGCCGCGATTGACAAGGCCAGTGACGTGCTGGAACGCCAGCTGCGCAAGTTCAAGACCAAGTTCCTGAAGCAGCGCCACGAGGCGCAGCCACAGCCGGAGCCCGGCCCCGCCGAGCAGGCCGCGCAGCTGGGCGAGGAAGACGGAGAAGTCCAGCCCGAAATCGTGCGCCAGAAGCGCTTTGAGCTGCGCCCGATGACCCCGCAGGACGCCGTCTTTCAGATGGAAGCGCTGGGGCACGACTTTTACGTGTTCAAGAACATGGGCACCGACAGCTGCGGCGTGGTCTACCGCCGCAAGGACGGCCACTACGGGCTGATTGAGCCCAAGTAATGTCCAACCAGGGGTAAAAAGCAGGGCGGCCGCCGGGATTCCCGATGGACGCCTTCTTTTCTCTATATATAAGGTCAGCCGCAGCGCCCGTGAACGGCGCCGGGCCGGGCTTTACATCGCCGCCGGAACTTCGATGCCGATCAGGTCCAGGGTTTCCTCGAAGGCGCGGCGCACCCGGGCCACCAGGGCCAGCCGGGCTTCGCGCAGGCCCGCAGGCGACTGCAGCACATTGGTGGCGGGCTTGCCGGCCTTGTCCTTGGCGTTGTACCAGGAATTGAAGGTGGTGGCCAGGTCCAGCGCGTACTGCGCCACCACGTGCGGCGAGTGGATCCGGGTGGCTTGCTCCACCACTTCCGGCAGGCGGGCCACCGCCTTGGCCAGCGCCAGGTCAATCTCCGGCAGGGCGGCCCAGTCGGCGCCGGTGCCATCAACAGCGTGGCCTTCGTCCCCAGCTTTGCGTAGGATGTTGCCGGCCCGCACGGCCGCGTACTGCACATAAGGCGCGGTGTCGCCGGTCAGGGCCAGCGCGGAGTCCCAGCGGAAGTCGATCTGCCGGGTCGGTTCGGCCTTGAGCATCGCAAAGCGGATCGCCCCGATGCCGATGCGGCGGGCAATCTCGGCGGCGTCCTCACGGGCGGCCAGCTCGGGGTTGATCTCCTGCAGCAGCTTCAGCGAACGCTGAACCGCCTCGTCCATCACCTCGTCGGCCGCCACCGCAATGCCCTTGCGCCCGCTGATGGTCTGGCCTTCCAGCGTCACGAAGGCATAGGACAGGTGAACCGAGCGGTCCTTTTTCTCGTCCTCGCCGGCCACGCCCAGCGCCGAGCGCACCACCGTTTGCGGGTGGTTCTGGCGCGAGTCGATCACGTTGATGACCTCCTGCGCGTGCCCGAAACGCCGGTCCGTATCGGGTTCGCCGTCGGGGGCGCTGGTCCAGACCGTCTTGCCTTCGGGGTCAGTGGTAAAGGGCTTAAATTTCATGCCTTCAAACAGCCCGAACTTCCAGAACTGGTAGCCGATGTCCTTGGCGGCGTACATGGCGGTGCCGTCGCTGCGCAGCAGCACCACATTGGGTTCTTCCAGGCCCGGCATGAACTCGGAGACGTCCATCACGAACGCGCCGGCATATTTGCCTTCGGCCGGGCGCGAGGTGTAGCGGCTGCCTTCGAGAATATTCATGGCCTTGCTCAGAAAGCCGCTGCCCACCACGTCGGATTCCCAGTTCAGCAGGTCGTAGCGGGCACCCAGCCGGAAACAGGTTTCCAGGTGCGCCTGCACGATTTTCTCAATCTCGGCGCGCAGTTCGCCGGCTTCCAGGCGGTGCATCACCGCGCGGATGCCTTCTTCCTGCTCGGCCTTGGCGGGGTCGGCGTTCAGGCGCACATAGCCCTTGCCCATCCAGTGGTCGTACTTCTCTTGGCCGTCCCACTCCAGGTGGTAAAAGTCGCGCGCGAACAGCGACTCGGCCGCCTGCCGGCCGGTATCGTCAATGTAGTTCTGGACTTCCACGGTATGCCCGGCCGCCCGCATGATGCGCGCCAGCGAATCGCCCAGCACCACGTTGCGCAGGTGCCCCACGTGCAGTTCCTTATTGGGGTTGACCGAGGTGTGCTCGATCACCACCTTGCCTTCCTGCTGCGGCAGCGGCGTGGGCTTCTCCACGATGTCACGCACGAAGTCGGCCACGTCCACAAAGAAGTTCAGAAAGGGGCCGGCGGCTTCCACGCGGGCGATACCGGCCGGCAGCTGGATGCTGCGGGCCAGTTCCTGCGCCACCTCGGCGGGGTTGCGGCCCAGCGTCTTGGCCATCTGGAAGGCGGCCGGGGTGCCGTAATCACCCTTCTTGCCGGCCGGCGTTTCCTGAATGGCGGGGTCCAGTTCCGCGCCCAGCGCCTGGGCGGCCTGCTGAACGGCTTGCTTGAGCTGCGCCTTGAGTTCCATAACTCAGAATAGTAGCGCGGGGAGGCACAGAAAAAGCGGCGGGGCCAGTGGGGGCACAGTCTCCCCCGGCCCCTGCCGCTCACCTTCCGTCGCACCGCTCAGCGGCATTTGCCCAACGGCGGCCGGCGGTTACAGCGCCACGCTGACCGTCACGGTCTGCCGGCCGCCGCGCACCTCGCAGGTCACCAGCGGGTCGTTAAAACCGCGCTGCGAGATGACGCGGGGGACGTGGCCGAAGTCGGGCCCCCATTCCAGCAGCCACGCACCTGCGCCGCCGTGATGGCCCGCCCGGCACCGGCCGAGGCCAGCTTGGCGGCATTCACGGCACCGTAGCCGGAGTTGCCCCGGTCATAGCGCAGCCGCACGGTCTGGCCATGTCCCGGGCGGCCCGGTAGATGCAGCCGCGTCTCTTCCAGCCGCTGGCCCTGCGGCAGTACATAGGTGGACACGTTTAGCGGGTTACCGGGACCACTGCTGTCTATTCGGCTGCCCAGCAGGCGGCAGCCCAGCTCACGGCACACCGGCGCCGCAGCGAGAGAAGTGGTGGTGCCTACCACGGCCGGCGCCGCCTGCGCTCCAGCAAATGCAGCACCGCCCAGCGCGGTCAGGAACGTCAGAAAAGACACTTTGTTCATGTCACGCAGAGTAAAATGCTGGGCTGATGCTGGGCTGATGCTGGGCTAAGCCGTCCTTCATGAAATGGCTGGCCCAGCCCAAGAGCGGACAGACTTGCTCGGCGCACCGCGCACCATACACCAGCAGGGCCAGAGTGTCCGGTTTACCAGACGGTGACACGCACCGGCTCGGCAGGGAGCTTCACATTACCGTCAGCCGCATTGCCGCTGAACCAGCTCTCAATCAGATAGTCGCCGGCCGGGAGGTCCAGGCTGCGCTCCAGGTGCAGCGAGCCGCCGGCCGGCACCTCCTTGATCAGCATGTCCTGAGCGCACATCGTGGCATTACCGCTGCGGGCGGGCGGATAAACCACGCTGCGGCTTCCGGCTTCCAATACGCGGACCAGCGGCGCCGCCACGCATTCCTGGCGGTTGTCGCGCGGCGCACTCAGCGTTTGGCTCTGGTCCGAAGCGTTGGCAATGGACAGGGTCAGCCGCACCGGGCCGCTGGTGTAGCGAGGGGCCGAAGCGTGGGCCGACAGCCCAGCCGGCACCTGAGCGACCGTCTTTTGCGGTGTAGGCAATGGGGCACTGACGGACGACTGAGCAAATGCAGCGCCGCCCAGAGTGGCAGCCATCAGAAGCAGGGGAAGCAAGTTTTTCATCCTTTACAGCATAAAAGACCCGGCTGATGCTGACCTGAACGGCCCTTGATGAAACAGTCGCCTTGGCCCGGGCAGTTCAGCTCAGCGTACCGTCACGCGCACCGGCTGGGCCGGCACCTTCTGACCGCCGCCGGTGTGCCAGCCTTCCACCATGTACTCGCCGGCCGGCAGGTTCAGTGTGCGGGTGTAGACCACGCTGCCGCCCGCCGCGACCGTGCGAATATCCAGGTCCTGCGCGCACAGCAGCGGCTCGGCGTCAGGGGCCGGATACACCACCCGGCGGGTGCCCACTTCCAGCACCCGCACCAGCGGCGCGGCGGCACAGTTCTGGCGGCTGTCACGTGGGGCGGCCAGGAACAGGTCTTTGCCGCCGACGTTGTACACGGTCAGGGTCAGCGGCAGCTCGCCGCTCACACTGCGCGGAGCGCTCAACTCAGCACTCCAGCTCGGCACGGGGGCCAACTTGGAAGGTATCTGGGCCGAGGCCAAGCTGCTCAGCACGGCGGCGGTCAGGGCCAGCATCGAGCGTTTCATGCCCTGTAGCGTATCTCAGCCGGATGGCGGCCGGCCGAACTGCCTCCGGGCACTCGCTTCAGCTTCAGCTTCAGCCCACCGCCTCGGCCCCGGCGTCCAGGTCCAGCAGCAGCCGGGGCCGGAAGTTCAGGGCGTCGGCGGCCACCAGGCAAGCTGGAATGCCGCCCACCTGTCCCACTGTCCGCTCCTGCGGAATGCCGTGCAGGTGCCCGAAAATGATCTGGTCGGCGCCGGATTCGGCCAGCAGCGGGGTCAGCACGTTGGGTTGGAAGGGCGGACTGGCCGGCGGGTAGTGCAGCATCACGATCAGGCGGTCGCCGGGCTGCTGAAGTCGGTGCGCCGCTACCAGACTCAGGCGCAGGCGCTCGGCCTCGCGGCTGAGAATCTTTTCGTCCTGGCTGTCCAGCGGGTTGTGCCCCGGCGTGTCCCAGCCACGGGTGCCGCACACCACCACCCCGGCCCCCGGCGGCCCGAAGCGCAGGGCGTCGTTCTGGACGGCGTACATGCCCTGCGGCAGCCGCGAGCGCAGCTTGGACACGCTGGACCACCAGTAGTCGTGGTTGCCGCGCAGCAGCACCTTTTCGCCGGGCAGCTCGGCCACCCGCTGCAGGTCCACGAGCGCGTCGTCCAGGGTCATGGCCCACGACAGGTCACCGGGCAGCAGCACCAGGTCATCTCCGCGCACCAGCGCAGGCCAGTGCTCGAAAATGGCGTCCGGGTGCCCCGCCCAGTTCGGGCCGAAAATCGTCATCGGTTTGGGGTTCACCGCGGACAGGTGAAGATCGGCCAGGGCAAACACGCGCACGGCACCCAGCATATAGGTTGCGCCGCCCCAAAGCTTCAGACCGCTTTAGTTTGCCCGCATCCGGGCGGCCGGGCGCGTACCTTAGGGTGAACGCATGACCGGACATACCAGCGACGAAGTGATCCGCCCCGACGATGTGGAACCCCGCGACCCCGCAGGCAGCCAGGTGGGCTACCCCGAGCGCGACAGCGGCGTGGTGCAGGACGGCCCCGGCACCCGCGACCGCGGCGTGGACGGCACCGGCATGATGAACGAGGAAGGTGACCTCAAAGAACGCGTGGAATCGCTGATCGACTGAGCCGTCTCAGGCCAGCAACCTACCAGCGGCGCGGCCCTAAGCGGGGCCAGCGCCGTTTTTGCCGGGGTTGATGGCGAGGCGCTCCGCCGTTTCAGTCTCGGCTGTAGCGGCGCGCGGCGGCCGGTTGGCCTCAGCCAGCAGGTAGCGCTCCAGCCGGGCGGCCACATGCCCCACATGGTCGCCCAGCCGCTCCAGATTCCGGGCGATGCGGCTGGCGGCCAGGGCAATCTCGTGGTCTTCGGGGCGCTCGCGCAGCCGGGTCAGGCTGGCCCGCAGCATCTGCTCGTAAAGGGCGTCCACATCCTCGAAATCCATCTGCTGCACCCGGCGGGCGGCGTCCAGGTCGTGCTCGCTGATGGCATAGGCCAGCAGTTCCAGCATCTCGGTCAGGTGTGCCGTGATGGGCAGCACGTCCTGCAAGGTGGCGCTGCGGGTGCGCGGGGCCAGCCGCTCCAGGTCGGACGCCACCCCGAAAGCGTAGTCGCCGACCCGCTCCAGGTGGGCCAGGCTGCGGAACACCATCAGGTAAAACTCCGGCGAGGTTCCACTCTGCGGCTGCGCAAACCCCTGCAGGCACTGCTCGCCGATATCGCGCTCCAGGCGGTCGGTTTCCGACTCCAGCGAGTTGGTCACGGCCGAAAGCCCGGCAAACTCGGCCCGTTCTGAAGCTGCTCGGACCGCCCCGAGCTGCTCCAACGCGATGGAAATCATGCGGAGCAGACCGGAGGTCAGCAGGGTGGCGCGGGCAGAGTGCAACATGGATAGTTCAGAATAGAGTGCTGGACGTCAAATCCGGGTCAGGGCAACTTAAAGAAAGGCTCTATGAAGCGCCCGCCTGCCCACTGCAGCCGTGGCACTTTCATTGGGAGGCACGGCTGCAAATCCATGTTCAAAGGTGTCCGGCCATGCTGGGTGACAGCTGCGGGCCGTCTTCCGCTGCCGTCCCCTCCGCCTGAGGTTCAGCGGCCGGCCGCGACTGGCCCAGCAGATAGCCGATCACGTCGCTGGCGGCATAGCGGTCGGGCCAGTGGGCCAGCTTGACCACGTCGTCACCGCTGGTCAGCAGCGGGCGCTCCACCTCACCATTTTTCTGAGTTTGCGGAAAGCCGGCGTCGGACATCAGGCCGTTGCACAGGCACTTGCGGCCCACGGTGGCTTCCAGCCGGCCGCCCTTGCGCACGTAGGTTTCAATCGGTTCCGAGGCACAGCGCAGGCCCACCCGGCCCGCGCCGTCCTTGCCTGCGCCCTCCTGCCAGTAGGCTTCGCGCAGGTAGCCGATGTCGCAGATGCGGGTGCGCTCGGCGTAGAGCTGCGGGTTGGAAAGGGTGTGTGGCAGCTGCACCACCTTGAAAGGAAAGCCGGTGGGCGAGGCCAGCGGGTCGGTGCGGAGACTGGCGCCGGCCCGGATCTGGGCCAGGGCCTCGCGGCGCAGGCCGTCGTCCATGCCGGAATCGGTGCAGTAGGCGAACAGCGTGCCCACCTGAATGCCGGCGGCGCCCTCACTCAAGGCGTGCTGCAAGCCCTCGGGGCTGCCGCTGCCCCCGGCCAGCCAGAACGGCAGGCCCAGGTCGCGCATCTGCGTCAGGTCGGCCAGGTCGCGCTCGCTGTAGATAGGCTGGCCCAGTTCGTCCAGCTGCAATTTGCCGCGTGGGGGCGCGTTGTGGCCGCCGGCAGTGGGCGCCTCAAT
Source organism: Deinococcus sp. Marseille-Q6407 (assembly GCF_946848805.1). Taxonomy (NCBI): domain Bacteria; kingdom Thermotogati; phylum Deinococcota; class Deinococci; order Deinococcales; family Deinococcaceae; genus Deinococcus; species Deinococcus sp. Marseille-Q6407. The sequence continues at coordinate 112,250 of NZ_CAMPFU010000003.1, forward strand.
CACGAAGCCTTCCACGCTGCCGCTCGCCTTACGGGCCAGCGTCTGCGCCAGCACATGCGAGGTGACGATGGGCAGGAAATTAGGGCGCTTGAGCCCGGCAAGGCCCAGGCTGCCCAGGTCCAGGCCATAGTCGGCCGGGTCGAGGGTCAGGCGGGTGGCGTGCCCTTCAGGTTCGCCCTTCACGTCCAGCCGGATGCTGCCGGGCAGACCCTGGGCAAAGTTGTCCAGCACCGCCGGAATGTCGCGGGGAATGCCGGCACCCATGATCACGAAGTCGGCGCCGGCCAACATGGCACCCAGCAACGGCGGCACGGTGTGCATCTGCAGCTTGGTCAGCAGGTTCATGCCGACCAGACCGCTGTGGCCTTCCTTGGCCAGCCAGGTTTCCACGAAGCCGCCCACGATCGCCAGGTCCCAGGCCGGATCCAGCCGGCCCACGCTGGGCAGCGGCACCCGCTTGTAGGGCTGGCCTTCGGCGCGGCCCCCTTCCAGAAAATAACCGTCCAGGGCGCGCTGGGCCATCTCGGGATTGGGAAAATGCGCCAGGGCGCGCCGGACGTGCCCGCCGGGGTCGCCGTCTTGCAGGCGGCGGGTCAGCAGGCTGTCGATGCCGGTGCCCGACACGATGCCGAGCTGCCCGGCAGTGGAGACGGCGCGGGCCAGCCGCCAGTCGGAAATGGCAACGCCCATGCCCCCCTGAATAATCTGGGGCAGAGGCTGGGGCAATACAGGTGCAGTCATTGGGACTCCTTTAAGCCGGAGAGGATCAAGAAAAGTACAGACAGAAACGGGCAGAAACAGGAAACGGAGCCGGTCTCCCCCACCCGGCAGTCTAGGCAGCGACAACGCAAAAGACCCCGTCTGGGAACGGGGTCCAGCAAACTGGCATGAACTGTGAGGAGGGTGACCGGAGCCGCCCGGCCAGAGTGCTCCGGAAAGCGGGCGCTCAGCCGAAACGGCCCGAGACGTAATCCTCGGTGCGACGGTCCTGGGGGTTCTGGAAAATCTGCTCGGTGGAGCCGTGCTCGATCATGTCGCCGTTCAGGAACACTGAGCAGGTGTCGCTGATGCGGGCCGCCTGCTGCATGTTGTGGGTCACGATCAGGATGGTGGTGACTTTTTTCAGCTCACCCATCAGCTCCTCGATCTTGGCGGTGCTGGCCGGGTCGAGGGCCGAGGTGGGCTCGTCCATCAGCAGCACGTCGGGCTCGACGGCCAGGGCGCGGGCGATGCACAGGCGCTGCTGCTGTCCGCCGGAAAGGCCCATGCCGGGCATGTCCAGGCGGTCTTTGACCTCGTCCCACAGCGCCGCACCGCGCAGCGAACGCTCGGCCACTTCCATCAGGCGCTTCTTGTCGCGCACGCCGGCCAGCTTGAGGCCCGCCACCGTGTTGTCGAACACGCTCATGGTGGGAAAGGGGTTGGGCTTCTGAAAGACCATGCCCACCCGCCGGCGCATGGCGACCGGGTCCACGCCGGCCCCGTAGATATCCTGGCCGTCCACCTGAATGGTGCCTTCCACGCGGGCGCCGGGGGTCAGGTCGTGCATGCGGTTCAGCGAGCGCAGGAAGGCGGTCTTGCCGCAGCCCGAAGGACCGATGAGCGCGTTCACCGTGCCGGTTTCGGCGTCCAGGCTGACATTCTTAAGGGCGTGAAAATCACCGTAAAAGATATTGACGTCGCGGGCGACCAGGATAGGGGTCATGGGCAGAAAGCTCCTTGCTGGGGAAATTGAGGGAGAAAGAGGGCGCGGGCCGGGGCAGAATGCTGGCTTATTTGGCGCGGTATTTGCGGGGGCTGCTGAAATAACGGGCCAGCAGACTGGTCACCAGAATCAGCAGAATCAGCACCAGCGAGGCGGCCTGGGCCAGCTGCCGGTCGGTTTCGTAGGCACTGGTCGCCAGCTTGAAGATTTCGACCGGCAGGGCGCTCATCGGCTGGGTGAGGTTGGTGGTTACGGCGTTGTTGCCGAAAGCGGTGAACAGCAGCGGCGCTGCCTCGCCGGCCACGCGGGCCAGTGCCAGCATCACGCCGGTCACGATGCCACCAGCCGCTGCAGGCAACACGATCTGCAAGATCACTTTCCAGCGCGGCAGGCCCAGGGCCAGGCCAGCCTCGCGGGTGGCGCGGGGCACCAGCTTGAGGGTTTCCTCGGTGGTGCGCACCACGATAGGAATCATCAAGAAGCCCAGCGCCAGGGCGCCGGCCAGGCCCGAAAAGCCGAAGCGCAGCACCAGCAGCCCGTACACCACCAGACCCATCACGATGGCAGGAATGCCGGCCAGCACGTCGCTGAGCATCCGGATCACCGGCATCAGCGGGTGGCGGGGATATTCGGAGAGGAAAATGCCGCCAGACACCCCCACCAGAATGCCGATCACCGAGGCCATGCCTAGCATGGTGACGCTGCCGACGATGGCGTTTTTCAGGCCGCCGCCGGTTTCGCCCAGCGGCGCGGGCGTCTGGGTAAAGAACTCGGGGGTCAGGGTCTGCACCCCGGTGGTCAGCAGGTAATAAAAGATCAGGACCAGCGGGGCGATCACCAGCAGGGTCGCCAGCGAAATCAGGCCACCCATCAGCAGGTTGGTGACCCGGCGGGCCGGGCTGATGCCAGGCACGCGGCGGCGCATGGCCGCAGCGTCTTCACGAACGGCGCTCACTTGATGCCCTCCGGCGTCAGGCGCTTGATCACGGCGCGGGCCACGATATTCACCAGCACCGACACGAAGAACAGGGTCAGGCCCAGGGCCAGCAGCACGCCGCCCATGATGCCGGCGCGGGCGTAGGGCAGCACCGCCCGCGAAATCACTTCCCACTTGGTGGCGCCCAGCGCGTACATCGCCTCGCGCTGATCACGCGGCACCAGATTGATCACGTCGCGGGCCACCGAAGCGGTGTAGGGCAGGATCATCACGGTCAGAATCAATGTGGCCAGCGCCAGCCCGCGCCCGTCGGCCGCTGAGGGCACGAAGAAGCACTGAAAGCTGCTGGTGCCCTGGGTCCACAGGTTCTGGCAGGCCGAGTAGGTTTCCAGCTTGGCCGGCTCGGTGAAGTAGGTCAGCTGCCACGCGGCCAGCTTGGGCGCAATCACCACCAGTGCCCAGAGACCGTACACCACGCTGGGCACGGCGGCCAGCAGCTCGATCAGGTAACCGACCGGGCCGGCCAGCCAGCGGGGCGAGTATTCCGCGATAAACAGCGCACTGGCAATTGCCAGCGGCACGCTGATGGCCAGCGCAATCAAGCTGGTCACCAGGGTGCCGATGATCATCGAAAAGGCGCCGTAAACGTTGTTGACCGGGTCCCAGACGCGGCCGGTGTAGAAATCCAGCCCGAAGGTCCGCAGCGTGGGCCAGGAAACGGTGGCGAGCTGATAGACGCTCAGGATAAAAATCAGGGCAATGACCAGCGACAGTCCGATGATGACGTTGCGGAACACGTCGTCGCTGCGGCTGCTCAGGCCGCGCCCGGCAGTGGGGCGCTCAGTGTACTGGCTCATGGGGCACTTCCTTGAAGGGCGGAGGCGGAGGCCGGCGTAGCAGGAGACGGTCTGCTGCATCTGCCTCTCAGTTGAATGGGCCTTTGTCAGCTGAAGGTCAGCTCGGCTACCGGGGAGGAGTCGTCTGCCGGTTACAACGGCACCGGCCCGAACCCTGCTGCGGATTCGGGCCGGTGCCGTTCAGGCACGGCTCAGAGAAACCAACGAGATCAGAGAGACTTGCCGCCGTAGGTCATGCTCTTGATGATCTTTTCCACCTTGGGCATCACGTTGCCGGGCAGGCGGGCGTAGTCGAGGCCCTCGTTAAACTTCTGGCCGTCGTGGGTCATCCACCACAGCAGGTTCTTGAGGTTCTTGCCCTGGGCTTCGCTGCGGTTGCCGTACTTCTGGTCCTTGTAAAAGATCACGTAGGTGAAGCTGGAGATGGGCCAGGCCTGAGCGTTGCCGCTGTTCACGATGCTGACGCGGGTGTTGCTGGGGATCACCACGCCGGTCGCGGCCGCCGAAGCCGGGCCGTTATCGGCGGTGATCCAGTTGCCGGCCTTGTTCTTCAGCTGCGCGAAGGGCAGGCGGTTCTGCTTGGCGTAGGCCAGCTCCACGTAGCCGATGGCGCCGGGGGTGCTCTTGACCGCGCCGGCCACACCGTCGTTGCCCTTGGCGGCGCTGCCCACCGGCCACTTCACGGCGTTGCCACGGCCCACACGGCCCTTGAACGCAGAGTTCATGGAGCTGAGGTAGTCGGTAAACACGTAGGTGGTGCCGGACGAATCAGAGCGGCGCACCGGGGTGATGGGCAGGGGTGGCAGGCGCAGGCCGGGGTTCAGCGCGGTGATCTGGGGGTCGTTCCAGCGCTTGATGCTGCCCAGGTAGATGCCGGCCAGGGCGTCGCCGGTCAGTTTCATGTTGCTCACGCCGGGCACGTTGAAGGCCGGGAACACGGCGCCGATGGCGGTGGGCACGTGCAGCAGCGCGGCGGGCGCCGGCTTCATCATGTCGTTGGTCATGGGGTTATCACTGGCCCCGAAATCCACGGTGCGGTTGATGATCTGCTTCTGGCCGGCGCCAGAGCCCACCGACTGGTAGTTCACGGAAATACCGGTCTGGGACTTGTACTCGGCGAACATCTTGGAGTACAGCGGGTTGGGGAACGAGGCACCCGCACCGGTGATGGTCTGAGCAGAAGCGGAAGCGCTGGCGGCGGCGACAAGGCCCAGGGCCAGAGTCAGGATCTTTTTCATGGCTTTCAGCCTGGGGCCTGAGCGTCAGATAAAGGTCAGCTTCATGTCATGCACATGTCAGCCCGGCGGACACGGTCCTGGCCCGGTACCTGCCGGCAGGACCGTAACGGTGCTTCCGCCCGCTCCCTGGCGGTGGCCTATACACTGAACCCCATGACTGCATCGAATCCCAACACCGAGGCCCCGGCCCGCAGCGGCGCCGGCGTGCCGCGCGACGAACTGGTGCGCTGGCTGGACCGCTACCTCGACACCGACGCTTTTGCTGACGCCAGCCTCAACGGCCTGCAGGTGGAGGGCAAAGAGCACATTACCCGCATAGCCGCCAGCGTGGACGGCAGCCTGCGCGCCATCGAAGCGGCCGCCGAAGCCGGCGCCGACCTGCTGCTGGTGCACCACGGTCTGTTCTGGGGCAAGCCGCTGGCGGTGGCCGGGCCGCACGGCCGGCGGGTCAAGGCCGCGCTGGAAGCCGGGCTGAACATCTACGCCTCGCACCTGCCGCTGGACTACCACCGCGAGGTGGGCAACAACGCCATGATGGCCCAGGCGCTGGGGCTGGAAGACATGGAAGATTTCGGTGAATACGGCGGCAAGAAGCTGGGCCTGGCCGGCACCCTGCCCCGCGAACTGGACCTGCAGGACTTTGCCGACCGCATTCAGAAGCTGACCGGCGAAATCTGCCTGGTTCATTCCGGCAACCATCCCTTCGTTCACCGCATCGGCATCAGCTCGGGCGAGGGCGCGGGATTGATTCCCGAAGCGGCGCGGATGGGGCTGGATACCCTGTTGACCGGTGAGCCGGAGCACAAGTATTTCCACGACGCTTTTGAATACGGTCTGAACGCTGTGTTTGCCGGCCACTACGAAACCGAAGTGTTTGGGGTGCGTGCCCTGGCCGCCAAAATCGAGGAGGAATTCGGGCTGCCGTGGCAGTTCATTCACCAGCCCACCGGCCTGTGACCGCCCGGACCTTCCCGCCCCCCGCCTTCATCACTTTCGAGGGCGGCGAGGGCGCCGGCAAAAGTACCCAGCTTTCCAGGTTGCAGCCCCGGCTGGCAGCAGCCGGCGTACCTGCACTGTTCACCAAGGAACCCGGCGGCACCCCCGCAGGCGAGCAGATTCGCGCTGCGCTGCTGGACCCGGCACTGGAGATTGACCCGCTGGCCGAGTTCCTGCTGTATTCGGCCAGCCGGGCGCAGCTGGTACGCACAGTCCTGCAGCCGGCGCTGGCCCGCGGCGAGGTGGTGGTGTGCGACCGCTACGCCGACTCCACCCTGGCCTATCAGGGCTATGGGCGGGGACTGCCGCTGCCTTTTTTGCGCAGCGTGACTGCCGAAGCCACCGGCGGCCTGACCCCGACCCTGAGCGTGCTGCTGGATATTGACCCGGCCGCCGGGCTGGGCCGGGTCGCGCAGCGCGGGCAAAAAGACCGGCTGGAGCGGGCCGACCTGGCCTTTCACCGCCGGTTGCGCGCCGGCTTTCTGGAACTGGCCGCCGCCGATCCGGAGCGCTGGTTGGTGCTGGACGCTACCCGCCCGGCGGATGAGCTGGAGGCAGACATCTGGGCGCGGGTCTCGGCCCTGCTGGCGCAGTAGAGGCCCGGCAGCGCAGCGGCCTCAGTTGTTCCCGCTCACCTGCACCTCGAACACGAAGGGCCAGCGCTTGCCGGTCAGGTAGAAGTGGTGGGTTTCGGCGTTGTAAGCGATGCCGTTCAGCACATCGTCGGTGGTGAACTGCTGGCCTTTGGCCGCGGCGGCCTGGGTCGCTTCGGCGGCCAGCGCGGAGGCGTCCAGCCAGCCGGTGACCTGCCCGGTCTGTGGGTCAATCCGGGCAATCCGGTTTTGCAGCCAGACATTGGCCCAGATGGACCCATTGGCCCATTCCAGTTCGTTCAGCTGCGTGACCGGCTGGCCCGCATCGGTCACGGTGATTTCGCGGGTCACCTTGAAGGTGTCCGGGTCGCGGAAGGCCAGCGCGGCGCTGCCGTTGCTCATGATCAGTTGCTGGCCGTCATGGGCCAAGCCCCAGCCTTCGCCCTGATAGGTGTAGGTTTCCTGCAATTGCAGGGCCTGGTCAAGGCGGTAGGCTTCGCCGTCCTGCCAGGTGAGGTGATAGACCCGCCCGTTCAGGAAGGTGACGCCTTCGCCGAAAGCGCCCGGGGTGGGAGTGGCGGCCTGTTCCAGCACCCGGCCGGTTTTGGGGTCCACCCAGCGCACGCCGGACTGCCCCACCTGCCCGGTGCTTTCCAGAAAACGGCCCTCCACGTACTGCAGGCCCTCGGTAAAGGCGGCGGTGTCGTGCGGCCAGCGCCGGACCACATTGGCTTTCAGGGCGGCTGGCGCAGCGGTGGTGGCGGCAGTGGCTGGAGACGCGGCTGTCGCCTGGGCCTCAGAAGTGGTGTCCTGGGAAGGCACAGGCGTGCCAGCGGTGGCCGGTGCAGAAGCGGCGCTGGTCGCCGGCTGAGAACCGGCAGCGTCCTGGGGGCCCTGAGCCGGGGCCTGACAGGCCACCAGCAGCAGAGGCAAAAGTAAGTAGGGTCGCATAATCTGTTCCCAGTTTACCTGCAGCAACCTGCTCAAGGCCGCGCATCATTCCAGGTTGATGACCACCGGCTCACTGCGCGGCACGCTGATGGCAATGGTCTGGGGCGTGTAGCCATCAGCCCAGACGCGCACCCGGTACTCGCCGGGGCCAGGCAGCTGCATGGTGCCCGGCGCGGTGCTTTCGGCCTGGGCCGGCGGCATCTTCAGCTGCGGCGGCGTGTCCAGCACCTGGAGATGCACCGGCAGGTCGGCACCATGCACCGTATAGCTCACCGCGCAGCAGTCTGGCTCATTTTGCGGCGCGTCGGGCGGCCGCAGAAACTGCGTGGTGCGGACACTGCCCAGCACAGTGGCAGCGGCCACCAGCAGCGCCAGCGCCCAGGGCCAGAGCGGCAGACGGCGGGCACGAGCAGCAGGGGCCGCCGGGTCCGGAGTTTGGCGAGCCGGCGCAGGCGCCGTTGTCATTTCGGCAGGCGCCGCCGCCGCAGCGGGCCGCGGGCCAGTCGCTTTCCCCCGTTCCTCCGCCGGCGCCGGCACTGGCTGCCAGCGTTCCAGCAGCACCTGCGCCGGCTGTGGCCCGCTGGCCGACCGCAGCGCCGCCAGCCAGTCGGCCGGCAGGTCGGGAGCCTCGCGCACGCCTTCCAGCGCGTCGCCCAGCCCGTGTAGGTCCTGGGCCGGGGTGGGCTGGGTTTCTGCGCCGGCTGCCCAGGGCACCCCCGCCCCGGCCAAGCGGGTCTCTCCGGCCGGGGTGCGCCACAGCGCCGCCGGGCACAGACCGCCGTGGACCGCTCCGGCGCGGTGCAGGGCCGTCAGCGCGTCCAGCAGGGTCAGCACACCGGCGCGGTCCAGCGTGTCCAGCGGCTGTGCCTCAGAGGGCAGCCGGCTGCCCAGGTACGCCGCGCGGCCGCCCGGCTGGCCGCCCTCGCCCGGCACCTCGGCCACGCCGGAGCGGTCCAGCGGCAGCAGCGCCGGGTGCAGGCTGCCCAGGTCAGTGCGGGCCTGCGGCAGATAGGCGGCCGGCAGCAGGAAGACCAGCGCCGGCCGCCCGTCGCCGTCCCGGCCCTGCCAGACCAGCGCGGCGCCGCGCCCGCCCAGATTCTGCTGCAATTCGTAGCCACCCAGCTGTCTCACACGGCCAATTATAGGGAGGGCGGGCTGGGCCAGCTCCGGGACCGGGCCAGAGAACAGGCCAGAGACGAGGCGGGAGCAACTTGACCGGGGCTTCAGACCGTCCGCGCGCGACAATTGCTCGGCCCGGGCGCGGCTATGGTGCTCGCATGACTGCGCCCCCCAACAGCGGCACCCCCGCCATCTTGACCCACGACCTGCACAAGCGCTACGGCTCCAAGGAGGTGGTGCGCGGCCTGAACCTGCGGGTGGACCCAGGCGAAGTGTTCGGATTCCTGGGCCCCAACGGCGCCGGCAAAAGCACCACCGTCAAGATGCTGCTGGGGCTGGTGCGCCCCACCTCCGGCGTGGCCGAGGTGCTGGGCGGGTCGCCGGCCAGCCCGGCGGTGCGGGCTCGGCTGGGGTTTTTGCCCGAGCAGTTCCGCTTCCAGACCTGGATGACCGGGCATGAATTCCTGACTTTCCACGGCCAGCTGGCCGGGCTGAAAGACGCCGAGATTCGCGCCCGGATTCCGCAGGTGCTGGAACGGGTGGGCCTGGGCGGTCGCGGCGAGGAGCGGCTGGACGGGTATTCCAAGGGCATGCTGCAGCGGGCCGGGCTGGCCTCGGCGCTGCTGGCACGCCCCAAGCTGGTCTTTCTGGACGAACCCACCAGCGCCCTGGACCCTATCGGCCGCATGGAGGTGCGCCGGATCATCGAGGACCTGCGCGGCGAAGGCGTCAGCGTGTTCCTGAACTCGCACCTGCTGTCCGAGGTGGCGCAGGTGTGTGACCACGTGGCCTTTGTGCGCCAGGGTCAGGTACTCAAGCAGGGCCGCCTCAGCGACATCATGGGCGGCGACCTGCGGGTGCGGGTGCGCCTGGACGCAGTGACGCCCGCCGTGCTGGAAACCCTGCGCCCGCTGGGTCCGCTGCTTTCGCAGAGCACAAATACCCTGGAAGTCAGCTTGCAGCATGAAGGGCAACTGCCGGATGTGGTTCGCCACTTGGTCGAAAGCGGCGCGCAGGTATACGAGGTGACCCCGCAGCGCCCCGAGCTGGAAGACATTTTTCTGGAACTGGTGGGTCAGAGCGGAGACTCGGCCCCCAGCGCCGCTGCCCCGGAGGCCGCCCATGCCTGAGCTGTCCGAATTCAACCTCAACCCGCGCCGGGTGCAGCTGATTGCCAACCTGTCGCTGCGCGAATCGCTGCGCAAACGGCTGGTGGCGGTCCTGCTGATTCTGACCAGCCTGTTCGTAGGCTTTTACCTTTACGGCATTCACCGGATGTATCTGGACTTTCTGGACCGGCCCGGCGGCCTCGACCCCGTGACCGGGCAGCTGGGCAGTGCGCTGCTGCCGATCAACTTTGCCACCATGTTCGGCATGTACCTGGTGACTTTTCTGGGCTCGCTGATGGCAGTGCTGTCCACGGTGGGCTCGGTCAGCGGAGACGTGGAAAGCGGCGTGGTGCAGAGCATCATCTCGCGGCCGGTCAGTCGCGCCGAACTGGTGGCCGGCCGCTGGCTGGGCTTCAGCGTGGTAAACGTGCTGTATGTGCTGCTGGTCAGCGCGGCGATGCTGGGCGGCATTTATCTGCTGACCGGCTTCGTGCCGCCGCACCCGCTGATGGCGATTGGCCTGATGCTGCTGAGCATTGTCCTGATTACCGGCCTGACCGTGCTGGGCAGCACCCTGTTCACCACCCTCGCCAACGGCATCGGCGTGTTCGTGCTGTACGGGGTCGGCATGGCCGGCGGTATCCTGAACTCCATCGGCACCCTGGTGAACAGTCCGATCATGCTGACCCTCAGCCGGATTGCCAACACCCTGATGCCCACCAACGAGCTGTGGCTGGGCGCCAGCTACTACCTGCAGGACCCGGAAGTGAACGCCGGGCTGAAGCTCTCGCCGGTGCCCAATCCCTTTTTCGGCAGTGACCCGATGAACACCGGGATGCTGCTGTGGGCCATCGCCCTGACCGTACTGGCGGTGCTGGCTGCCATGTGGAATTTCAGCCGGCGCGACCTGTAAGCCTGCCCCCCCGAGAACACGTGAAAGAGCCGGACTTCCAAGCAGGAGTCCGGCTTTTTATCTAATTATCTAAAAATGTGCGGCGCTGGAGCCAGGCCAATGGTCAGTTCCGGCCCTACTCGCGGCGGCGCTGCTCGGCTTCTTCTAGGTCATCCAGCGACACCACCGAGTCTTCCGGTTCAATCTGGGTGTCGAAAGCTGCGTTGCCGCCGGAGACGGTGGCCTGTTGATCTACCCCGCCCTTATCCAGTCCGAAGAAGGTGTCGCGCTTTTCGGTTTCGAGGTGGTGCTGAATCCGGGGCGGCCGCTCCTCAATGCCGATGGCGCCGGCCACGCTGGGCATGGTGGGGTCCGGCAGGTTAACGTCGGGCCGGGCGCGGGCCGCCTTGACCCGCTGCACCTGCAATTCGTGGCTGACGTCCTGGCTGTCCAGCTGCCGCTCACGCAGGGCGATATCGCGCTCCACCTGAGTGATTTCCTGCTCAATCATGGCCAGAATTTCGCGGTCGGCGTGGTGATGATAGGCGCGGCCCAGCCGAGCATACAGGCTTTCGAGGTCGCGGCCGTACTGCATCACTTCCATCCGCAGCCGGGCGGACTGGGCCAGCTGGCTGCCACGCTGACGCAGGCCCTCGGTGCGGTTCAGCAGCGTTTCTTTGAGGCTGTCCAGCACGCCACCTTCTTCCGGGGTATGGTCGTTGGTGGGCTGCTCGGCCTCACTGCGGCCTGCCGCGCTCGATTCCACCCGCTGCACGCCGCCGGTTGCGGCCGAGTAGGTGACCGTATGTCCTTCAGTGTGCTTTGGCAGCTGCTCCACGCTGGTTGCGGGGCGGGGCGCTTCCGCCTGGGCCAGCTGGTCGGCGTCCGGATGGAGCGCCGGTGCTGCGGCGCTGGCAGAGGCAGCCGGCGAGGCCACCTTTTGTGACGTGGGCGCAGCTGCCTCGCCAGTCCGAGGCGCCTGCGCCGTGCCAGTCACCTGCGACGTGCCGGCCGCCTGTGCGGTGCTCTGCTCGGCATACAGCGGCTTGCCGGCAGCGTCGCTGGGGGCGTTGCGGTCGGCGCTGCCCAGAGCATCGGCCGCGTCGGCACTCTGGCCGAGGCCCGGCACCTGAGAATCTGAGAGCTGGGCATCTGCAGCTGGGGCTGCCGGGGTCCGGGAATCGGCCGCCTGACTTTCAGGACGCTGGGCATCACGCTCGGGAGTGGTCATGAGAACATTGTGCGGGCCGGCGCAGGGCAGCCGGGTGAAAAAGCATTAACCGCCTGCTGAGACGGCCTCGGCTTTGCCGCTGTCCATGTCTAGTGTTCCGGCGCAATGGCACTCCAGGCCCCGTCTGGGCACGGGGGGCGGGCTATGCTGAGCCTCTGTGAAGACGCTGCTTTCTTCTCTCTTTCCGCTGGCCGCCTCCGCCCCGCTCCTCCGGCAGGGCGCATGAACCGCTGGCTGGACCGCCTCAGCGAGCTGGGCACGCAGGAGCCGCGCTACACCGCCCAGCGCTGCCTGCGCGAGCGCCAGACGATCGGTGGCTGTGACCTGTGCGCCCGGGCCTGCCCGCACGAGGCGGTGGTGCTGGGCCCGCTGGGCGACTCGGTGCAGATTGACCCGGACCTGTGCACCGGCTGTGGCCTGTGCGTGCAGGTGTGCCCCAGCGGCGCTCTGGAATACGACCTGACCGGCCCGCTGGCCTCGGTGCGCGACCAGCGCGGCGGCCCGCAGCAGGCGGCTGCGGCAGCCAGCCTGACCTGCTCGCAGAGTGGAGCGGGCGGGCCCAGCGTGCCCTGCCTGGGCCGCGTTACCCCGGCGCTGCTTTCGGCCGCCGGAGCCTGGCAGGTGCCGCTGACCCTGATTCATGGAGAATGCGCCAGCTGCCCGGTGGGCATTTACGACGTTCCCCGGCGCCTGCACCTGGCGCTGGACGAGGCGCAGCAGCTGCGGGAAGCCACCGGGCGCCCCGCCGAAGTCGAGGTGCGGGCCGCGCAGCCGGGCGACCGTGAACGCGACCAGCGCTTCTCGCGGCGCGGCGCACTCAGTCAGCTGGTCAGCAGTGGCCGGCGCGAACTGGTGGGCCTGATTCCCGATTCACCGCTGCCGTTCGTGGACTGGAGCGAACCGGCCGAGCGCACCCCGCAGGAATGGCGCTGGCGCAAAGCCACCCTCAACCCGCCGCCCCCGGCCGGCGCAGCTGTGTACTGGCCGGCGCCGCTGGTGGACGAGAGCTGCATGGACTGCCCGGTCTGCTCCAATGTCTGCCCCACCGAGGCGATCACCCGCACCCACGACGCGGCCGGCACCCTGCACCTGACGCTGGACCTCAGCGCCTGCACCGGCTGCATGGCCTGCATCAACAGCTGCCCACCCCAGGCGATGCACCGCCAGAACCACTGGCAGGCGGTAGCGCTGGACGCTCCCCTGCTGCTGTTCGAGAAACTGCGTCCCTGACCCTTTGCTGTGGATGCCCTGCTGGTCACGCTGACCCAAGCGCGGCACCCCGGCCAGGGGCTTTTTTTACCCCTTTTTACGAAAGGGATTCAGGCGGGCCAGCAGCCCGGCCGCTGGGGCTTCCGGCTCGGCCGAGGCTGCTGGAGCCAGCGGCGCCGCTGGCCGGCCCAGCTGCATCCCGCTTTCGGTGCAAGCTGAGGAGTCTGGCGGAGCCAGTGCCGCCTCTGGCTGACCGGTCAGCGTTTCCAACTCGGCCAGCAATTCGGGCAGCCCGGGCCGGTCGGCTGGAGCCTTGGCCAGAGCACGCTGTAGCAGCCGGGCCAGAGACCGGGGCACCGCCGGATTCAGCGCCGCCAGTGCCGGCGGGCTGGCCACCAGGTGCTCACCCATCAGGTCGTCGTAGCTGGTGCCCTGAAAAGGCCGCTGTCCGGTCAGCACCTCGTAGCCCAGCACTCCGAACGAGTACACGTCGCTGGCCGCCGTGCCGCCCTCACCGCGGTAAATCTCGGGGGCCATATAAAAGGGGCTGCCGCCCGCACGCCCGCCCTGACCCACCATATAAGAGCAGCCGAAGTCGGCCAGCACAGCCCGCTCGCTGTCCAGGTACACATTCTGGGTTTTGACATCCTGGTGCACTGCGCCTTGCCCGTGCATATAGGCCAGGCCACTGCCCACCCCGTGCAGAATCCGGGCGCCCTGTTCCAGCGGCAGCGGCACCCCGGCCATCATCTGCTGGTCCAGCGAACCTTCCGGGAAATACTCCAGCGCCAGATAGGCGTCCTCGCCGTAAGGCTGCCCGGCGTAGCCCCGCACCAGCTGCGGGTGCTGCAGCTGCAGGGTCATCCGGACCTCGTTGGCGAACATTTCAGCGGCAGCTGGGTTGCTGACGCGCTCCTGCTCGGGCAGCAGTACCTTAAGGGCCACCCGGCGGCCGGCCGTATCCCGCGCCAGATAAACGTGGGCGGTGCCCCCCGTACCCAGCAGGCGGGTCGGGCGGAATCCGGAAATGGCAGGCAGATCAGTCATGGTTCTGGGCGGGGTGAACAGCGGGCCAGAGCAGGTGCAGCTTCGTTCACAGGGTTCTCAGCCAAGATTAACCATTTCTGTGGCACAGAAGCGGCACAACAGCCAAAAGTGAGGCCAGGCACTCCGGAAAGTGCTCTGGCCCGGCGCGGCCCCTCAGAGCGGGACCACGGCTTTCTGCTGCTCCCCGGCACGCTGACCGGAACCGGTCAGGCGACCTTACTCGTCGTCACTGTCCTCATCGGCTACACGCTTACCGGCTTTCCACTCCAGGCCGGCCCACATCAGATCGTCCAGGGCGCCGTCCAGCACCTCATCGGGGTTGTGCTGCATCAGGCCCGAGCGGTGGTCCTTGATGTACTGCTTGTCCAGCACATAAGAGCGCATCTGACTGCCCCACTCCACGCTCGACTGCTGCCCACGGGCCGCCAGCGCCTCTTCCTCGCGCTTTTTCATCTCGATGTCGTAGAGGCGCTGCTTGAGAATCTGCAGGGCCAGCTCGTGGTTCTTGATCTGGCTGCGGGTAATCTGGCAGGCCACCGCGATGCCGGTGGGCAGGTGGGTCAGGCGCACGGCCGAGTCGGTGGTGTTCACACCCTGGCCACCCGAGCCCTGCGAGCGGAACACGTCACGGCGCAGGTCGGAATCGGGAATGTGAATGTCGATTTCCTCTTCCGGCACTTCCGGCACCACGTCCACGCTGGCAAAGCTGGTCTGGCGGCGGTTGTTGGAATCGAAAGGCGAAACCCGCACCAGACGGTGAACCCCGTGCTCGGCGCTCATCATGCCATAGGCTTTCTCACCCCGGATAATGAATTCGATGCTCTGATAGCCGGCCTGGTCGCCCGGCTGCTCGTCGAGGATGTCCACCTTGTAGCCGCGCCGCTCGGCCCAGCGCATGTACATCCGGGCCAGCATTCCGGCCCAGTCCTGTGCCTCGGTGCCGCCCGCGCCCCCCTTGATCCGCACGATGGCGGGGGTATCGGCGTGCTTCATGGTAAAGAGGGTCTCGCGGTACAGCTCGTCTACCCGCTGCTCGACGCTGGTCTGTTCTTCCAGCAGCATCTCGCGTTCCTCGTCACTCTCGGCCAGCTCCAGCATCTCGCTGAGGCCGTCCAGATCGGACTTGAGGCTGCGGTACTTTTCCACTACATTCCGGACGCCGGTGGCTTCCTGGGTGATGGAGCGGGCACGGTTCTGGTCGTTCCACAGTTCCGGGTCGGCCAGAAAGTGGTCCAGTTCGTTCAGTCGGCGTTCCTTGCCGGGAATGTCAAAGATACTCCCGGAGGGACGCCAGTTTTTCTTGCAGTTCTTGCATGGCGCTTTTCTCTCCTTTGCGGCCTGCGGCGGGGCACGCACGCGCACGTGCGGCTGCGGCAGGCCGGCTCTGTTCTGCTGCCAGAGCAGTCAGGGCCTTGTTTCCAGCCGGGCGAGGTACGCATGACGTCTGATTGCCAGATGCCGGCGCCCAGCGGCCAAAATCCAGTATACGGTCAGGGGCGCTCCGGCGTCCGCGTTCCAGGCTGCACTCCGGCTTCTTCCAGCAGCCCGTAAATCTCCAGAAAGCGCCGCGTGCGCGCTTCCAGCGTGGGCAGTGAAGCCACCTCACCGCAGACCCAGTCGGGCTGATACGAGCGGCAGATGGCCGGCCGCGCCGGGTAGACCGCGCACAGGCAGCCTGCACCCAGATGCTGGCAGGGCACCCCCAGCGGCTTGTGCAGCGCCGCAATATCCGGCGCCGAGCAGCAGGCGCCGCAGGCGGTGCATTCCCGGCCCGCCCGCGGCCAGGCCGAGCGGGGCGGGTAGCCGGGTGGCACCGCTTCGCCCGGGTCAAGGTCAGCCGGCGTGGCAAGAAAGGGAAGCGTCACCGCTGCATTGTAAAGGCCTCTTTCTGCCCGCACGGAGACGGCTGCAGCCTTTCCTAGCGCGCCGCCGCAGCCGCCTGCAAAAAGGCGTCGTTGTCGGCCGGCGACCCCACGCTGACGCGCAGACAGTCGCCCACCACCGGCAGGGCTTTTTGCACCCGCACCACCACGTCGTGCTCCTCCAGCAGGCGCAGGGCAGCGGCGTCATCATCGGTCTGTATCAGGAAAAAGTTGGTGGAACTGGGCCGCGCCCGCCAGTGGGGATGCCCCTGCAGGGCCGCCAGCATCCGCTCACGCTCGCGCCGGTTCTCCTCTACCCGCTCGCGCACGTATTCGGGGTGTTCCAGCGCCACTTCCACCGCCGACTGAGTCAGCACGTTGATGGCAAAGGCCGACACCAGCTTGCTCAGCTGCTCGGCCAGCTCGGGGTGCGCGAGGGCATAACCCAGCCGCAGCCCCGCCAGCCCCCAGGCTTTGGAAAAGGTCCGCATGCTCAGCACGCCGGGGAACTCACGCACCAGGTCCAGGTAACTGGTTTCGCTGAAGTGGTGATACGCCTCGTCAATCACGGTCAGCCAGCCGTGCGCGGCCGCTTCTTCCACCAGGCTACGCACCACCTCGGGGCAGTCGGCGTAGCCGGTGGGGGCCTGCGGCTGAATCAGCACGAACAGGCCGGGGATGCGGCGGCGGAGTTCCTGCCGCAGTCCCCCGGCCGGCAGCGAGAGGTCGGCTTCCACCGGCACCTGTACCAGTTCGGCGCCCAGCATGCCGGCTTCCAGCGGATACACCGAGAAGGTGGGCGTGGTGGTCAGCACCGTCTGCCCGATACCGGCCAGCTCGGTCAGCAGCTTGATCATCACGTTGCTGCCGGACGTGACCACCACGCCTTCCGGGTCCCAGCCTTCCAGCCGGCCGATGGCCTGCCGCAGACCGGTGCTGTGCAGGTCGGGATAGCGCTGCCAGGGGCACTCCAGCATCCGCTCTACAGCCAGCTGCTTGAGTTCGGCCGGGAAATCGTAGGCGCTTTCGTTCTGGTCCAGCTTGATGCGGGCCGGGCTGGGCACATAAGGGTACGCAGGCACGTCGCGCACCTGACGGCGCAGGCCCACCAGGCGGCTGAGGGGCGAATCACTCTTTTCCATCTTCTCCATGTCCTGTTTTACCACCCGGCCGGGCCGGCAGGCCGCGTGCTAGCCTGCCGGTCATATGGCTCACGAAACCGTCACCGTCACCGTCCGCACGGCTCTGGTGGGCGGCCAGGCCCGCGCCGCACGCACCGGCCGCACCCAGCAGATCGAACTGGGCGAGGACCTTTTTATCCGGATTGCACCAGGGGGCCGCAAATTCCTGCTGTTCTGCCTGGGCGACGAGAATGAACCTGACCAGGCCACCGCCCGGATTATTGCCGAGACACTGGGCCTGCGTGACCCGCAGTACGGCTGGCACCAGGGCAAAACTCTGCGCTCACTGACGGTGATCGAAGCCGGAGCGGAAGAAGCGGGCAGCGAAGAAGCCGAGGACACGGCCACCCTGTCAGAGAGCACCACTCAGCCGGACTCATGAAAGCGCTGGAGCATTTCTCACGCGCCGCCCCGTAGATTTGCAGCATGAGAAAAGCTCTGCTTCTGCTGACCGCTGCCCCGCTGGCGCTGGCCTCCTGCAATTAGCTGGGCCTGCCCAACGGCGACGTTTCAGGCACCATCACCGGCGCGGCACCCACCGGCAAAGGCCCGATCAAGCTGACCCTGGCCAGCCTGACGGTGGCTGGAATCACCAACAGCAACCCGGATCAGCTGGCACTGGCCACCTTCAACCCGGACAAGAAAGTCTATAGCGTTAGCCTGCCGTCTGCGCCTCAGCAGGGCGCCTACGACGTTTACGCTTACGCTGACAGCAACAACAATGGTCGCTGGGACAGCGGTGAGCCCCGCGCCCGCAGCGCCGGCAAGGGCCTGATTTACAGCGCGGCGGGCCTAGGCAAAAAAGACGGCAGCAGCCTGGCGAATCTCCGCCCCGGCTGGACCGAGATTCAGGGGCTGAATGTCGTCAAGAGCGGCACACCTTTTTCCGATTACGATCTGACCTGGTAATCTGAACTGGTCAGCGGCCTGCTCTCCCTACACCGGCACGCCAAGAAAAAACGCCCCGCAAATGGGGCGTTCTTTTTTGATGCTGTTGTGTGAAGCGTTCGCGCTCAGTTCTTGGTGGTGCCGCCTTCAAAAGCGGTCTTGAAGCGCTGCAGATCTTCGGCAATCTGCTGGCTGGGTTCTTCACCGAACAGCTTGGCGACGGTCGCACCCAGGACACCGGCCGGCGGACGGTAGCTGAGGGCCACATGCACGCGGGTCTTGTCGCCGGGCAGGCTTTCGAACTGTACGCTGCCGGCATTGTCCACCGAAGCGCCGGGCAGCGAGTGCCAGCCGATGCGTTCGCCGGGCTTGTCGTTCACGATCTCGGCTTCCCATTCCACGTTGGTGCCCAGCGGCGCCTTGGCCACCCAGCGGCTGCGGCGGCTGTCCAGCTCGGTCACGCTTTCCAGGTGGCTCATGATCTGGGGCAGGTTTTCCAGCTTGCGCCAGTAGCCGTACACGTCCTGCGCGGGGCGGTCGATCACGATCGAGTGCTCCACGAAGATAGGCTTGGCGGCCGTGTTGGCGCTGCCCAGACCGGCCGCTTCCATTACGGGGTCGGAACCGGTCGCGGCGCGGTAGGCCAGGTAGCCACCCACAGCGGCCATGCCCAGGCCCAGCACGCCGCGGCGGCGCAGGCCCAGCATCAGCATGGCGCCACCGGCAGCGCCACTCAGCAGGCGGTTCTGGTCGATCTCGCCAAGAGCGCTGGCGCTGCTGGCATTCTTGCTCGTCTGTTTGGTCATATAGTCCTCCGTTAAATCTACTGTAGTGTATGCAGCCCCGGCGGGGCCCAGAGTGAAGTTTGCCGCAACGCCAGCTTAATCCCGGCAGCAGCGCAACTTATAGTGGGGTATGTCCCGCACGCTTTCCGATTCCGGCGCCGCGCCGGCTCCCCCAGCGGCCGGCCGCTGGGACGCCCGGGCACTGACCGCCGGGCTGATCACCATTCTGTTCTGGGCCTCGGCATTTGCAGGCGTGCGGGCGGGGCTCCAGGCTTTTGGTCCGGGACCGCTGGCGCTGTACCGCTTCGGGGTCGCCAGCCTGGCACTGGGAGCCTATGCCCTGATTGCCCGCATTCCGCCGCCGCCACTGCGCCTGCTGCTGCCGGTGGCTGGGGTCAGCCTGGTGGGCATCACGGCCTATCACCTGCTGCTGAACTACGGCCAGCAGACGGTGCCGGCCGGCACCGCCAGCATCATCATCGCGGTGGTGCCGGTCATGACTGCTCTGCTCTCGCTGGCACTGGGGCAGGAACGGCTCAGCCGGATGGGATGGGCCGGCAGCCTGATCAGTCTGGGCGGCGTACTGCTAATCGTGCTGGGGCGCGGCCAGAGCCTGGACTTTACCGGCGGCGCGCTGCTGGTGCTGGGCTCGGCGCTGGCCAGCACCCTGTATTTCGTGCTGCAAAAACCGCTGCTGGCCCAGCTGTCTCCGCTGCAGTTCACTGTCTGGAGCCTGATTGCCGGCACGGTGCCGCTGCTGGTCTTTTTGTGCCGGGGCTGCTGCAGGTCTGGGGTCAGGCACCGCTGAGCGCCCACCTGACCGCCATTTATATCGGGCTGTTTCCCGCCGCGCTGGCCTATCTGACCTGGAGTTACGCTATCTCGCGGGTGGGGGCGGCGGCCTGTACCAACCTGATGTATGTCACGCCGGTCCTGGCGACCCTGATCGCCTACCTCTGGCTGGGCGAAGTGCCCACCCGGCTGACCCTGCTGGGCGGCGCAGTGGCCCTGGCCGGAGTGGCGCTGGTCGGCACGCTGGGGCGGCCCCGGAAGCCGGGAGAACAGGTCAGCTAGCTGGGCCGCTGGGCGCCCGGTGAACCCCAATCACTGCGGGTCAAGCTCCGCGCAGGTCATCCAGCCAGCCGAGCAGCTCAGAGAGATCCAGCTGGCCGGCGCCCCGGCGCTGCCCCCAGTCCTGCAGCGCCGCGTATACAGCGGCAGCCTCGGCCAGTTGCAAAGGCGGCAAAGCAGTCCAGAGCAGGTGGTCCCCACCCGGCCACTGGACACAGCGCCGGGTGACGCGGTGCCCCGGCAGCTGGGCCGCCAGCAGAGCGTCCACTTCAGCAGCCAGGGCAGCCGCGTCGGCCAGGTCGCCCAGCAGTTGCAGCAGCGTGGTCGGCCGGTCGCGGCGGGGGTGCAGCTGCGCTGCTCGGTCACGGGCCTGCAACACGTACCGGCGCAGCTGCCCCAGGTCACGGGTACGCCATTCCCACAGCATCAGCTGGCCCGCGCTCAGGCGCAGGATAAACTCGCCGTCCGGGTAGTGCCCGTCGGCCCTGCCGGAAGCGTCGTACCAGCCCAGGTCCAGGCAAAAAGCCGCGTCACAGTAAAAGATTTCGGCCAGAGAGCGGTCCAGACCGCTGCCCAGCCGGGCCGCCTCAGCTGGCAGGGTGGCTTCAAAGTC
Organism: Deinococcus sp. Marseille-Q6407; assembly: GCF_946848805.1. Classification (NCBI taxonomy): domain Bacteria; kingdom Thermotogati; phylum Deinococcota; class Deinococci; order Deinococcales; family Deinococcaceae; genus Deinococcus; species Deinococcus sp. Marseille-Q6407. The sequence goes on from NZ_CAMPFU010000003.1 coordinate 132,534, forward strand.
CAGGTCGGCCAGCAGGCACACATCACCGCCGTAAAAGCGGACCTCGTTCAGCCGCCGGGGCCGGGTCAACCGCCTTCAACCTCGTCTTCATCTTCCGGGCTGCCGCCTTCAGCCAGGGCCTGGAGGGTCGGGCGCAATTTGGGCAGCTCGTAGCGGGCCGTCTGCCACACCAGGTCCAGGTCAGTGCCGAAATAATCATGTGCTACCAGGTTGCGAATGTCGCGCAGTAGCGCCCAGGGCACCTCAGGGTGGCGGTCCTCCTGCGACTGGGGAATGAACTTGGTGGTTTCGCCCAGCCGCGAGAGGTTCCGCAGCACGGCGTCTACCGCCTGCTCGTCGTTGCGGAACGAGTGGCGATCGTGCGGCGCCGTGTAGTCCACAATGCGGTCCAGGGCGTCCAGCAGGTCGTACACGCGCCAGCGCCAGCGTTTGCGGCGGTGGGTGCGCCGGGGCCGCTCCGGCAGCTCCATGATGTCCACCGCGTCGGTCAGGATGCCACGGCGCAGCGCCGGCTTGATTCCGCCTTCGGTCAGGGCATCGATCCGGGTGCCCAGCAGGCCCTCGAACAGGTCCTTGGCCGCCATCAGGTTCAGCAGTCCGGCACCTTCTTGCAGGTCCAGCAGCAGGTCCACGTCGCTGAGGTCAGTCGCCTCGCCGCGGGCCACCGACCCGAAAATCCTGACCCGGGTCACCCCCAGGCGCCGCCAGTCGGGCTCGATGCTGCGCAGCTGCGCCGCCACGGCAGGCAGGCTGGGGCTAAGCGGCGCCGGCGCTGAGCGGTGATGTCCTCGGGAAGAACGTTCTGCGGGCGTCATGCCTTCAGCATAGGGCCTGGGCTGCCCCTGGGCCGCCCAGCCTGCCTGTTCTTTGGCACCCCCTGGCGTCGGCCCTTTGCTTCTCTCCTTCCTTTCCCTCACCCTCGCCCTGAGCTTTCAGCCCCTACAATGCGGGGGATGGACCCTTCTGCCTCACCCACCCCACCGGACCACCAGCCCGAGCCACGCCGCTCAGCCCTGCCCAGCGGCTGGCTGGTCGGCCTGGCCGGTGTCCTGATTGGCCTGCTGGGCCTGGGGGCCGCCTTTTGGATGCTGCGTGACCAGCCGGCCGTGAATGCGCCGGTGCCTGTGGCCGAGGAGACGGCCCAGGCCGCTGCTTCCCAGCCGGCCACCGCCGCTACACCCGACGGCACCACCGCCACCACCACCATTGTCCGGCCAGGCCAGACCAGTGCGCCGGCCACCACCGAGACCCTGGACGCCGCCGGCGGCCACTCGGCGCTGCTGGACCTGCAGGTGCCCAGCGGCTTCGCGCCGCCCAAGCTGGAGAACCTCAGCTTCGCAGACGCTTTTGCGCAGGCGGCCGCTTACCGGGGCTGGCAGTGCCAGCAGACCGAGGTGATTCTGTTTTCCGACGCCCATCAGGCGCTGCCGGCGGTGCAGGAACGCCTGCTGGAACTGGGCTATCAGGTCAGCGACACCGAAACGGCACTGGGCGAGGACCACAGCTGGCTGGCCAAACACCCCGACCGGCCAGACCTGTTCGGCAGCTTTTCCTCGGGCCAGGAAGGGCGCGGCAATGTCAGCCTGTGCTCGCTGCCCAACTGAGCACAGATCCGCCACCTGAGGCAAAAAACAGTTCTGTGACACCGCACCCCCTAAGCTGAACCTGGAAAAACTATGGCAAACCCAGAGACGGCCACCGCCTACGAACTCGCCACTTCTGCCCTGGCAACGGCAGCCCAGGAACAGGGCCTGCCGGCCGCTGCCCTGTCGCAGGTGCTGGACCGGGTCCTGGCGGCCCAGGGCTTGCCTGCCGGGCAGCTGACCAGCGGGCAGCTTCAGGGACTGCTGTTCCCGGAGCTGGACCGGGCCTACAGCGGCGTGTTGGAAGATGAGCCCCGCCAGCGCCTGCTGCGGACCCTCTCCGAGCAGCTGGTGGCGCAGGAACTGGACGCCGTCTTTGCCCCCGCGCCTGCGGCAGAGACTGAGCTGGATACTGCCGGCAGCCAGACTGAAACGGACACCGAAGATGCAGCGGAAAGCGGCGAGGACTGGGAATTCGGTGAAGACGAATTTGAATTCGAGGATCCCGAATATCTGGCGGCCCCGGCTGCCCGCAGCTACGACCTCAGTAGTGCGGCCGACCAGAACAGCCTGATTGCCGAGCTGGGCCGGGTGGGCGGCGTGCAGAGCGTGATGATCTGCCGCCAGAACGGCGAAGTGGTGCAGGCCCGCTCGCTCAAGGACCTGACGGCCCTGGGCAGCGTGGTGGCAGCCACCGTGCTGCTGCTGCGTGGGCACGCCCTGCGGCTGATGTCGGCCCAGGTGGGCGGCACGGTGGTCTGCGTACGGCCACTGGGCGACTACGCCGTGGCTGTGCTGGCCGACCCGGAAGTCAACGTGGGCCGCTTGCTGGGAGAACTGAGCCAGCTCCAGACGGAGAACGCCGCCTGAAACGCACGGCCTGCCTCGCGGCGGCCCAGCGTGGAGCGCTGCTGACGTTGCTGTGCCTGGGCAGCGCTGCTCAGGCACAGGACCTGGGCAGCTACCGCCAGCTAAGCAGCGCCCTGACGGCGGCCGGTACAGCCACCGACGGCCCCGGGGCCCTGCAGGAACTGGACCGCGCCGAGGCAGCCTACGCCAAGCTGCAGCCGGAGCTGCGTGACCCGCAGCTACGCCGCAGCGTGCAAGCGGCACTGGACCGGGCGCGCGCCGCGCTGGCCCGCACACCAGCCGAGCGGCAGGCCCAGGTATCTTATGCACAGGCGCTGCTGCGGCAGGCTCTCTACAGCCAGACCCTGCAGGACCTGCTGAAAACTGGCTGGACGGCAGAGGTACAGTCACGGCTGCAACAGCTGACCCGGGATTTCAGGCTGAACGCGGCCGAGACAGCCGCGCTGGAAAAGTCTGGGCGGGCCGGCCCTCCCGAAGCGGTGGCCGCCCGGCTCCAGCGGGCCGCTGCCCGCAGCGTCGCCCGCGAGCTGGAGCCCTGGGGGCGTGGCGTAGGCCGCTCACTGGCACAGAGCGACGCCTATCTGCGGCTGTCACGGGCCAGCGGGTGGCAGCTGCACCTGGCCGAGTTGCCCGGAACCCCCCCGGCGGCCAGCTACAACCAGGCCCTGAACCGGCTGGCCCAGGGCGACCTTGACGGCGCCGAGCAGCCGGTCCGGCAGCTGTATGCCGCCGCCCTACATACCGCCCAGCAGCTCGGCCACACCCTGGACACACTGCCTGCACCGGCCCAGCCAGCAGCGCAGGCATCCCAGCCGGCAGCACCAGCTTCTGCCTCATCTGCTTCTCCGGCGAGCACAGTCCCGGTGGCTCCAGCCACGCAGGCGGCACCGTCCACCCCGGCTCCGGCCCAGCCCAGCCCAACCAACGCTGTCCCGGTTACCTCCAGTACGGCCACCTCCGGCGCCAGCGTGACCATCGTGCCTACGCAGCCAGCCTCGCCAGCCGCCAGCGGTACGGCCACCGCGCCGTCTGTCTCATCTCCCAAAGAAGCTGCCGATCCAGTCTATACAGCGCTGGGCCGGGCGCTGGCGGCCGTCATGGCCGGTGACCAGGACCAGGCTCAGGTGCAGTTGCAAGCGGCGGCCCAGGCCGTGGAGCAGCTGCCGCCGGCCTGGCGGGGCGAAGCCACCACTCAGCTGGCCGGGCGCCTGCGCGAGCTGGCCGGGCACTCCCGGCTGGAAGCCAGCGATATTGACACCCAGCTAGCCGGACTGCAAAACATCGAGCGCCAGGTCGCCCAGGGCAGTCGCGTCACCGAAACTTCGCCACTGCAACACCTGATGAACCGCTACTGGAACGGGCAGATTCAGGCCGCTGCCTTTTTGCTGCTGACCCTGCTGCTGCCGGCGCCCTTTTATTTCAAATTCCGTGCGCTGGGTCACCAGAAAGGCGAATGGGCCCTGATCGTGACCGGAATCGGCATGCTGGCGGTCCCACCTTTTGTGGAAGGCGTGCTGGTCATCGCCAGTGGGCTGGGTGACCTGCTGGGCAGTCCGCTGCTGCAAGCGGCCACCACCCTGGGCGTGCGTCAAAGCCCGCTGGGCCATTTCCTGTGGTGGTTGTTCAGCCTGTTCGGGGTCCTCCTGATGACGGCCGGCTTCTCGCAGCTGAACCGCAACCGGGTGCGGTTGGCCCAGGTCAGGGAAAACTGGCACCGCTCGCGCACTTTTTCAGACGCTGGCCCTCTGAAGCAGAGTCCTGCGCAGCCTTCCGAAACGCCGGACGCCCATAACAGCTGGTCCGGCTGGGCCCGTTCACTGGGCAAAATCAAACCGGGCCGTACTTCCAGGCCCAGGGACAAATCCGGGTCCTGAGCTGATCCGCCGGTTGTGCAGAGGCAAACAGGACAGATTCTCCACGCACAGCAACACAAAAAAAAGCCGGGGCACCTGGCCCCAGCTTCTTTATCTTGCTCCGGTTGCGGCTTGGTCTTCCTCGCTCAGAAGTCCATGCCGCCCATGCCGCCCATGTCGGGGGCGCCGCCTGCAGCGGGTTTTTCGGGTTCGGGCTTGTCGGCCACGATGGCTTCGGTGGTCAGGATCAGGCTGCCGATGCTGGCCGCGTTCTGCAGGGCAGTGCGGGTCACCTTGGCCGGGTCGACGATACCGGCGGCCACCATGTCTTCCACGTATTCGCCGGTCGCGGCGTTAAAGCCGTAGCGGGGCTTATCGCTGCCGATCACGGCGTTCACGATCACGCTGCCTTCTTCGCCGGCATTCGCGGCGATTTGGCGGGCGGGTTCTTCCAGGGCGCGGACCAGGATCCGGGCGCCGGTGGCTTCGTCGCCTTCCAGGCTTTCAGCCGCCTTGCGAACAGCGGGAATCACGCGCAGCAGGGTGGTGCCGCCGCCGGCTACGATGCCTTCTTCCACAGCCGAGCGGGCGGTGGACAGGGCGTCTTCGTAGCGGTGCTTCTTTTCCTTCAGTTCGGTTTCGGTCGCGGCGCCCACGCGGATCACGGCCACACCGCCGGCCAGCTTGGCCAGACGTTCCTGCAGCTTTTCACGGGCGTAGTCGCTGTCGGTGCCTTCCAGTTCGGCCTTGATGGCGTTCACGCGGCTGTCGATCTCGCCCTGTTCACCCTTGCCGTCCACGATGGTGGTTTCGTCCTTGGTGATGCGCACGCGGGCCGCGGTGCCCAGCATTTCCATGCCGACATTTTCCAGCTTGTGGCCGAGGTCTTCGCTGACCACTTCGCCGCCGGTCACAGCAGCGATGTCGCGCAGCATTTCCTTGCGGCGGTCGCCGAAGCCGGGAGCCTTCACAGCGGCGATGTTCAGGGTGCCGCGCAGCTTGTTGACCACCAGGGTTGCCAGCGCTTCGCCGTCAACGTCTTCAGCGATGATCAAAAGGGGACGGCCGGTCTGAGCCACCTTTTCCAGCACGGGCAGCAGGTCCTTCAGAGCGCTGATCTTCTTCTCGTTGATCAGGATGAAGGGGTTTTCCAGCACGGCTTCCATGCTTTCGGTGTTGGTGATGAAGTAGGGGCTGATGTAGCCCTTGTCGAACTGCATGCCTTCCACCACGTCCACTTCGGTGTCAAAGCCCTTCGACTCTTCGATGGTGATGACGCCTTCCTTACCGACCTTGTCCATGGCAGAGGCGATTTCTTCGCCCACCTGGGGATCGTTGGCCGAGATACCGGCGACCTTCTTAATGGCGTCGCTGTCTTCGACCGGCACGGCCAGCTGCTGGATTTCCTGGATAGCGGCGGCCACGGCCTTTTCGATACCGCGCTTCAGGGCCAAGGGGTTGGCGCCGGCGGCCACGTTGCGCAGGCCTTCTTTCACCACGGCCTGACCCAGCACGGTCGCAGTGGTGGTGCCGTCACCGGTGATGTCGTTGGTCTTGCTCGCCACTTCCTTGAGCAGCTGGGCGCCGATGTTTTCCAGCTTGTCTTCCAGTTCCACTTCGCGGGCAACAGTCACGCCGTCCTTGGTGATGGTGGGGCTGCCGAATTTCTTTTCGATCACCACGTTGCGGCCACGCGGGCCAAGGGTCACTTTGACAGCGTTGGCAACAGCGTTCACACCACGTTCCATGCTGCGGCGGGCAGATTCTTCAAAAACCAGTTGTTTGGGCATGTGATTGCTCCTTCGAGTCTGAACTTGGGAGGGGAGGCTGGCGGGGCGGCCGGGCCGCTTGCCGCTGAACCTTCACCGAGAGGCCGTAAGTGGCTGGGCCGGACATAAAAAGTCCCGGCCGCGCAGCCGACCTTCAGCGATTATTCGACGATGGCGAGGATGTCGCGCTCGGACAGCAGGGAGTAGTCCTTGCCTTCCGCGCTGACTTCGGTGCCGCCGTACTTGGCGAAGTAGACGGTGTCGCCGACATTGACTTCCAGGGGCACGCGCTGGCCGTTGTCCAGCATCTTGCCGGTGCCCACAGCCACGACTTTGCCGCGCTGGCTCTTTTCCTTGGCGGTGTCAGGCACGTACAGGCCGCCGGCGGTCTTCTGCTCTGCTTCTTCGATGATTTCGACCAGCACGCGGTCGCCTAGGGGTTTCAACATGGTTCAGACCTCCTGATGTGAGATAGTAAGTAGAAAGAGGCGCCGGGCCACCTGAGCCCAAAAACAGTGTCCAGGACAGGGCGGCCAGACTTCTTCTTGCCTTCAGGCTAGCGCCTGACGCCTGAAAATGTCAAGCGTTGATCCCAATAAATCTGAGTCCCCTAGACTCAAGTTGTGTTTACGACAGGCTTTTGTCCGGTCAGCCAGTTCCGGCGCCAGGCTCTAATCCAGCAGCCGCACCAGTGCCCGCATCCGGGCAGTGTCTACCCGGTCGGCAGTGATTTCCATCAGCACGCTGTCAAAGCGCTCCTGCCCCAGCCGCACCGCCCCGGTCCGGCGCCCGATTTCACGGAAGCCCACCTTTTCATAGGCGCGGATGCCGCGGGTGTTGTAAGCGAAGACATTCAGCTGGATGTTGTACAGGCCCAGAAAATACATGCCGTATTCCACCATCAGGCTCACGGCTTCGGAGCCGTAGCCGCCGCCCCAGAAGTCGGGATTGTGGACACTGATGCCCAGCTCGGCGGTGCCGTGGCGGTGGTTGACGCCGCGCAGGTCCAGCCCGCCGATAAACTGCTCGGTCGCCCGGTCGTAGATGCCAAAGGTCACCCCGTCGGGGCTGCTTTTGCTGATGCTCTCGAAGTAAGCCTCTTCGTCTTCCAGGCTGAAAGCACCGCCGAACGCGCCCAGATAGGTGGTCAATTCCAGATTGGAAAAATAGCGGGCCATATCGGGCACGTCTTCACGGCGCAGCCGGGCCAGCACGACCTTTTGCCCGGTCAGAACAGGATGCAGTTCGCTCATGCCCCAGCCTAACGCGGGTGCGGCGACCGGCCATCAGTCATCTGGCGTAATAGATGCCCCTTGCTTTTGGCAGCCGGCAGATGCGCTAGAAAAAAGAGTTATGACTCAAGTTCCTTCTCTCTACCCTATTCGCCTTTACGGCGACCCCGTACTGCGCCGCAAGGCCCGCCCGCTGAAACATACCGACACCCTGACGGTGCCCGGTTACGGCTCGCAGTCGCTGCGCGAGGTGGCCAACACCATGCTGGAAACGATGTTCGAGGCCAGAGGTGTGGGCCTGGCCGCGCCGCAGGTGGGCCTGGGCGTGCGGATGTTCGTGGCAGTGGAATACGACGACAACGAGGAAGAAAATGAAGGCCAAGAGACCGAACTGAAGTCGAAGGTGCTGCGCGACTTCGTGATGCTGAACCCCAAGGTGACGGTGATCGATAAGAAAAAGGACCGCGCCGAAACCGAGGGCTGCCTCAGCATTCCCGACGTCTATGAGGAAGGCGTGCCGCGCGCCCGCGCCGTGCGGGTGGACTACACCGACCTGGACGGCAACCCCCAGACCGTGGAAGCTGAGGACTACCTGGCGCGGGTATTCCAGCACGAGAACGACCATCTGAACGGCAAACTCTTTCTGGATTATCTGCCGCAGGACGTGCTGAACGACCATCGCGCGGCCCTGCTGTCCATGCAGCGCCAGGCCAAGCTGAACCTGGAACGCCTGGCCCAGCAGGCCCGCCAGCAGCAACCGGACGGACACCGTGACAAGCGGCTCTGAGGCCGGGGCGGGGCCGGCCGCCGGGATTCGCCGGGTGGCTTTTTTCGGGTCGCCGGCTTTTGCGCTGCCAGTGCTGGAAGCGCTGCACGAGGCTTTCGAGGTGGTGCTGGTGGTCAGCCAGCCGGACAAACCGGTGGGGCGCGGGCTGAAGCTGACGCCGCCGCCAGTAGCGGCCCACGCCGCCGAGCTGGGGCTCCCACTGGCACAGCCTCAGAAACTGCGCGGCAATGCCGAGTTCGCGGCGCAGCTTCTGGCCTCGGGCGCCGAGGTCGCCGTGACCTGTGCCTACGGCAAGCTGCTGCCCCAGAGCCTGCTGGACACCCTCCCCTATGGCTTTCTGAACACCCACACCAGCCTGCTGCCCCGCTACCGGGGCGCCGCACCGATTCAGTGGGCGCTGATCTGCGGGGAAACGGTTACCGGCACGACCATCATGCAGACAGACGCCGGGATGGACACCGGCCCGGTGCTGCTGCAAGAGCCACTGCCCATCGGACCAGAATGGACCGCGCTGGAGCTGAGTGAAGCGCTCTCGCAGCAAGCCGCGCGGCTGGCAGTGCAAGCGGTCCGTGAGTACCATCAGCTGTCGCCGCAGCCGCAGGACCCGGCCCAGGCCTCGCACGCCCCACTGCTGACCAAGGAAGACGGCTTCGTGCGCTGGCAAGACCCGGCCCAGGCCATTGTGGACCGCTCCCGGGGCGTGGCCGCCTGGCCGCAGACCACTGCGTTCCTCGGCGGCAAGCGAGTCAAGCTGACCGGGCTGAGCGTAGCGCCGAAGCCGGCCGGAGAGGCGACAGCGCCCGGAACAGTGCTGGGTACGGCAGACGACGCACTGATCGTGGCCGCCAGGGGGGGCAGCGCGGTGCAGATTCAAACCGTGCAACCAGCCAGCAAGAAGCCCCAGCCGGCTGCCGCCTGGGCGGGCGCCCAGGGTCTGCTGCCAGGTGGGCGTTTCGACCTGTGGGAACCGCAGCCGGCCTAGCCGCGTATCCGGCGCCATGCCCCTGCAGCACGCCGCCTTCCCGGTCCATCTGGAATTCCGCCTCAGTCTCCGCACTGAGATTCGCGTGACTGACGCAGATGGCCGGCTGCTGGCCACCGTCAAGGAAAAGCTGCTTAGCGTGCGCGACGAGGTGCGGATTTACGCCGACGAAGCCAAGCGCGAGCAGCTCTACACCATCAAGGCCAAGGGGTTTCTGGCCGGCGCGGTGGACTGGAAGGCCCAGCGCCTGATCGTGACCGCTGACGGCCGCCCGGTCGGGGCGCTGGGTGCCCAGGGCGTCCGTACCCTCTGGGGCGCCGCCTATGACCTGTGAGGTAGCGAAGGCCAGCCGCGCTACATCATCCGCGACGACCGGCCCTGGCTGAGCGCCGTGGAAGGAGCGCTGGACTTTATTCCGCTGATCGGTAACTTTCTGGCGCTGGGTTTCGACTATTTCGTCAACCCCACCTATACCGTGCGCGACCCGGCAGGCGTGGCGGTGGCCCGTATCCGCAAGGAGCGTTCGCTGTTCTCGCGGCGGTTCACCGCCGAAGCCCTCCAGCCGGCCGCCGGGCAGGACACCGAACTGCTGGTCACCGGCCTGATTCAGCTGGTGCTGCGCGAACGGGACCGGGGCTGAGGCCCAAGCCCCTCAGCCCCGCCCCGCTCTACTTCTTGAAGCTGGGCACATCGTCTCCGTACAGCGCGTAAGCGTCGCAGCGTTCGCGGAGAATGCAGCGGCCGCACTTGGGATGGTGCCAGGTGCAGACCTGTTGCCCGTGCTTGAGCAGGTTGATGTGCAGGTCGTAGAGCAGCTGCGGCTCGGGCGGCAGCAGAGCCAGCAGCGCCTTGTGGGCCGTTTGCTCGCCCATTTTCGGAATGGTCCCGACCCGAGTGTTGATGCGGTGCACGTGGGTATCCACCGGGAAGACTGGCCGGGCGTAATTGAACAGCAGCACCAGAGAAGCCGTCTTGACACCCACGCCCGGCAGGTCGGTCAGCCACTTCAGTGCTTCCGCGACCGGCAGGTCCCGCAGAAAATCCAGGTCGTAATTGCCGCGCTTGTCCCTGATGGCGTGCAGGGTGGCCTGAATGCGGGGAGATTTCTGCTCGGGGTAGTTGGAGCGGCGAATGGCGTGCGCCACCTGCTCCACCGGCGCGGCGGCGATGGCGTCCCAGTCGCCCAGCTCCCGCAGCTTCTGATAGGCAGCGTCTTCGTCGCGCCAGTTGGTGCGCTGCGAGAGAATAGTGCTGATCAGCTCGTGCATCGGCTCACGGCGGGGGACCAGCGGTTTCTCACCGTATTCGGCCAGCAACCGCTCGCGTATCCACAGCAGCAGCGCCGCCCGCTCCTCGGCCGGCAGGGCAGCATTCAGGGGGCGGGCGGTCTGCGGAAAGAGAGACGGCTCAGTCACGGCCGGGGGTGGCGCTGTCCTCTACGCTGCTGCGGCTGCCTTCGGCAGGGTCCTGGGTGCTGGCCTGGGGCTCGTCGTGTTGCTGGCCGTTGCCGCCGCGTTCGCCCTCGGCGGCGTCCTGGCTGGAAGTGTTCTGGGTCTTCAGGTCATCGCTGTTGGTCATGGAGTCAGGGTGCCACGCCCCGCACGGCCCGAAAGCCGGAATCAGCTCAAGGCGTATTTAGCGTTCAGCCGCTGCGCGGCAGGGCGCCGGCGTCCCAGAGGCGCTGCTCACGGGCCAGCGTCTCGCCGTGAACCGCCAGAATGGCCGCGTTGCCCTGCACGTCCTGTTCTTCCAGGGCGCGGGCAGTAGCGGTGTCCAGATAAGCCATCCGCAGCAGTTCGGCGCTGTTCAGGCCGTCGCGGGTGTTTTTTACGCCGCGCTCGCGCCGCAGGGCAGTGCTGTTCATGCCCAGCACCGAGCGGTTGCTGAGGCTGCCCAGCTGCCGGTAGACCGTGCCGTGCCCACCGCGGCGGGCCACGGTGCTCATCAGCTGGCGGCGGGCCTCAGTGCTTTCCAGCCGGGCGGCCAGCCAGCGCCGGGCGTCCGGGTCGGGGTTGCGCTCGGCAATCTGGGCGGCCAGTTTGACATCGCCCTGCAGCGCCGCCGTCAGCAGGTCCTGCGCCCGCTTGCGCCAGCGACGCGCCGCCGGGGTGTCCAGCCGGAAAGTCAGCGCCGTGAATTCCGCCACGCTGAGCGTGGGCTCGGGGCCGTCACCGAAATCGCGCCGAGCGCCCTGCAAGCCGTACTTCTCGCTGAACCAGTCCCAGTCCACCCGCCCGGCGTCCAGCTGCTCCAGCGCGCTGCTGGCCCGCAGCAGCCCATCGGCGCTGACAGGCAGGCGCACACTGCCGAATTCCAGAATCAGAGGAGCGTTCTTCATACAGATATTCTAGCACGGATTATGTAAATGACATAATCGACCAGTCGGGTCTCTGGCAACTTCTGGGCTATGTTCTGGCCTCACACCACAGGCATTCCCGCTTTCCTCTACTCTGGCCGCATGTCCTTCCGACTCCTGCCCGCTGCCCTTGCCCTGGCACTCCCAGCGCTGCTGGCCGCCTGCCAGAACGCGCCCCCGTCTGCCGCAGGACCACGACCTGAGCGGCCTCATCAGCGGAGAGTGGGGCGAGAACCCCAAGCTGCGGCTGAATCTGGTGGGCGCCGGCTTTCCGCAGGCCTTGACCAGCCGCTCGACCCTGCCGCAGCAGGTCAGTGCGCGGCCTGAGGACGAGGGCGGCTGGCAGTACGGCGTGGACTTGCCCGGCGTCCCGGCAGCGGCGGGGGTCTACCAGATCATCGCCTTTAATGACATCAACGGCAACGCCACCTATGAACCCGGAGAACCGTTTGCCCGCAACAGCCAGTACCTGATTTACAGCGTGTATGGGGGCGACTGGTCAGGCTTCCAGTTTCGCGACTGGCTGAACATTCCGGCCATGTCGGTCAGCCGTGGCTGGAACCTCTATGACGCCTCACAGCCGCTGGGCGCCGGCAACCCCCGCGCCGCCACCGCCAAGCTCAGCGGGTACGATCTCCCACGCGGCGAACGCTAGGACACCACCGCACCGGCACTGCGCCTCCGGCGAGGTCCCTGGGCAGGACAGCCGGAGGCGCAGCATTCTGTTTTCTGAGGGACTGAGGTGTGCTCAGCGGGCCGAGGAATCCACGTAGGCTTCCAGCGCTTCCAGATTCAGGATAAAAGGCGTGCGCTGGCGCACGATGGCCCCTTCGCGGCGCAGCTTGTGCAGCGAGTGGCTGACCGTTTCGCGGGTGGCCCCAATCATCCGGGCCAGGTCTTCTTGGTTCAGCTTCAGGTTCAGCTCGGTGCCCTCGGGGTGTGTCACGCCAAATTCGCGCCCCAGCCGCGCCAACAGGCTGGCCACGCGCTCGCCGGCCGAATAGGCGCTGACCGTGGCACTCCAGTGCTGGGTCTCGAACAGCCGGGCGGCCAGCAGCCCGATCAGTCTGAGGGCCAGGTCCAGCTGCGCCTGAATCAGCTGGCTCAGCTCGGCCTGCGGCAGCGCAATCAAGCGGGTGGGTTCCAGTGCCTCAGCCTGGGTGGGGCGGCGCTCACCGGGGCGCAGCAGCATTTCCCCGAAGCAGTCCTGGGGGCCCACCACGCCCAGAATCGCCTCTTTGCCGTTGGGAAACAGCTTGTAGATTTTGACCATGCCGCTGTGCACCAGATACAGGGCGTCAGCAGGGTCATCCATGCGGTAAATCACTTCGCCGGCGCGGAAGGTCCGGGTCTGTGCAGCGGCAGCCATATGCTCCAGATCGGCCAACTCCAGGTCAGAGAAGAGTTCTGTATTTTTCAGATACCAGGCCAGGCTGGAGGGTTCGGAAGTTGTCACAGTAATTGGTTGCTCCTGATACAGCAGAGATGTTGGGGATAGAGACTTCCATTCAGGCAGTCCGCACCTTCACCCTGGCCAGGCCTGCAGAACCCGGCGGGTCCGGTCCGGCCCGAATGCCGGCATTGACACAAACCCTCGCTCCAGGGCCAGAAAAATACACACGGTAGCGAAAGCGTGGTTGAGTTTAGGTCAGTCACTTTTCCCGCAGAGGGACGAGTAACACGGTTACGTGGCCTGTCAGTGTAGGGAGAAGGCGAAAGTTGTGCTATGAAATCTTTACACTGGGTAGGAGCCTTGCCGCTGAAAACCGGGGAAGTCCGCTGCTGGCGGGGAAAACCCTTCTTCCAGTTGTAGGGCAGCCTAGGGCAATTGACCCGGCCCGCCCGGAAATATTAGACTGGGTCCAAGTTTTTGAAACTTTAATCTGGGAAGGAGCAGATTGCCCTCCTGAACGCTCCGCAGCACCTGTCGCTGTCTTCCGCGCCTCTTTCGGCCCGGCCGGCCGCACACTTCCGGGCCCTAAGACCCCGGCCGGCTTTTTCCGGCCAGGCCCGCTCCGGGACCAGGCAGCCAGCGGAATGTTTCTTCCGGAATCCCCCTTCTGCCTTCTTTCCCACCGGCTCCCCACCCCCCGCCTCACAACTTCCAAGGAGAAGCACCCATGCCCCAGTACAAAGCTCCCCTGCGCGATTTCCGCTTCGTGATCAACGAACTGCTGGACGCTCCTGCCCAGCTGGCCCAGATGCCCTTTTACAAGGACAACGAAACCGCCGACCCCGACCTGATGAACCAGGTGCTGGAAGAAGCCGCCCGCTTCGTGGAAGGCGAACTGGCTCCCCTGAACCAGACCGGCGACCAGCAGGGCTGCCAGCGCAGCGACAACGGCGACGTGAAGACCCCCGACGGCTTCAAGGCGGCCTACCAGAAGTACGTACAGGCCGGCTGGCCCGCGCTGGACTCCGACCCCCAGTGGGGCGGCCAGGGCATGCCGCACACCGTGGCCAACGCCATGCTGGAAATGATGAACAGCGCCAACGTGGCCTGGGCCATGTACCCCGGCCTGACCCACGGCGCCGTGAGCGCCCTGAGCGAAGTGGGCAGCCCCGAGTTGCAGCAGATGTACCTGCCCAAGCTGGTCAGCGGCGAATGGACCGGCACCATGTGCCTGACCGAACCGCACGCCGGCACCGACCTGGGGATCATCCGCACCCGGGCGCAGGACAACGGTGACGGCTCTTACGCCATCACCGGCACCAAGATCTTTATCAGCGCCGGTGAGCACGACTTCACCGACAACATCATCCACCTGGTGCTGGCCCGCCTGGAAGGCAGCCCCGAAGGCACCAAGGGCATCAGCCTGTTCCTGGTTCCCAAGTTCATCCCGAATGCCGACGGCACCCCCGGCGAGCGCAACGGCGTGGTTTGCGGCAGCCTGGAGCACAAGATGGGCATTCACGGCAACGCCACTGCGGTGCTGAACTTCGACGGCGCCAAGGGCTGGCTGGTCGGTGAAATCAACCGCGGCATGAACCACATGTTCATCATGATGAACGCCGCCCGTCTGGGCACCGGCATGCAGGGCCTGGGCCTAGGTGAAGTGTCGTACCAGAACGCTCTGGCCTACGCCAAGGACCGCATTCAGATGCGCGCCGAGCCCCGCGTGACCCCGGAGCAGCCGGCCGACCCCATTATCGTGCACCCCGACGTGCGCCGCATGCTGATGACCGGCAAGGCCTACACCGAAGCCGGCCGCGCCCTGGCGCTGTGGCTGGCCCTGAGCCTGGACACCGAAGCCCACCACACCGACGAAGCCAAGCGCAAGGAAGCCGCCGACACCGTCGCGCTGCTGACCCCCATCGCCAAGGCGTTCATGACCGACAACGGCTTTAACGTCGCCGTGCAGAGCCAGCAGGTCTTCGGCGGCCACGGCTACATCCAGGAATGGGGCATGGAGCAGTTCGTCCGTGACGCCCGCATCGGCCAGATTTACGAAGGCACCAACGGCATTCAGGCCCTAGACCTGCTGGGCCGCAAGGTGCTGATGGACGGCGGCAAGAAGCTGCAGGCCCTGGCCGGCACCCTGCAGGCCTTCGCCGACGAACACGAAGACGACGAAGTGGTGGGCGAGTACATCACCCAGTTGGGCAAGGCCGCCAATCAGCTGGCCACCCTGACCATGCTGGTTGGCCAGAAGGCCATGGAAGGCGGCCCCAAGGGCGGCGACGTGGTGAACGCCGTGGCCGTGGACTACCTGCGCTACTTCGGCCACGTGGTGTACGGCTACCTGTGGGCCCGCATGGCCAAGATTGCCGCCGACAAGGTGGCGGCCGGCCAGGATCAGGACGGCTTCTACCAGGCCAAGCTGGACACCGCGCGCTTTTACTTCGACCGTCTGTTCCCCGAAACCAAGAGCCTGTCGCAGACCATCAAGGCCGGCAGCGACAGCCTGGACTTCGACCTGAAGGGTATGTTCGGCTTCGAACCCGAGCACGCCTGAGTGCAGAAGTGGCGCCGGCTTGCTTCCCGGCGCGCCTGAAGATGCCCCTGCCTCCGGGTGAGGGCATCTTTTATTGCTGAGGTGCTGCCCTTGCCACCCCGCAAGCCAGCTGCTCCGCCGAAGCCACCGCAAAACGTTTACAATAAATCAGCTCGCTGAGGGCCGCACACCGACCGTTCCAGAGTCTCTGCGGCCCCTTCTGTTGTGTGTTGCTGTGTTTCCGCCCGCTGGGCGGCGCCGGCCGCGTGCTGCGGTGAGGTAAGAAAGAGCCCCGGCACCCGCCCCTGAGAGGGCCGGCCCAGGCAAAAAGGAGGTGAACCCGTGATGAATTCCATGCAAGCTGAACCCGACCCCCCCAGTCCCGGCCCGCTGGCCTGTCATCTTTCACCTCTGACCCTGCCCCGGGAGGTTCTCTCATGTTGCACCCGCACTCCTACCCCGACGCCACTGCCCTGACCAGCGAGGTCCGGCTGTGCTGACCTACTATCGCTCGGTCGGCGGCCGGCTGACCACCATCGACGGCTACACCGACGGCTGCTGGATCAACGCCACCGACCCCACCATCGAGGAACTGGCCCGCATCAGCCGCGAGACGGGGCTGGACATTGACGTATTGAGCTACCCGCTTGACCCGGACGAACGCTCGCGCTTCGAGCGGGAAGACGGTGAGTTGCTGGTCATCATGCAGACCAGCTACCGCCTGCCCGAAGACAGCGATATCCCCTACGACACGGTGCCGCTGGGCATCCTGCACACCGATCACTGCCTGGTCACCATCTGCGCAATTGAGAATCCACTGATCCGGGACGTGGTGAGCGGCTTCGTGCGGCGCATCAGCACTTCCAAGAAAAACCGGCTGACCCTGCAGCTGTTCCTGCGCAACGCCCAGCGCTTCTTGATCGATATCCGCCAGATCAACCGCGATGTGGAGCAGATTGAGGACCGGCTGGAAAACAGCACCCGCAACGAGGAACTGCTGGACCTGCTGAATTTCGAGAAAAGCATGGTGTATTTCATCACCGGCCTCAGGGCCAATGAGGCGATGATGGAGCGGGCCAAGCGCGACCGGATTTTCCAGACCTACGAGGACGACGCCGAACTGCTGGACGACGTACTGATCGAGAACCTGCAGGCCATCGAAATGGCGACCATCACTTCCAACATTCTGGGCAGCATGATGGGGGCTTTTGGCAGCGTGATCTCCAACAACGTCAACCAGGTGATGAAGACACTGACGGTGGTCTCGGCCATTTTCCTGCCGCTGACCTTTATGGCCGGCATCTGGGGCATGAACTTCGAGTACATGCCGGAGCTGCATCAGCGCTGGGGCTACGGCGCTGCGCTGGGCAGCATGGCGCTGGTAGCGCTGGGCATGTTCTGGTTCTTCCGCCGGCGGGGGTGGTGGTAGATCTAGGGTTTCCGGCCCCCAGCGTCAGCGGGTGCCGGCGTGCCCTTTGGTGCAGCTGCGGCCGGTTTCGGGCGCCGACGCCGCGTCCACAAATTCGCTGATGAACTGCCCCAGGCGGGGGTCACCTGCCGAGTCGGCCGGTAGTTGGGCATTCCAGGCGGTCGCCACGACCGGCGCGGTTTGCCCCGGCTCGGGGCTGAGCAGCACCTTGTGGCCCTGAGCCAGTGCGGCCAGCTGCGCGGTGCCGGCAGCGTCCAGGCGCGGCCGGTAGGTGAGCCACACCGCCCCGTGCGAGAGGCTGTGCAGCGCGTATTCGGGGGCCAGCGGGGCCTGATAGACACCGCAGTTCTGCCACAGGGCGTTGTGGTCGCCGTACGGGGGCGGCGTCAGGTCGTAGGCCAGCGAGCCGGAGCGGTGCTGCCCGGCCGGCGCTTCGTAGCGCAGCACGCCGGCCAGGTGCCGCTGTGGGGGATCGCCGCAGGCACTCAGAATCAGAGAAAGGCCCAGGGAAAGGCCCAGCGGCAGGAAGACAGGAAGGCAGGGGCGGGACATGCTGCTGTTCATACTAGGCAAAAAAACAGCAGGGAGAGCGGCCGGTGCGGCTCTTCCCTGCTGCGGTGACTGACCTGTCCCGGCTTATTTGCCGACCAGGAAAATGTTGGGCCAGGGGCGGTAGGTGCTGCTCAGGGTTTCCTTCTTGAAGACCTGACCGTCACGCAGGAACAGCCGGTCCACTTCCAGGGTGCCGCCCGGGGCCGCCCAGTCGATCTGCTGGCGCTGACCGTGGGCCAGCTTGGAGCTGACGATGGTGCGGTCGGCCGGCGCCGGCACCGACTTGATGGTGCGCGGCTGGCTGAGGCGCACCTCAAAGTCGCGGGGCTTGCCGAAAGCGTACACGTTGAATTCGCCGGTGGCGTCGTTCCAGTCGGTCTGGAACCAGATGGCAGCGCCAGTATCATTCTTGAACTTCAGGTCCAAGCTGGGCTGGTAGATGGCGGCGTCCAGGCCCTGCGGCTGGTAGTAGCCCACCTGATAGGAGTGGGTGTGCCTCTCAGCCACCGGCAGGCCGGCGCGGTAGAGGCTGCGGAATACGGTGGTGCTGACCTGGCAGATGCCGCCGCCCAGGCCGTCCTCGGTGCGGTCACCGGCAATCACCAGGCCATCCACGTAACCATTGCCGGCCGTGATGGGGCCCAGGAACTGGTTGAACGAGAAGGTGTTGCCCTCGAACAGCCGGTCCTTGAAGCGGCTGGCGCCGGTGTGGATGTTGGTCATGCGGGCCTTGGAGCTGCCACGGTAGTTGGTGTTGCCAGTGCCCAGGTGCCCAGTGATGCCGCGGCTGAGGAAGAAGTTCAGGTCGCGCTCGGGGGCCGACTGCGATATCACCTTGACCTGCGCGGGCTTCATGGCCGGGTCCTTGACGGCGGCCAGCAGCGCAGCGCGGGCCGCTTCGGGGTCCAGCTTGAAGCGGTCGTACTGCACCAGCACCCACTTGCCCTGCTGCTGCTCGAAGCGGGCGCCGCTGCCCTTGGCCTGTTCCTGAATCCAGCGGTCCAGGTCTTCGCCCAGGCTCTGGGTCACGATGCCGCGCTTGCGAATCACCGCAGCGCGGTCGGCAGGAATCCGCAGTTCACGGGTCACCGGCACGGTGGTCTTCTGGCCGTCCTGGTAAGCAGGAACGTTCGCCTGAAACCCGATCACCAAAGGAGCAGCCTGAGGCTGTGCCTGGGCCGCCGTGGCCCCCAGCAGCAACCCGCCAGAGAATAAAAGAGAAAAAGCCTTCATCCCCTCAGTATTTCAGTTTCTGAGAGCATAAAGACGAGCTGTCTCACCGGGCTTGCCGGACCGGGCCACCCCGCGCAGCCAGGGCGGCCCAGGCACGGCGCTCCGGCGGGTTTTAGCGCTGTTCGGACAGTTCGGACGCGGCCGGTTCAGCCAGCAGCTGCGGGCCGCCGGCGCCCAGCAACTGCCGGGCGATTTCGTCCACCGCCTGCTCGGCGTGAATGCGGCCGTTTTCGATAAAGACCTGGTTGGTGCGGCCCGCGTACCCGGCGCTGCCGGCCACAAAGAGGCCCGGCACGCTGCTTTCGTGGTGCTCGCTCAGCACCAAGCAGCGGTCTGGCTGCAACGCCAGCTGGCCTTCCAGGTCGCCGAGGAAAGCCAGGTCAGGCAGGTAGCCGGTCATGGCAAAGGTGAAGTGGGTGGGCAACAGGAAAGTGGTGCCGTCCTCGCGCTGCACCCGCACCGCTTCGGGGAGGATTTCCACCACCTGCGAGTTGAAGTAGGCATTCACGCTACCTTCCTTGATGCGGTTTTCCAGATTGGGCTTGACCCAGTACTTGACGGTGTTGCGGATGCCGTCGCCGCGCACCACCATCGTCACGTTGGCGCCGGCGCTCATCAGGTCCAGCGCCGCGTCGGCGGCCGAGTTGCCGGCCCCGATCACCGTCACGTTCAGCCCGAAAAAGGGGTGCGCCTCGGTGTAGTAGTGGCTGACATTCTCGCTGTCCTCACCGGGAATATTCATCGGCACCGGGCTATCGTAGTAGCCGGTCGCCACAATCACCCGGCGGGCTTCCACCGCGTCCGCCGTGCCGTCCTGCGCTTCGACTTCCAGCGTGAAGCCGGCCGGGGCAGCGTGCACCTGCTCCACCCGGGTGTACTGGCGCACGTTCAGCCGCTCGCGCTGCGTCACCTTGCGGTAGTACTGCAGGGCGTCCACCCGCTTGGGCTTGTCGAAGGGGCTGACAAAGGGGTGCCCGCCAATTTCCAGCTCCGGCGCGGTGGTAAAGAAAGTCATGTCGGTGGGGTAATCGAAAATGGCGTTGACCACGCAGCCTTTTTCCAGCACCACGTAGCTCAGGCCGTGGCGCTTGCAGGCGATGGCTGCTGCCAGGCCTACCGGGCCGCCGCCCACGATGGCGACGTCGTAGAGGCCACCTTGCGGTTCCGGGTTGGGAAGGTCGGGGTTCGGTTCGGTTGTCATGCCCGCCAGTATTCCACCTGCGGCCCGGGAGAACTGCGCCATGTTCCTGAATCTGACCGCTTCCGAATCCGGCCCGGCACGTTTGCCCCCTGGCCTACCTGCCATAGTAAAGAGGCATGCCGGACTATGACCTGATCGTGATGGGGGCGGGGCACAACGCCCTGATTACCGCCGCTTACGCTGCCCGCGCCGGGCTCAAGGTGGGGGTGTTCGAAAAACGCGGCATGGTGGGCGGGGCTGTCAGCACCGAGGAACTCATACCCGGCTACCGCTTCGACTATGGCGGCAGCGCCCACATCCTGATTCGGCTGACCCCGGTGGTCCGTGAGCTGGAACTGAGCCGTTTCGGGCTGCACTACCTAGAGCTGGATCCCTTGTTTCACTGCTACGACGGCGACGAGTTCGGCGCCGGGCCGTGGTACGTGTACCGCGACGCCGAACGCACCGCTGCCGAGCTGGACCGCCTGTTCCCCGGGCAGGGCGAAGCCTACCGCCGCTTTCTGCACGACTGGACCCCGATGGCCGAGGCGGTCGCGGAGCTGTTCATGTCGGCGCCTGGGCCGCTGGAGCTGGGCAAAATGGCGATGAAGTCCACCAGCAAGGGCGGCGACCCCGCCCACAACCTGGCACGGATTCTGCGGCCCTACGGCGAGGTGGCGCGCGAGTATTTCAGCGAGGAACGGGTGAGCAGTCCCCTCAGCTGGATGGCGGCCCAGAGCGGTCCCCCACCCACCGACCCCCTCAGCGCGCCCTTTTTGCTGTGGCACCCGCTGTATCACAAAAGCGGCGTGGCACGGCCCAAAGGCGGCAGCGGCGGCCTGACCAAAGCGCTGGCGCGGGCCATCGAGGCCTATGACGGCGAAATTCACCTGAACGCGGCCGTGGAAGAGGTTCTGGTGGAGCGGGGGCGCGCGGCTGGCGTGCGGCTGGCCGGAGGCGACACCTACACCGCCCGCGCCGTGGTATCAGGCGCGCACGTGAACTGGACCGCCGGCGCCCTGCCGGACGAGTACGTGCCGCAGGCCGCGCGCGACGTCCGGGTGGGCAATGGCTTTGGGCTGGTGCTGCGGCTGGCGTTGGACGGGCAGGTGGACTACCGCCATGGTCAGAACGGGCCGGGGCGCACCGGCCTGGGCCTGCTGGTGCAGAACGAACGCCAGATTCTGCGCGGCTACGGCGAGTATCTGGCCGGCGAACCCACCACCGAGCCGCCCATCGTCGCCATGAGTTTCAGCGCGGTGGACGATTCGCTGGCCCCGCCCGGGTCGGACGTGCTGTGGCTGTGGGCGCAGTATTACCCCTTCGAGCTGGCGCAGGGCAGCTGGGCTGCGCGCACCGCCGAGGCCCGCGAATATGTGCTGAACGCTTTTGAGCGCTACGCCCCCGGCACCCGCGAGAAAATCGTGGGCGAGCTGGTGCAGACCCCGCAGTGGCTGAACGACAACCTGTTCCTGCCGCGCGGCAACGTGATGCACCTGGAAATGACCATGGACCAGATGTTCTCGCTGCGGCCCTGGCTGGGCGCGGGCATGTACCGCTGGCCGGGCCTGAAGAACATGTACCTGACCGGCGCCAGCACCCACCCCGGCGGCGGCATCATGGGCGCCTCGGGGCGCAATACGGCGCGGGTGATTGTGGGCGACCTGACCCGGCGGGGCTGGCGGTGAAGCGGTCACCAGAAAATCCAGAAAATAAGGCTCAGCGCTCTCAGAGAGGCCCGGCCCAGTGACTTACCTGCAATTCCATCTCATCTTTATCCTGCCGCCGCTGCTGCTGCTGCTGTGGCTGACCGCGCGGCGCCGGGGCCCGCTGGCAGGCGAGTACTGCCCTGACGACCGCTGGACCCGGCTGTGGCTGGGGGTGCTGCTGGCGGTGGCGTTCATCTACACCACGCCCTGGGACAATTATCTGGTGTACACGGGTGGCTGGGAGTATCCGCCGGAGCGGGTGCTGGGCACAGTGGGCTACGTGCCCTACGAGGAATACGCTTTTTTCCTGCTGCAAACCCTGCTGAGCAGTCTTTTTTTGCTGTGGCTGATGCGCCGCCCGGCCGCGCCCTTCGGCGGCCCGGCCCAGGTTTCGCCCCGGCCGCTGCTGAGCCGCTGGGGCATGGCCGCGCTGTGGCTGGGCGGCGCCATGCTGGGCGCGGCGGCGCTGGTCAGCGGCTACCCACCCGCCACCTATTTCGGACTGATTGCCGCCTGGGCGCTGCCGGTGCTGGCCGGGCAGTGGGCCTTTGGCGGCGACCTGATTCTGGGAAAGCCCCGGCTGTTCTGGACCGCGGTGCTGTTGCCCACCTTCTACCTGTGGGCTGCCGACGCTTTTGCGCTGCACAACGGCATCTGGAGCATCTCGGAGGGGCTGTCGCTGGGCCCGAAACTGGGGCCGCTGCCACTGGAAGAAATGCTGTTTTTCCTGGTGACCAACCTTCTCGTGGTGACCGGGCTGATGCTGTTTCTGCACCCGCAGGCCCTGCGGCGGCTGGAAGGCGCGCGGCCGCTGCTCAAACCCTGGCTGGGGCTGCTGGCCGGCTACCTGCTGCTGAAGATTCCGGTGCCGCTGTGGCCGGCCGGGTTTCCGCTGCTGGCGACCCTCAGCACCGGGGCACTGTTCGGCGCGGCGCTGCTGTACGCGGCCGGCCGGGTGGGCTGGGGCCGGGCGCTGGGGCTGGGCGCGCTGTGTTTCGGGGCCGGCTGGGCGGTGGAATACCTGGGCAGTACCACCGGCTTTCCGTTCGGGCAGTACAGCTACGCGGGCGCCCCCGGCCCCACGCTGCTGGGCGTGCCGCTGCTGGTGCCGCTGGGCTGGTTCGCGCTGACGCTGGCCACCACCGCGCTCAGCCGGGGCCGACCCTGGCTGGCCGGGCTGCTGCTGGCCGCCTGGGACGTGGGCCTCGAAGCGCTGATGACCGCGCAGGGCTTCTGGACCTGGAGCGACCCCCGGCCGCTGTGGGCCGGCGCTCCGCTGCAGAATTTCCTGGGCTGGTGGGCGGTGGGCACCGCGCTCAGCCTGGCTGTGACCCGGCTGGCTCCGCAGCTGCGCCGGCCGGAGCGGGGGCCGGACCTCTCGCTGGCTTACCTGACCGAGTTGTTTTTCCTGCCGGGCGGCCTGCTGCTGCTGGGGCAGCCGCTGGCGGCCGGCGTCACCCTGCTGGTGATGCTGGCGGCCCTGCTGCTGGCCCGCGCCCTGGCCCCGGCACCTCGCCTTAGTCCTGACCTGAAAAGAGAGACTCCATGACGCCTGCCACCCCTCACACAAGCGACTTTCCCTGGGTGGCCCCGATGCTGCGTGCCACCATTCAGCGCGACCTGCGCCGGCAGCTGAGCGGCTTCTGGGTGTGCGGCAGCTTACCCTCCGGCGGCGCCGTGCTGGCCGCCAATCACGGCAGTTGGTGGGACGGTTACCTGATGCTGCACCTGGGCTGGGAATTCGGGCACCCAGCGCACATCATGATGAACGCGCCGGAGCTGGCCCGCTTTCCTTTCCTGCAACGGATCGGCTGCCGGCCGCCCTCGGCGGGGCGCGAGCTGGCCCGCGCCGCACAGGCGGGCAGCTGGGTGATGATTTTCCCCGAAGGTGCCCTGCAACCGCCCACACAGCCCGGCGGCGAGCGGCTGGCCCCGCTGCATTCCGGCGCCGCCTGGATAGCCCGCAGTGCCTCGGCGCCGGGCCGGCCGGTGCCGCTGGTGCCGGTGGCGCTGCGGGTGCACCTGCGCGCTGACCGTACCCCGGCCGCTTTCGCCCGTTTCGGGCCGCCCTGCCCGCCGGACAGCCTGGAGCCGGCGCTGAACCATGAGCTGCGGCAGCTGGACGCCGACCTGCAGGCCGCCGACCTCTACCAGCCGCCGGAAGGGTATCTGGCACTGTGGCGCGGGCGCGGCGCCCAGCAGCAGGAAACTCCTGCCTCGCACCTGCTGACCCGGCTGACCGGAGACCAGCTGTGAGGCGCCGGGCACAGACAAGCGGCTGGCAGCGGGCCGCCGGACTGGTGGCCGGCAGCTTTCTGGCCGTCAAACTGGGCACGCTGCTGGTCAATGCGGCGCATTTTCCCCGGCTGTCGGGGAAAATGCGCCCGGCGACACCCGGCAGCCTGCCGGAGGTCTCGCTGCTGATTCCGGCGCGCAACGAGGCGCGCAACCTGCCGCAGACCCTGCCGGGTTTTCTGGCGCAGGGGGCTGGCGAGGTGCTGGTGCTGGACGACGACAGCGACGACGAAACTGCCCAGCTGGCCCGTGACGCCGGGGCCACAGTGCTCAGCGGGCAGCCACTGCCGTCCGGCTGGCACGGCAAGCCCTGGGCCTGTCAGCAGCTGGCCGGGGCCGCGCACGGCGAGTGGCTGGTCTTTACCGACGCCGACGTGACCTGGCAGCCGGGCGCCCTGGCCGAAGCCCTGGCGTATTTCCGGCAGTCGGGCACCGACCTGATGACGGTGTGGCCGCAGCAGGACAACCGCCACCCCGGCGAACGTATTCTGACCCCGCTGGTAGACGACGTACTGCTGAGCCTGCTGCCCTGGCCGCTGCTGGCGGTGCCCACCCCGGAAGCCAGCGCCGCCAACGGGCAGGTGATGATCTTCCGCCGCGACTTTTACGAGCGCCTGGGCGGGCACGCCGCCGTCCGCGCCGAACTGCTGGAAGATGTGATGTTTGCCCGCGCCGTCAAGGCGGCCGGGGGCCAGGTCACGCTGATGCTGGGCGGGGGCGCGGTGCGGGTGCGGATGTACCGCTCCTACGCCGAATCGGTCACCGGGTTCAGCAAGGGCCTGCTGAGTTTTCACGGGGGGCAGCGCGCGCTGCTGCCGCTCAGCTTGGCGCTGCATCTGGTCACCTATACCCTGCCCTACCTGAGCGGGCAGCGGGGGCTGGTGGCCGCCGGGCTGGCCGAAGGGCTGCTGGTCCGGGTGCTGACCCACCGCACCCGCCCCGCCGACCTGGCCGAGGTGCTACTGACCCCGCTGCTGCCGCTGCTGGCGCTGCCGGTGTACCGACAGGCGGCCCGGCCCGAGGTGGTCTGGAAAGGCCGAGTCTACCGGCAAGGCGGCGCGGTAACGGCAGCGCCCACCGAGGCGGACCAGTGAGCCGGCCCACCTCGGCGGTGGTCATCGGCGCCGGATTTGCGGGCCTGGCGGCGGCGCTGCGGCTGCGCCGGGCCGGGGCCAGCGTGACGGTACTGGAAACGCTGGACGCGCCCGGCGGCAAGGCAGGACTGGGCTACCGCGACTTTTCCAGCGGGCCCACGGTGGTCACCATGCCGCAGGTCTTCCGGACGCTGCATGCCCGGCTGGGCTGGGCTGCGCCGCGGCTGACCCCGGCCGTGCCCACCACCCGCTATCAGGCACTGGATGGCCGCCACTTTGCCCCACAGTCGCTGAATGTGGCCGGCAGCCTGGAGCCCACCCTGGCCCAGCTGAGCCGCCACGAAGGCAGGCGCTACATGGAGCTGCTGCAGCTGTCGCAGCAGCTGTACCAGGACGCCGCCGGCACTTTCCTGTTTGCGCCGCCGCCGGGGCTGCCAGCCCTGGCCCGCTACGGCCTGACCCACGGCTGGCGCGCCCAGCCGGGCCGCTCGCTGGCGTCGCTGGTGCAAAGTGGCCCTTTCCTCACGCCGTTCTGGCTGCGTTTCGCCACCTATCTGGGCGCCGACCCCTACCGCGCCCCGGCGGTGCTGCACAACGTGGCCTGGGTGGAACTGGGCGGCGGGGTCTGGCACCTCTCGCATCCGGCAGAGGCGGAAGGAGCAGAAACCCAGCCGCCCACCGCCGGCCTGCTGGGCTTGGCCGGACGCCTGGCCGCCGAGGCCGAGCGCCTGGGCGTGCGCTTCGAGTACGGCGCACCAGTGCAGCAGCTACGCCACGAGGGCCGCCGGGTGGTGGCGGCGCAGACCGGCCGGGGCGAGTGGGCCGCCGACGCCTTCGTGAGCGCCGCCGACGTTTCGCTGACCCGGCGGCTGCTGGGCCAGTCGGCCCCGGACCGCCCACAGGGCGTGAGTGGCTTTGCCGTGCAGCTGCGGCTGCGCGAAGACCTGGGGCAGGCGCACCACATCTTCTGGCCGGAGTGGTATCCCGGCGAGTGGCGCGACATCCGCGCCGGGCGGCTGCCGCTGGACCCCACCCTCTACCTGCATCTGGACGGGCGGCAAGGCTTCTTGCTGGTGAATGCGCCGGCCACGCCCCGCCGCGAGGCCAACCGCGCCGGATACGCCGCCTACCTGCTGCGCCGCCTGCAGGCCCGCTTTCCGCTGCCGGTGGCAGAAGCGCTGGCCCTCTCGCCGGCCGACTACGCCCGCACCGCCGCCAGCGGCGCACTCTACGGCAACGCCCCGCACGGCCTGAGCGGCAGCCTGCGCCCCGGCTGGCAGCTGAGCGGACCGGCCGGCCCCCTGGAAAACCTGCGGCAAGTAGGCGGCACCGTTCACCCCGGCGGCGGCGTGCCCCTCAGCCTGCTGAGCGGCTGGAACGGCGCCGGACAGCTGCTGGGGCTGGACTATGACCCTCTGGGTGGGCCGGAGTTCGTGACCGAGGCAGAACCGATATGACTGAACCTGTGCAGTCCGGCAAGATCAGCAAGTCTTTCCCGCGCTTCTCGTGGTGGCGGGTGCTGGTCGGTGCGGCCCTCCCCCTGATTCTGATGGCGGCTTACCTCCAGCTCATCAGCCTGGTGCTGCGCCCTGAACTACCGTTCAGCCTGCAAGCATTCTTCCTTTTCATGTGGCTGCTGCCGCTCCTGCTGGGCCTGCCCCTGCTGCTGCCGGGCGTCCTGGCCGAGAGCATTCAGCCGGGCCTGAGCGACCGGGCGTTTCTCCTGACTGGGGCCGTCACCGGAGCCACCGCCGGCCTCGTGCTGGCCCAGCTGGCCGCCTGGCCGGCCACCGTGCACCTGCTTCCCGGCGCGGCTATCGGCCTGCTCACCGTCCTGGCCGTGCGGGTGATGTGGCGCAGAGAACGGACTGGCCCGGCGTAGCTTCCCCCCACAGCTGCGCTGCGGCGCTCAACCTCTAGACTGCTGGAAACCGCTCCGGCGCGCCTGCGTCCCCTCCCCGCCCACCCCTGAGGAACCGAACTTCATGCAACGACACCGCCGCCCCTGGGAAAAAGCCGCCGCCCTGGCCGTCGGCGTCAGTCTGGCCGCCCGTATCGGTACCCTGCTGGTCAATGCGGTGACTTTTCCCCGGCTGTCAGGGAAAATGCGCCCGGCGACGCCCGGCAGCCTGCCGGAGGTGTCCCTGCTGGTCCCAGCCCGCAACGAAGCCCAGAACCTGCCCCGGACCCTGCCCCGGCTGCTGCGCCAGGGGGCCGGTGAGGTGCTGGTACTGGACGACGGCAGCAGCGACGGCACCGCTGAGGTGGCCCGCCGGCTGGGGGCACAGGTCATCAGCGGGCAGCCGCTGCCGCCCGGCTGGCGCGGCAAGCCCTGGGCCTGTCAGCAGTTGGCCGGGGCGGCCCGTGGCGAGCGGCTGATTTTTACCGACGCCGACGTGACCTGGGAAGACGGCGCCCTGGCCGCCCTGCTGGAACAGTGGGAGCGTGAACCGGCCAGCCTGCTGAGCGTGTGGCCCCGGCAGGTCAACCGCCGCCTGGGCGAGCGGCTGATCACCCCGATGGTAGACACCATGACGCTGGGGCTACTGCCCTGGCCGCTGCTGTGCCGCCCGGAGCCGGCCTTTGCCGCCGCCAACGGGCAGGTCATGGCTTTCCGGCGCCGGCCTTACCTGGCGGCCGGCGGGCACGCGCTGGTGCGCGGCGAGATTCTAGAAGATTTCGCTTTTGCCCGGCGCTTCAAGGAGCGCGGCGAAACACTCGCCCTGGTGCTGGGCAGCGACCTGATCAGTGTGCGGATGTACCACTCCTACCGCGAGGCGGTGCAGGGCTTCGGCAAGAATTCGCTGGCGGCACACGGCGGGCAGCGGGCCGCCCTGGCGCTGGGGGCAGCAGCCGTCTTTTTCAGCTACAGCTGGCCATATCTGACCCGCAACCACACCCTGATCGCGCTGGGCCTGACCGAAGGGCTGCTGGTCCGGCTGATCACCCGCCGCACCCGCCCGGACGAACTGGCCGAGTTGCTGCTCACCCCGCTGGTAGCTCCTGCCGGCTGGCCCACCTATCTGCTGGCCGCTCGCCGGCAAGTGAGCTGGAAAGGCCGCCGCTACGACCAGAGCCAGGCCGGCTAAGCCCGCACCCTCACCCACCCATCCATAAAAGCGGCCGGCCCCCGCCACGCTCCTCTCAGCGCTGCGGGGGCCGGCCAGCCCCCTTCTTTTTTCTTTTCTCGCCTGCCCCTCTTCTTAGTCGGCGGCCAGTTCGGCGGGGGTGCCTTCGGCGGTCACGCGGCCGTCTTCCAGGCGCACCACCCGGGTGCAGAGGTCCAGCACACGCTCATCGTGGGTAACCATCACGGCGGCCTTGCCCCGTTCCGCGACCTCGCGGGCCAGCATGCTCACCACTTCGCGGCCACGGACACCGTCCAGCGCGGCGGTCGGTTCGTCGGCCAGAATCAGCTGGGGGTCGTTCATCAGGGCGCGGGCAATCGCCACCCGCTGCTTCTGGCCGCCCGACAGCTGGTCGGGGTAGTGGCCAGCACGCTCGCTCATGCCCAGTTTCGCCAGCAGCTCGTCAGCCAGCGCGGTGTCGCGGGCGCCGGCGTGACCGGCCAACCGGGGCACCAGCGTCAGCTGTTCACGCACCGTCAGGTAAGGAATCAGGTTGCTGGCCTGCAGCACAAAGCCGATGTGGTGCAGCCGGAAGTCGGCCAGCTGGCGGGCATTCATCCGGCCCAGTTCCTGCCCCGCAATAACAACGCTGCCGTCGGTGGGGGTCTGCAGGGCGCCGGCCAGGGTCAGGAAAGTGCTCTTGCCGCTGCCGCTGGGGCCAATCACGGCCACCAGTTCGCCGGGGCGCACTTCAAAGTCGGTGGGGTGCAGCGCGGTGACCTGGGTTTCACCGTCTCCGAACACTTTGCTGACGCCGCGCATGCTCAGAGCAGGCTGGGCTGCCGGGGTGAAGAGGGTAGAAGCGGGCTGGGTCTGAGGCTGGGAAAAGGTCGTCATGACAGAACTCCTAGAGGGGAAAAGAAGGGAAGAGGGAAGGAAAAGCCAGGCCGGGGGCCGGACTCAGCCGTTCTGACCGAGGGCCTGCAGGGGGTCAGCCTGGGCGATGGTGCGCAGGGAAAGCAGGCTGCCCAGCAAAGAGACGACCAGCAGCAGGGCGCTGGCCTGACCCACGGCGGACCACGAGAGCGCGAATGGCATGCCTTCGGGCAGCACCTGGGTGGTGCCGAACATCGCGCCGGCGGCCACCGCCAGGGCCAGCACGGTCAGCACGACCACCTGGGCGACCAGGCTGCCAGCCAGGGTGCGCATACCGGCACCGATGGCCTTGAGCAGGCCAAACTGGGCGGTCTTTTGCAGGGTCATCACGTAGAAGAACACTGCCATCACCAGCGCCGAGACGGCCACCAGGAACACCTGAATCATCAGCAGGCTGCCCTGTTCTTCCTTGTAGCCTTGCAGCGACTGCAGAGCTTCGGAGCGGGTCTGGGTCGCCAGGCCTTCGGGCAGGTTGCTCACGTTTTCCGCTTCCAGGGCCACACCGCTCACAGTGCCCCCGGCGCGGGGGTTGAGGCTCTGCCACTCATCCAGCGTCACGAACATCACCGGCTGGTGGTTCAGGCGGGCCCCTTCGGTAAAACCCACCACTTTCAGTTTCTCGCCACTGGGCTTAAGGATGATGGTGTCGCCCAGGTTCACGCCGTCTTTCTTCAGGCTGGCGTCTACCACGGCGCCGCTGCCCTGCATGGCCTGGCCTTCAGTGACCTTGGGCGCCAGGAAAGAATCCTTGTTCAGGCCCATCATCACGGCGCCCAGCTGGGTGCTGGCGGTGCTGTTCACACCAAAGCTGGCAAAGCTCTGGGCAAACGGCGCGGCGTCCGGGTTGGCTTTGCGGATGGCCGTCACGTCATCTTTGCCGATAAACGAGCGGGTAAAGTTGCCGTCCGCGTCGGTGGTGGTCACAAAGGTGGCGGCGGGGTTGTTCAGCATCCAAGCGGCGCTGTCTTCGCTGAGGCCGCGGGTCAGGCCCAGCAGCATAAAGACCATAAAGGCCAGCAGCGCAGCAATACCGCCCAGCAAAGCCGAGCGCAACCAGTTGTATTTCAGTTCCTTAAGTCCGAGAAACATTCACAGGCTCCTTGAGAGTAAGAGGGAAAAAAAGCAGACTGACCGTTCGGTCACCTATCTGTTACTTACCGTACGGTAAGGGGGCGGCAAAGTTAAGGGCTGCCCCCCTCTCCGGAGCGTGGCTTAAGGGCACTTAAGCCTGCCCCTTATGCGGGTGCTTTTTTCCCGGCTGCTCGGTTTCTCTGGCAGTCACTCCACCTGCCCGCGCACCAGTTGCAGCGACAGGATGTAGCTCTCGCCGCCGGCCTCATCCACCTCAAACTCGCCCAGCACCTCCCAGAGCCGGCGCTTGAATTCCAGCGCCCGCGCCGGGGACAGCCGCACGGTGCCGATGCTGCTGAGAACAAGCTGATCCTGAAGCAGCTGCCGCAGCGGCGGCCCGTCCTGACTGCCCAGCTGCAACGTGCCGGGCCGCAGCCAGTAGCCCCAGCGCGGGTGCTCGGCCAGCAGCACGGTGGTGTGGTGGTGGGGCAGCCGCGGAGAAACGGCAGCAGCCGGGCACTAGCCCCAGCGGCTGAGCAGCAGCCCCAGCGCCCCGGCCAGACCCAACATGTACAGCACTGGCGGCAATGCCAGACGGATAATCTGGCCCTCGCGCCCGGCCAGGCCCACCATCGCGGCAGCGGCCACCACCTTGGCCACGCAGATGATGTTGCCGGCCGCCGACCCACTGCCCTGTAGCGCCAGCAGCAGCTGCGGCGACGCGCCGGTCTGCAGGGCAGCGCTGGCTTGCAGCAGGCTGAACATCACGTTACTGAGGGTGGCGTCGCCGGCCACGAAACTGCCCAGCCCGCCGATCAACGGAGCGCCCAGTGGATAAAATGGCCCCAGCGCCCCGGCCGCCGCTGCCGCCAGAGACAGCGGCATGCTGGCCAACCCGCTGGCGTTCAGCTCGGGGCCCGAGTTGATAAACACGAACACCAGCGGCAGGACCGTCAGCAGGGTCAGGCCGGTGCCCACCACGCTCCGCGAGGTCTGCTGCGCGGCCGCCCGCAGTTGCGCCCGGTTCAGCCGGTAGCCCAGCGCTGTCAGCACCGTGACCACCAGAAACACGGTGCCGGGCAGATACAGCGGCTGCAACGTCTCGGAAATTCCGGTGCCCAGCAGGTTGCTGAACCCGACCTGCGGCGCCTGCAACCAGCCCCGCAGCGGCAGCGAGGCCAGCCGGGTCAGCACCAGCAGCGCGCCTACCGCCAGATAGGGCGCCCAGGCCTGCCAGGTGGGCATCGGTGCAGCTGGCTCTGCGGCCACCGGGCCGCTCGGCGCACTGTTGCCCGGGGAGCGGCCGGGTCGCCACTCCAGCCGGCCGGCCAGCTGGTCCGCGCGGCAAAGTCCCAGGGGCGAGCCGGCTGCAGGAAGCCCAGCCGCACGGCAGCCACACACAGCAACAATCCGGCAAAGCCCCCGATGATGGCCGGGAACTCGGGCCCGCTGAACCGCGCCACCGCCCAGGCGGGGACCGTGTAGGCCAGGCCCGCAAACAGCGCGAACGGCCAGACTTCCAGCCCCTCACGCCAGGAGCGCCGCGCTCCGAAAGTGCGGGTCATCAGCACCACCAGAATCAGCGGCAGCAGGCTGCTGACCAGCAGGTCCAGGGTGGTCAGCTGCACGCCCACCTGTCCCAGAAACTGGTCCATGCCGCCGCTGGCCGCCAGCACCGGTTCCAGGGCGTTGCCGCCGCCCCCCTCGCTGAGGCCCTGGCGCATGCCAATCAGGAGCGGCGTGCCGGCCGCTGCGAACGGCACCGGCGTGCTGTTGCCGATCAGCGGCAGCACCACGGCGGCCAGCGGCGGAAAGCCCAGCGCGGCCAGCAGCGGCGCAGCGATGGCCGCCGGCGTGCCGAACCCGGCCGCGCCTTCAATCAGGGCCCCGAACAGCCAGGTGATCAGAATGACCTGAATGCGCCGGTCGGCGGTCAAGCCGGTAAAGCCGCGCTGCATCACCCCCACCGCGCCCGAGACCTGCAGCACGCTGAACAGCGCCATGGCCCCCAGCACGATATAGAGGATAGACAGCGCCACCAGTGCGCCCTGCGCCAGTGAAGCGGCCACGGCAGCCGGGTGAACCTGCCAGTGCAGCAAAGCCAGCGCCGCCGTCAGCAGCAGGCTGAGGCTCATGGCCCGCGCCGCCGGCAGCCGCAGCACCACCAGCAGCACGAACACTGCGGCAATCGGCAGCAGGGCCAGCAGCGCCGTCATGGACGCACCTGGAATGTGAAAGAAGAAGCGGCGAGAGACATGCCCCGATTATTCCGCTCGGGCGCCCGCGCCGGGCCAGCGTGTCACGCAGCCAAGGACAAGGCGGCCCGGCCCGCAAGAGCCTTTTTCTCTGCCCTCAGATTTCTCTGCCCCCAGATTTCTCCGTACTCAGAGCACACCGCCGCTAGAGCATAGACATTTTCACCGTTTCGGCACCTGCTTACGGCTGTGCCTGTAGCGCCGCCAGCAACCGCTCACTGACCGTTGTCAGGCTGTCCAGCGGCAGGGGGCCGGCGGTCCGCACGTCAAGCTGCGCCAGGTTGCCCAGCTGCTGGCAGCGCACCAGCACCTGCAAATCGGGCGTGCTGGCGTCTCGGCTGCGGCTAACAAAACGGGCGTATTCGTTGCCCTCGGTCTGCTCCAGAATCAGCGGGGACCAGAGGCCGCCTTCAGGCAAGGGCGCCGGCAGCCGGGCCGCAACGTTCTGGAAGCTGGCCACAAGGCTGCTGCAAAGGCCGGCGCTGACGGCTCGGGCGCTTCCTACCGGCGCCGTCTTGCCCGAAAAGTCGGGGCTGTTGGGTTCAGCCTGGGCTATCCGGGGAGCGCAGCTCGCTGCTGTAGCTGCCAGCAGAACAGTCGCCATCAAGTTTGACTTTTTCATGATGTCCAGATTTTAACAGAGGATTTTTAGCAAATGTTGCTGGACCGGGCCAGGATGTCTGGCAAAGAAAACCCGCACCCGGAAGCTCAGCCGGGTGCGGTCGGACTGCTCGCCGCTCAGTGGCAGACGTTCAGCGGGCTGGCAGTGTTACGGGGCGTGACCGCTCCCGCCTGGAAATCGTCGGCGTACACGCCGGTGTTGGCGCAGCCTCCATTCAGGCGGCTGGCGCTGGTGGTGCTGCCCAGGCCACTGAAAGGCACGTAGTCGCGCACGCTGGCGTCTGCCGGACCGGCAATCTTGGCGGTGCCTTCCACCAGGGCGACCTGCCCCGCCGCGCCGGCCAGCGCCAGAGCGCCGCTGGCGTCGGGCGTGGGCAGCGGCTGGGTGCCGCCCGCACCTTTAGCCTGCTGCACCAGGTAGTACTGGCCGGGGGCCAGGTCATAGCTGTTCAGCGGCATGGCGGCCCAGTTACTGCCCCCGGCGGCAGCGTACTGCACCGAGTAACCACCCAGGTTTACGCTCTGGTGACCCGCATTGAACAGCTCGATAAAGTCGTGGGTATAGGTCGCGCCGCTGTTGCCGCCACCGCCGTACACCTGGCTGACGACCAGCCGGGCGGCGCCGGGCGCGGGCGGCGTGGGGCCAGTCACCGGCGCCGCACTCACGCTGACCGTCTGGGTGGCCGTCTGGGTCTGGCCGTTCGCAGTGGCCGTGGCGGTCACGGTATAAGTGCCCGCTGCCGCGTAGGTATGGGCCGCAGTAGTCGCGCTGCTCGCGGGAGTTTCGGTCTGGCTGCCGTCACCCCAGTTCACGCTCAGCGTGTCGGGTGCCGCGCTGGGCATCAAGCTGAGGGTATAGGGCCGCCCGGCGGTGGCCGTCGCCGCGCCGCTTACCGCCAGGGTGAAGTCGTGGCGGGCCTCGTCGCGGGTCAGGTTCAGCCCAATCAGCACCGGATCGTGGTCGGAAGCGCGGTAGGGGGTGTCCTGCCACAGATCGGGGCTGGTGCAAGTGCTGGTGCGGCACTCGGGGTTTTGCTTGTATTCCACGTTGTAGTCGGCCAGGGTGGGTTCGTCGCTGTTGATGTGCCACTCGGTCACGCCCGTCACCTGAGTGTCCAGGCTGCGGCTGGCCAGCGCGTGGTCAAGGTAGCCGAACTGCCCGCCGAACTGGTACGAGTAGCGCTCCTCGGCGGGAATCCGCAGGTTCTCACTCACGAAACCGCCGCTGACCAGGGTCTGGATGGGCTTTTCCGCGCCGTAAGCGTTGAAGTCACCCATCAGGAGCACATCCTGGTCGCCAGTCTGGGTTTTCAGCCGCTCCACGAAGCCCAGCAGCGCCTGGGCCTGCTCGGTGCGCAGCTCGTTCCAGCAGCCCTCGCCGCTGTCCAGGTCGCCGGTCTTGGGGCAGCTGCCCTTGCTCTTGAGGTGGTTGGCGACCACGGTCAGCACGCCGCCGCTCTGCTTGTCCTGAAAAGTCTGGGCCAGCGGCGGACGGCTGTACACGCTGGCTGCATCGGTCTGGAACTTGCCGGTGGGCGTCACGCGGGCCGGCTTGTAGATAATGGCGACGTGGATGGCGTCGGTCCCGATGCTGCCGGTCTGCACCGCCCGGTAGGTGTCGGCTCCGTAAGCGGCGTTCAGGCTGGTCACCAGGTCGTTCAGCGCCGTGTCACCGTTGTTTTGCACTTCCATCAGGGTCACGATGTCGGCGTCCAGCCCTCTAAGGGCATTCACCACTTTGGTCCGCTGGCGCCCAAGCTCGTAGGCGCTGTCGGCGCCGCGGTCGTTCGTACCGCCGAAAGTCGTGAAGTAGTTCAGCACGTTGGCCCCGGCCACCTTGAGGCTGCCACCCACGTTCTGCGGGGCCGCCGGGCGCGGGTTGGCGTCCACAAAGGCAGGCGCGGCAGTGGGCTCCACCTTGAAGGTGCCATTGGCGTAGTGCAGCACGCCGGAGAGTCCCTGAACGGTGTCCCCGGTGCGGCGAGTGCCGGCGGCGCTGAGGTAAGGCAGGTTGGCCGGGTTCTGCGCGCTGCTGGCGTCATCCAGCACGATTTTGCGGGCAGCGTTCGCCTCAGCGGTGGTCTGGACGTTGCCGTTGGTGGGATTGAACAGCCGGCCTCCGCTGCTCAGGCCCAGTTCGCCGTAGCGCCCGTAGCCGTAGTTGTCGGTTACGGTCAGCGTTTCGGGAAAAGTGATGCGCATGCCCTCGTAGCGTTCCAGGTTGGTGAAGGGGGCCCGCACCGGCACCGGCTTCACATCCACGGTGCCGGCGCAGCTGGCAAACGCCGTCAGGGTATCCAGCTGAGTGGTGCCGGAGAACTCCTTGACCGTGCCAGTGAGTTGCACCACTTGACCCAGCTGCACTGTCTGAGGCGCCGCGCCGGTGTACACGAAGATGCCGTCACTGGTGGCCGGGTTGCCGTCGCCCTGGGCATCCTGCAGGAAAAAGCCGCGCAGGCCGCTTTGCATATCGGCCGTCACCACGCCGCGTACCGTCACCACCTGATTCACCAGCGGGCTGGCGTCGCCGCTGCCCTGCACGGCGGGAATGGCGGTCAGGGGGCCGCTGGCTGCCGGGCAACTGATTGCCGGAAGCGGTTCCGTGGCAGGCCCCGAAGAAGACGGAACGGGCGCGCCGGACTGATGACAGCCGGCCAGCAACAGGGCGCTGGACAGCGCCAGGATGGATTTCAAGTTCATGACATTCCCCCAGAAAGAAGAGAAGAGGCGAGACGAAAAAAGAGCTGCCGGACAGCAAAAAGTTGAAAAGCGACCCCGGCAGCATACGTGAGCGGCGTCAGCTTTTGGTGATGAGGCGGAGACTGCCTTTTTCCCAGCCGCCAAAAGTGGCCGCTCAGCGGCTCGAAACCTAAATACCCCATGAAGGCTCACCCGTAAGGTTTCTCATGCTGCTCCCATTCAGGATGGGGGCACCAGAAACAGGTGCGCACCGGCTGGAAAAGGAGACTCAGCATGAACAGTTTCAGCCTCTTGCCGGCCCTTCTCTCGGATGTCCTCACTTCACTTCCGGCGCGGCCCCAGCTGCTGGCGCTGGGCGAACCGTCGCACGGCCTACAGGTCTTTCCGCAGTGGCGCAACCGTATTTTTCGGGTGCTGGTGCAGCAACACGGCTTCCGCTCCATCGCCCTGGAGAGTGACCTGCTGGCCGGACAGCGGGTAGACGCCTATATCCGTGGCGCGAGCAATGCCCCACTGGACGAGGTCATGGCGGCAGGGTTCAGCCACGGCTTTGGCGCTTATGCTGCCAACCGCGAATTGGTCAGCTGGCTGCGCGAGTTCAATACGGGCCTCAGCGCGGCCGAGCAGGTGCGCTTTTACGGGTTCGACGCCCCGATGGAGAATTTCTGGGCGGCCAGTCCCCGGCCGAATCTGCTGGCTCTGCACGCCTTTCTTTCGCGGGAACTGGGCACGGTAGAACCGGACGCCGCCCACATCCAGGCCCTGTGCGGCGACGACGCCCGCTGGACCGATGAGGCCGCCGCGCTGAACCCGGCCCGGTCCGCCGGCGACACCCCGGAAGCGCGGCAGCTGCGCCTGCTGGCCGACGACCTGCACACCCTGCTGCGGCGTGAAGCGCCCCGGCTTCAGCCTCTCCCCGACTTCTGGCAGGCCCAAATGCACGCCCGCACCGCGCTGGGCCTGCTGCGCTACCACGCGAATATGGCCCGTTCGGCACCAGACCGCCTCAGCCGGATGCTGGCGCTGCGCGACCTGATGATGGCCGATAACCTGAGCGCCATTGCCCGGCGCGAACAGGAACGCGGGACCACCCTGGTTTTTGCCCACAACCTGCACCTGAAGCGTGGACCCAGCGCCATGCAGCTGGGAGACGAGCGCAGCGAGTGGTGGGGCGCCGGTGCTCTGTGCCACCAACGCCACGGCCCCGCTTACGCTTTTATCGGCAGCGGGTTGGGCCGGTCAGGGCTGCTGGGCGTCGCTGAACCTGACCCGAATACGCCGGAAGGCCGGTTGTGGGCTTGCCCAGACCCGGTGCAATTACTGCCGACCCGTGAGCTGGCCTCGCTGCTCACACCGCCTCTGCAGGACCGCCGCGACTTTCCGCCACAGGCCTTTGCACTGCGGGCCGCCGAACTGCCGCAGCTGGACGGCCTGCTGTTTGTCCGCGACGCGGACCACTAGCCCCGGCCCCCGGCCGCTCAGCCGGGCGGCCTTTCACCTTAAACTGTAGGGCATGAAAGTCGCTCATCAGCTTCCCGCCTTTGCCCTCGTTGCGCTGTCTCTGAGTGCGTGTGCGCCGCAGCCTGTCAAGCCTACCGTGCCAGCCCCACTCAGATGATGAACGCTATTGCCCGCCTGGCCCCGGCGCTTGCCGTCAAGCCGCTGAACGAGCCCTTCCGGGTGACGCGCCGCACCGCCAATGAGCTGGTGATTACGACCCCGCTCAAGCCGGCGGGTGCAGTGGCGGGGCTGTTTCTGGGCGGCGGCATCAGCAATAAATCTGCCAGCATCACCTATTATTTTCAGCCACAGGGCAACGTGACGTTTGTGCGCAGCTCGGTCGATGCCCAGGGCGGCGAGCTGTATCAGCAGCGCGACGCAATTGACGCCATGCTCGACAAGACGTTTGCGCGTGTGACCTTGCCTTAACATCTGACCTACAGACCCGCAGTGCCCACACCGACGGTCAGCCGGGACGGATTCGTCAGGGACGTATCTTCGTTCTTCCGGCTTAGCAAAAAGCTCTGGGCGAAAGGCCCGGGCATATAAGCACCTGCCGGAGGCGGAACGGAGTGGGTGTCCGGCGAAGACCCTACGCACCCACAACACGGAGCGGGCGGGCCAGCCGGCCAGTGCAGCGGCCCAGCAATGCGGGACGCCGTACTGGCTGGCCCCTGCCCGGTCGCACCCGCCCCGCCGTAAACTGAGGTGCTATGACCAACTTCCGTAAAGAGACCGATACCATGGGCCAGATGGACGTGGACGCGTCCAAGTACTGGGGCGCGCAGACCGAGCGCTCCATCCACAACTTTCCCATCGGCCGCGACACCTTCGTGTGGGGCCGGCCCATCATCCGGGCGCTGGGCATCCTGAAAAAAGGCGCGGCGCAGGCCAACGCCGAACTCGGCGAGCTGCCGCAGGACATCGCCGACCTGATCGTGCGGGCCGCCGACGAAGTCATTGCCGGCAAGCTCGACGAGCACTTTCCGCTGGTTGTCTTCCAGACCGGCTCGGGCACCCAGAGCAACATGAACGCCAACGAGGTGATTTCCAACCGTGCCATCGAGCTGGCGGGCGGCGAGATGGGCAGCAAGAAGCCGGTCCACCCCAACGACCACGTCAACCGCGGCCAGAGCTCCAACGACACCTTCCCCACCGCCATGCACATCGCGGTGGTGCTGGAGCTGAACGAGCGGCTCTACGGCGCCGTCAGCAAACTGCGCGACACCCTGCACGCCAAGTCCGAGGAATACAAGGACATCGTGAAAGTGGGGCGTACCCACCTGCAGGACGCCACGCCCATCACCCTGGGCCAGGAAATCGGCGGCTGGGTCGCGCAGCTCGACTACGCGCTGGCCGAGGTGAAGCACGCGGGCGAAGGCCTGCTCGACCTTGCCATCGGCGGCACGGCAGTCGGCACCGGCCTGAACGCACACCCCAAATTCGGTGATCTGGCTGCCAAGAAGTACGAGGAAGAAACTGGCTACCACTTCCGCAGCGCCGAGAACAAGTTCGCCGCGCTGAGCGCCCACGATGCGCTGGCGCAGACTTCCGCCGCGCTGCGCACCCTGGCCGGCGCTCTGATGAAGATGGCGAACGACGTGCGCTGGCTGGCGAGCGGCCCGCGCAACGGCATCGGCGAAATCACTATTCCCGAGAACGAACCCGGCTCTAGCATCATGCCCGGCAAGGTGAACCCCACCCAGTCCGAGGCCATGACGATGGTCGCCACCCGCGTGTTCGGCAACGACGCCACCGTCGCTTTTGCCGGCAGCCAGGGCAACTTCCAGCTCAACGTGTTCAAGCCGGTGATGGTTCACGCCGTGCTGGAAAGCATTCGCCTGATTTCGGACGCTTGCCTGGCCTTCAACGACCACTGCGCCGTCGGTATCGAGCCCAACGAGGCCAAAATCAAGGAAAACCTCGACAAGAACCTGATGCAGGTGACGGCCCTTAACCGCCACATCGGCTACGACAAGGCCGCCGCGATTGCCAAGAACGCCCACAAGAAGGGCATTTCCCTCAAGGAATCGGCGCTGGAACTCGGGCACGTGACTGAAGAAGAGTTTGCCCAGTGGGTCGTGCCGCTGGACATGACGCACAACTGAGCCACGAACCTCTGAGCCTCTTTTTGCCTGCCGCAGCAAAGAAGAGGCCCGCTGCCAGCCGCTTTTCCTGCCCGGAGGCGGCTGGTGGTTGTAGCGGTTGCCCCGGTCAGAGGGCTAGGCTGTGCCCCGCATACCCTTGACGAATACTGCATAGCGCGCTAGAGTATTTAACGTAACCGCTCCGAGTGAGCGGGTTTTTTATTGCCTGAACCACAGTCTGCTGCTCGGCGCTGGGACCGCATGTGGCACTATGGCGGAATGCTCACCGCCCTTACCAACGTTCTGCTGCCGGTCATTCTGGTGGCCGGGCTGGGCGCGCTGCTGGCTTCCCGCTTTCCGATTGACCAGCAGTCCATCTCTCGCATCACGCTGTACCTGCTGTCGCCCGCACTGGTGCTGGACGTGGTTCTGAAAACGCCGGTGCAAGCCGGTGAGGCGCTGCAGCTGGGCACCGCTTACCTGCTCACTTCGCTGCTGTGTCTGGCGCTGGGCTGGCTGTTCGGCTGGGGCCGCCCCGACGCCGAACGCCGCAGCCTGAGCGCCGCCGTCGGCATCTGGAACAGCGGCAATATGGGTCTTCCTATCGCCCTGTTCACCTTCGGGCAGGCAGGCTTCGAGCGGGCCACGCTGCTGTTTCTGGCGTCGTTCGTGGGCATGTATGTCTTTGGCCCGCTGGTCTATACCCTGGGCCGGCCCAGCACCGACCTGCGCGCCGCCGTGGGGGGCATCGCGCGGCTCCCGGCGCTGTGGGTGGCGCTGCTTGCCGTGATTCTGCGGGCGCTGCACCTCACGCTCCCCGAGGGGCTGAGCCGCGGGGTCTCGCTGCTCAGTCAGGCCACCCTGCCGATGGTGCTGCTGGCGCTGGGCCTGCAACTGGGTGCCGGTGGCTGGCCCCGGCTCACGCAGTCGCTGTGGCTGGGCACCGCTGGCCGGCTGATCGGCGGCCCCCTGATCGGGTACGCCGCCGGCAAGGCGCTGGGGCTGGACGCTCAGAACCTGCAGGTGCTGGTGCTCTCGGCCAGTATGCCCACCGCCGTGAATGCCCTGCTGATTGCCCGCGAGTACGGCGCCGACACCGACACGGTCGCGGGCGTCGCCACCCTCAGCACCCTGGGCAGCGTACTGACTATTGCCGCCATAGTAACGCTGCTGCCGCGCCTGCACTAGAGCAAGCCTCCACTCCCCTATCCTGTTGCCATGACCCCCAAAATCTGTCTGGTGGCTGCCCTCGCCCTCTGCGCCGCCGCACCCGCCTCGGCCCAGGCGCTGCCCGAAAGTCTCCCGCTGCCCCCGCAGTGGGAAAAGGAAATCAGCGCCGCCGCTCTGAAGTTCTCCGGTCAGCCCTGCGCCGGCGAGTACAGCGTGGACCGCGCCGCCGGCCGTTTCAGCTCAGCACAGTTTGCAGAAGCGGCCGCAAGTGCCAAGGCGTTTACTCAGGATCTCCAGGCTTTCCTGCCGGGTGCCCGGGTGCGCTTCGAGACCGACAGTGACCATCTGACCCGCTTTGCTCTGCTGGATACGGTTTTGCCGCTGTTTAGCCAGCAGGAACGCCGCGCCGACGGTGTGTATACCCTCAACTGCTCACTCGCTCCGGCCAGTCGCCGTCCCTGAAGTCCGGCTCTGGCAACGGCGCTGGGCTTATAAGCTTGACGAATACTGCATACTGTGCTAGAGTATTCAACATAACCGCTCCGAGTGAGCGGGTTTTTTTATGTCAGTCGCTGCTGCGATCAGCTTCGGGCGGCAGTGATGAGGGGACTTCTGCTACCTTGCCAGGATGACCGATTCTCTCAACCCGAGCGAACTGAGTGCGGCGCAGTGGACCGATGTGGAGCTGCTGGCCCGCGGCAAACAGGACAAGTCGCGCACCCTGCGTGACCTGGGCCGCCCCGAAACGCCCGAAAGCGCCCACGCCCTGCTGCTGGACGCTGGCCGCTGGACCGAAACCCAGACTCCTTACGCCGAGCGGCTGGGCACGGCGCTGAGCGCGGTGGAGTTGCCGGTGCCCGCCTGGCCCGACGAGGAGCGGCTGGACCTGACCCACCTGCCGGCTTTTGCCATTGACGACGAGGGCAACCAGGACCCCGACGACGCCCTCAGCGTGGAGGAATTGCCGGGCGGCCTGACCCGGTTGTGGGTGCACGTGGCCGATGTGGCCGCCCTGGTCACCCCCGGCAGCCCGCTGGACCTGGAAGCCCGTGCCCGCGGTGCCACCCTTTATCTGCCCGACCGCACCATTCATATGCTCCCGGAGGCGCTGGTCGAGCAAGCTGGCCTGGGCCTGAGCGAAATCAGCCCGGCCCTGTCCATTGCGCTGGACCTGGACGCCGACGGCAACGCCGAGGCGGTAGAAGTTCACCTGACCCGCGTACGAGTGCAGCGGCTCAGCTACGATCAGGCGCAGGCCATGTACGAGCAGGGCCACCCCGAATTCACCCGGCTGGCCGAGCTGGCCCGGGTCAGCCGCGACATCCGCTTCGAGGAAGGCGCCGTCAGCATCGACCTGCCCGAAGTGCGGGTCAAGGCCGACGATAACGGCGCCCAGGTGTTGCCGCTGCCCCGACCCGAAATGCGCGCCGTGGTGCAGGAATGCATGACGCTGGCCGGCTGGGGGGCCGCCATCTACGCCGACGACTTTGAACTGCCGGTTCCCTTTGCCACCCAGGACCCTCCTCACCGCGAGGTGAGCGGCGAAAGCATGACCGCCCACTGGGCCCGGCGCAAATCGCTGAGCCGCACCCGCTTTCAGTCGGCGCCCGGCGCACACGCGGGCATGGGCCTGGACCTCTACACCCAGGCCACCAGCCCGATGCGGCGTTATCTGGACCTGGTGGTGCACCAGCAGCTACGCGCGCACCTGAGCGGCCAGGAGCCCATGTCGGGGCGCGAAGTAGCCTCACACATTGCGGAGGCTGGCATCGGCTCGGCCGGCACCCGCACCGCCGAGCGCCTCAGCCGCCGGCACCACACCCTGCGCTTTATCGCGGCCCAGCCGGAAAAAATCTGGGATGCCGTGGTGGTCGAAAAACGCGGGCCACAGGCCATCTTGCTGATTCCGGAACTGGCGCTGGACCTCCCCATGACCACGCCCGCAGGCCCCGGCCAGGAGATGCAGGTCCGGCTGACCGTCACCAGTTACCCCGAGCTGAAAGTTCGCGCCTCGGAAAGCTGAGCCGGCGGAGGGGGGAGGCCAGAAACATAAAGGCGAATGAACGCCCACACAGTTTTCACATATTCGGGAAATCGAATGCGTCTGACACTGCATTTGTCAGGGCAACCCTGACTCATCTTGCATTGTTAAGCGCGCTGGGGTGGTTAGAGTAGGGGTATGCGCTCACAGGCCAAGGACATCGTTACTCTGCGGCTCAGCCATTGCCGGGCCGAACGTGCGGCACAGGAAGCACGGTACCATCTGGCGGTGATGCATTATCGCAGCTGCCTGGAAACGGCAGAGCGGCGAGAGGACTGTCAGGCGGTGCAGTTTTTTGCCCTGCGGCTGGCTGAGTGCTATGAGCAGATGAACCTGAATGCCAAAGCCCGGGCCTTCCGCGACCTGGCGCAGTGCGCGGCGGCACAGCCAGACCGGCAATGGCTGAGCCGTCCAGACAGCGACGGTCCAGCCGCCGCGCCCCTTCACTGAAAACCACCCGAGGCCCGCCCAGCACCCTGCTGCGGCGGGCTTCGGCTTTTTGGTCTACCAGGGTAGGCAGCTGTTCAGGCGCGGGGAAACTGCCGGCGCAGTGCCGCCTCAGCTCAGTCCGGTTGTACGACGCCAGAGAAGCCCTGCTGCTGCATCCAGAAAGCGCAGAGGGCCAGCAGGGCCGCCAGTGGAAAGGGCACCGCACCCAGGTCCATTCGCACATCGAACCCGTCACTGACACCGCCAATGCGGCCACGTGCCTCGGCACCGTACACACGGAAACTGAGGTCCTGTCCGTCGGTGACGCCGCCCAAGCGGCCGCTGGCGCCTTCAGGGGTAAAGTCCAGCACGAAATCCAGCCCCTCCAGGTAGCTGCCCAGCCGGCCGGACATGCGGGTGCCGCCCACACTGGCCGAGACATCAAAGCCGTAGCTGACGCCGCCTACCCGGCCGCCCAAGCCCGCTGGCGCCGCCCCGATGCGGATATCCATACCGTTCAGGAAACTGCCGATCCGGCCCCGGAATTCCTGGCCGGTCCACTGTCCCTGAAGGTCATATCCGCTGTCCAGGGAACCGAAACGCCCGCTCAGATTGCCGCTCGCTGCTGTCATGCCCGTCATCATAAGCAGCCCGGGTCTACAAAAGCCCTACAGCTGCGCGGCCCCTCAGCACCAAAAAAACCAGCCCCCTGGAGGGCTGGTGACTGACAAGGCCGGGGAAGTCTCAGATGTCCAGCAGCAGGCGGGCCGGGTCTTCCAGCAGGTTCTTGATGGTGACCAGGAAACGCACGCTTTCGCTGCCGTCAATGATGCGGTGATCGTAGCTGAGGGCCACGTACATCATCGGGCGAATCACGATTTCGCCGTTCACGACCACCGGGCGCTGCACAATGTTGTGCATACCCAAAATGGCGCTCTGGGGCGCGTTGATGATCGGGGTGCTCATCATTGAGCCGAAGGTGCCGCCGTTGGTGATGGTAAAGGTGCCGCCGCTCATGTCTTCCATGCTCAGCTTGTTGGAACGGGCCTTCTTGGCATAGTCGCCGATGCCCTTTTCAATATCGGCCAGGCTCATCTGGTCGGTGTCGCGCAGGATGGGCACCACCAGGCCGCGGTCGGTGGACACGGCGATACCGATGTCGTAGAAGCCGTGGTAGATGACGTCTTTGCCGTCCACGCTGGCGTTGACCGCCGGGAAAGCCTTAAGAGCTTCGGTGGCAGCACGCACGAAGAAGCTCATAAAGCCCAGTTTCACGTCATGCTTGGCGACGAACTGATCCTGGTACTTCTTGCGCAGGTCCATGATCGGCTTCATGTCCACCTCGTTGAAGGTGGTCAGCATGGCGGTGGTGTTCTGCACTTCCTTGAGGCGTTCGGCGATGCGCTGGCGAATCCGGGTCATCTGCACCCGTTCTTCGGGGCGTTCGCCGGCCGGCAGCTGCACAGCCGGGGCGCTGGTCTGGGCCTGCGTGGCCTGACCAGGCTGAGCGTTCATGGCGTCGGCCTTGGTGATGTTGCCGCGGGGACCGCTGGCCGGCACCTGGGCTGGGTCCAGACCCTTTTCGGCCACGATCTTGCGCACAGCCGGCGACAGGTCTTCGCGGCGCTCATTCTGGGCAGCCGGAGCCGGAACCGCCTGGGGTTCGCGGGCCTGGCTTTCGCCGCCGGCGCTCTGAGCGGGGTCGGCGCTGGTTTCGGTGCTGGCAGCAGCCGGGGCAGGAGCGGCGGCGCCGGCTTCACCGGCGGCCAGTTCGCCCAGCACTTCTTCGCTCAGTACGGTGTCGCCTTCGTTCTTGGTGACGCTCTTGAGCACGCCATCTTCCTGGGCGATAACTTCCAGCACGACCTTGTCGGTTTCGATTTCGGCCAGCACGTCACCGCGCTTGACGCTGGTACCCGGCTGCACGTTCCAGCCCAGCAGGGTGCCTTCGGAAACGGATTCGCTAAATACGGGAACTTTAATTTCGGACATTGTTCACCTCTCTGAAAAGGGGGGGGCAAAGGAGGAAGGGCGGGGAGAAACAGTGGCCGGCTCAGCCCTGAGCGCCGGCTTCCTTGGTCAATTCTACCTGCGCGTCATAGTCTTCACGCGAGACCT
Source organism: Deinococcus sp. Marseille-Q6407 (assembly GCF_946848805.1). Taxonomy (NCBI): domain Bacteria; kingdom Thermotogati; phylum Deinococcota; class Deinococci; order Deinococcales; family Deinococcaceae; genus Deinococcus; species Deinococcus sp. Marseille-Q6407. The sequence goes on from NZ_CAMPFU010000003.1 coordinate 177,389, forward strand.
TTTCACCCAGCGCGTCGGCAATCACCTTGGCCTGCTCCTTGGCATGCACATGCGAGTACCCGGTGGCGGTGCTGGCGGCGCGGCGGCGGCTGACGTAGGTCAGGGTGTGGCCCAGGCCCAGTTCGGCCAGGGTACGTTCCAGGTCTTCACGAATCAGCAGCCAAGCACCCTGGTTTTCAGGTTCTTCCTGTGACCAGACCACCTGCGCGCCGGGGTGACGGCGCAGTTCGGCGGCCAGTTCCTCCTGCGGGAAGGGATACAGCTGTTCCAGCCGCACCAGCGCAGTGCCGTGGTAGCCCTCGCGGTCTTCCTCGCGAGCGTCGAACAGTTCCCAGTGCAGCTTGCCGGAGCTGATCACCACGCGGCGGGCCTGCTCTACTTCGGGGTCACCGATCACGTTGCGGAAACGGCCGTCGGTCAGTTCGCTCAGCGGAGTCATGGCGCGCTTGTTGCGCAGCAGGCTCTTGGGAGTAAAGACGATCAGCGGCTTGCGGTAGCCACGGCGCATCTGGCGGCGCAGCAGGTGGAAAATCTGCGAGGCGCTGCTGGGCACCGCCACTTGCATGTTGTTCTGGGCGCACAGCTGCAGGTAACGCTCAATGCGGGCGCTGGAGTGCTCGGGGCCAGCACCTTCGTAGCCGTGAGGCAGCAGCAGCGTGATGCCGCTGAGGCCCAGCCACTTGGTTTCACCGGCGGCGATGAACTGGTCAATCACGGCCTGGGCGCCGTTGGCAAAGTCACCGAACTGCGCTTCCCACAGTACCAGCGAGTTGGGCGCCGAGCCAGAGTAGCCGTATTCGAAGGCCAGCACGCCCTCTTCAGAGAGGGTGGAATCAATCACTTCGGCGCGGCCCTGGCCGGGGCGCAGGAATTCCAGGCTGAGGTAGTCACCCTTCAGGGGGTCCTGTCCACGCTGGTCGTGAACCACGGCGTGGCGGTGCACGAAAGTGCCACGGCCAGAATCTTCACCGCTCAGGCGCACGTTGTAGCCTTCGTCCAGCAGCGTGGCGTAGGCCAACATTTCGCCCATACCCCAGTCCACCGGCTGCTCACCGCGGCTCATGGCGCGGCGGGCTTCCATCACGCGCTTCACGCCGCGGTGCAGCTCGAAGCCTTCGGGAAAGGTGGTCATCTTGTCGGTCAGCTCGGCCAGCTTCTCTGCCGGCACGGCGGTTTCGGCCACCGACTGCCAGTTGGATTCCTTGGCCGCCTGCTTGTACTCGGCCCAGCGCTGACCCAGGTCACTCACGGTGTCGTCGGTCAGTTCGGCCACCACGCTCTCGCCGCGGTCCAGGCGGTCGCGGTAGTCGTCGGCCATCGCCCTCACGCCGGCCTCGTCAATCAGGCCTTCCTTGACCAGCTTGTCGGCGTACACCGCCAGGGTGCCGGGGTGCGCCTTGACCTTCTTGTACATGATCGGCTGGGTCATGGTGGGATCGTCGGCCTCGTTGTGGCCGTGACGGCGGAAGGTCACCAGGTCAATGAACACGTCCTTGCCGAACTGCTGACGGTAAGCCAGGGCCAGGTCAGCGGCAAAGGCCACCGCTTCTAGGTCGTCGCCGTTCACGTGCATCACCGGGGCGTTGGCGATCTTGGCCACGTCGGTGCAGTAGCGGCTGGAGCGGCTATCGCGCGCGTCGGAGATGGTAAAGCCGATCTGGTTGTTGATCACGATGCGCACGGCCCCGCCGGTGGTAAAGCCACGCAGGCGCGATATGTTCAGTGTTTCCATCACCACGCCCTGACCGATCACAGCAGCGTCGCCGTGGACGGTGATGGCCAGGACGTTGTCGCGGCGAACCTCGCGCATCTTGTCGGGGGTTTCGTCGCGGCGGTCCTGCCGGGCGCGGGTGGACCCGTGCACCACCGGGGACACCAGTTCCAGGTGGCTGGGGTTAAAGGCCAGCGCCAGGTGCAGAGGACCGTTTGCGGTGGCCACGTCGCTGGAAAAGCCCAGGTGGTACTTCACGTCGCCGGAAATATCCGGGTTCTCGCTGAGCACCTTCTTGCCCTCGAACTCGTCGAAGAGGTCCTTGGGGCGCTTCCCGAAAATGTTGACCAGGGTGTTGAGGCGGCCACGGTGGGCCATGCCCAGCACGATTTCCTTGATGGTGCCGGTCTTGCCGGCCTGCTGGATCAGGCGGTCCAGCAGCGGAATAAAGCTTTCGCTGCCTTCTAACGAGAAGCGCTTTTGGCCCACGTACTTGATGTGGAGGTACTTTTCCAGGCCCTCGGCGGCGTTCAGGCGGTCCAGCAGGCGCAGCTTCTCATCCTTGCTGAGGCCCTCGCGGCGCACTTCAATGCGGTTCTGGAACCACTCGCGTTCCTCGCTGGGCAGGTAGTTGTACTCGTAGCCGATAGGGCCACAGTAGATGCTGCGCAGCTGCTGAAGCACTTCGCTGACCGTGCCGGAGAAGTGGCCGTCTTTGACCTGCTCGTTCATCTGGTTGGCGCTCAGGCCGTAATACTCGGGGTTCAGCTCGGGCGCCAGGGTCTTATCGTGCAGACCCAGGGGATCGAACTCAGCCTGGAGATGGCCGTAAACGCGGTGAGAAGTGATCAAGCCGCTGACGGCCTGCTGGGCACCGCTGGCTTCGCCCGCAGCTGCCGGCGAGACCACGACGGTGCGGCCGTGGCTCTGGCGGCCCAGCTCATAGAAGGCCTGCTGAACGGCCGAGTGCCGCGCTTCTTGCACGCCGCCACGTTCAGCATCGAAAAAGGCGCGCCACTCGGGGTCGACGCTCTGGGGATCTGCTAGATAGTCCTCATACAGCCCATCCAAAAAGGCCGCGTTGCCACCTGACATGATGGTTTCTGGTCGGGTCATAACGCTGTCAGCATACCGCCCTTTGCGGCCCCGTGGGGTGGAGCGGCTCACTGGCAGGCCCGGCTGGCCGAACACCCCGGCCGCGTTCCTGCGTGGGTAACAGAATTGGTCTGCCCAGTGCCGGCAAGAGAAGGGCTCCGGCCGAACCTTTAGCCCAGTCCCATCCGGCGCCCCGGCGGGTTTGCCATCATGCAAGCATGACCGACAAAAACCGCACTCCCGAACAGAATGCCGATACCGGTACTGACACTCATGACACCGGCAACGGCATGAGCAGCCAGAGCCACTGGACTGGTGATGAGGCCCTCAGCCGCGGAGTAATTCCCGCCAGCGAGCCGGCCACCGACGCCGGCACTGCGCTGGGCGGCGACCCCTTCCGCCAGGAAGACGACGCTACCCGTGGCATTCCCGAAGGCGTGACCGAGGGTGACGGCCGCAACGAAACCGGTACCACCTTCGATACTGACCCCACCGGAGACAAGCGGCTGTGAGCCCGCTGTTCCAGGCCGCCCAGGGCGGGTTCCTGGACCTGTTTCCTGAAGGCGCCGAACTGACCCGGCTGGCCGGTGACTTTACCTGGACCGAAGGCCCCTGCTGGATTCCGGCGCGTGGCTGCGTGGTGTTCAGTGATGTACGGCAGGACCGCACCTGGCGCTGGACCCCCGGCAGCGGCCTGGCCGAGGAGATGAACCCCAGCCGCCACCAGAATGGCCACTGCCTGGACGCACAGGGCCGGCTGGTGGCCTGCTCGCACGGCGACCGGGCGGTGCTGCGCCAGGAAGAAGACGGCCGCTGGACCACTCTGGCCAGCGAGTGGCAGGGCCAGCGGCTGAACAGCCCCAACGACGTGGCTCTCAGCCCCGACGGCAGCCTGTGGTTTAGCGACCCCACCTACGGCATAGACAAGCCCGAGGAAGGCTACGGCGGCGAGATGGAACTGCCGGGCCGTTACGTGTTCCGGATTGCCCCGGACGGCACCCTCAGCTGCCCCATCACCGACCGCCACAAGCCCAACGGCCTGGCGTTCCGCTCGGCCAACGAACTGCTGCTGTCGGATACCGGCGACCAGGCCGCCACCCACCTCTACCGCATTGACGGTGACCGGGCCGAGCATCAGGGGGGCTTTTTTCAGGTGGACCAGGGCAAGACCGACGGCCTGCGCGTAGACGCGGATGGCCGCATCTGGAGCAGCGCTGGCGACGGCGTTCATGTGTTCTCACCCCAGGGCGAGGAACTGGGCCGCATTCTGCTGCCCGAAACCGCCGCCAACCTCTGCTTCGGCGGGGCCGACGGCACCGAGCTGTTCATTACGGCCAGCACCGGGCTGTACCATCTGCCCACCCGGGTGCGGGGCTGGTAATGCGGCGACCTGCCGCCCCCACAAAGGGGCAGCAGGAGCCTCAGAACGACGGGAAGTAAGGAATCGGCGTGGGCCGGTCCTGTCCTACGAAAGCCCGCAGCTGGCTTTGCAGCACCCGGCCCTGGGGGTCAGTCACCGTAACCGTCAGGATGTGCTGACTGCTCTAGGCATGTTCGGCGGCTTTGAGGGTCAGGTAAACGCGGCCCTTGCTGGAAAGCTGCTCCGGTTCGGTCAGGATTTCCAGGGTGCCGGGCACCTGATCCACACTGATGACATAAGGCCCGGGGCCAGCGCCCTCGCGGGTATTCAGGTCCAGCATCACCGTCTGCTTCTGGCCGGGTGCCAGGGTCACCGACGGCGGCCAGATGCGCAGGTCGGTGGCGGGGATGGCGTTGTTGGCGGGCGACATGGTGCAGGCGCTCAGCGAAAACGCCAGCAGAGAAGCGCCGAGGGCCGGCAGGCGGAAGCGGGGAAAAAGTAGAGACATAGGCAGCAGGCTCCTTCGGTAGAGGTGGGGCGGCCCGGCGGCAACCGCCAGACCAGATCAGTCTCAGATTAGGCAGTGGCTCTGCCGGATTTATGACACTGCCCGGCAGTTCAGCGGCCTTCATGTAAGCTGCTGGCATAAGAGCAGCTTTGCTGTGCCAAACGTAACATTTTCCCCGCCGGCATTCTCCTGATGCACTGCGGGCCTACACTAAAAAACATATGCGCCAGTACCTCGACTTTCTCCAGCACATCCGGGATCACGGCACCGACAAGATGGACCGCACCGGCACCGGCACCCACTCGGTGTTCGGGTATCAGATGCGGTTTGACCTGCAGCAGGGCTTTCCGCTGGTCACCACCAAGCGGGTTCATCTCAAGAGCATCATTTACGAGCTGCTGTGGTTCCTGCGCGGCGACAGCAACGTGCGGTGGCTACAGGAGCGCGGCGTGACCATCTGGGACGAATGGGCCGATGAACAGGGCGAGCTGGGACCGGTGTACGGTCAGCAGTGGCGCAGCTGGCCAGACGGTGACGGCGGCCAGATCGACCAGATCACCCAGGTGATTGAGCAGATCCGGCAGAACCCCGATTCTAGGCGGCTGATCGTGTCGGCCTGGAACGTGGCGCAGGTGGACGAGATGGCCCTGCCGCCCTGTCACCTGCTGTTTCAGTTCTATGTGGCAGACGGGCGGCTGAGCTGCCAGCTGTACCAGCGCAGCGCCGACAGCTTTCTGGGGGTACCGTTCAACATCGCCAGTTACGCGCTGCTCACCATGATGGTGGCGCAGGTCTGTGACCTGGAACCCGGCGAGTTTATCTGGACCGGCGGCGACTGCCACATCTACAGCAACCACATGGCGCAGGTGGAACGGCAGCTGGCGCGCGAGCCCCGGCCGCTGCCCACCATGCACCTGAACCCGGCAGTCAAGGATATTTTCGGTTTCCAGTACGAGGATTTTCAGCTGGAAGGGTATGAGCCACACCCCGGCATCCGCGCCGAGGTGGCGGTATGAGCGGCGCCGAAGCCCGGCCCACTTTCGACCAGCTGGGCATGGATACGGCCCGGCTGTGGGCCACCCGCTCGGCCGACCCCAAGGTCAAGGTGGGGGCCTGCATCCTGGACCATCATCACCGGGTGGTGGGCGTGGGCTACAACGGCCGCGCCGCCGGCGAACCCAACGAGCGCGAAAGCCTGACGCAGGGTGCCAGCGGCTTTATTCACGCCGAGGTCAACGCCCTGCTGGCCGCCAACTGGAACGGCGAGAACCACACCCTGTACGTGACCCACGAACCCTGCGCCACCTGCGCCCGGCTGATCGTCAATTCCAGACGCATCAGCCGGGTGCTGTTCGCGCAGAACTATACCGAGCAGACGCGGGTGGGGGCCGGGTTGCCCAGCGGCGCCGGCATTCTGGAAGCGGCTGGCATCAAGGTGCAGCAGGTGAGGTAAGCGGGTCAGTTGCGCCAGCTGGAACGTAAGCGGCATTGTAAAGTGCCATGTCCAGTCACTCTCCTGCTCTCGTCGCCATCGTCGCCATGACCGAAAACCGTGTGATCGGCAAGGACGGTGACATGCCCTGGCACCTGCCAGCTGACTTCGCTCACTTCAAGCGGCTGAGCCAGGGCAAACCGAACATCATGGGCCGCCGGGTCTGGGATTCGCTGGGCGGCAAAGCCCTGAAGGGCCGCACCAACATCGTGCTGACCCGCCAACCGGACCTGCCGGCTGAAGGCGCGCTGCTGGCCCATTCCCCGGCGGAAGCGCTGGCCCTGGCGCAGGAGAACCTGGGCGAAAGCGGAGAAATCGCCATCATCGGCGGCGAGAAAATCTACCGGCTGTATCTGGATGACCTGACCCGGGTGGAACTGACCCTGATTCACACGCAGCTGAACGGCGACACCTTTTTCCCGCAGCTGCCCGGCCAGTGGGACATCACCGCCGAGCGGGAGCGCCCCAGCGACGAACGCAACCGCTACGACATGACCTTCCGTACCCTGGTTCGGCGCGCCTAGCCTAACCCAGCAGTCTGACCCGGGCTGGCCGCCCCTCACACGGCACGCCCGGCTTTATTTCTCCGGCAGCGGCGCGTGGGGGTCGGGGAGGGCCGGCAGCTTCAGCCCGGCGTAGTCGAGGGGTGCCCCAGCCCGTCCTTCCAGCCAGACCAGTTCGTCGGCCGCAGCTCCGGCCGGTAGCGGCAGGGCCGCGTCGGTGGGGTAAACGGCCACGGCGTAGACCACCGGCTGAGCCTGTTTGCTGCTCAGTTCGGTGCGCTGCACCACGTTCCATTCGTTCAGCTGCAGGCCGCTTTTCCGGACGCTGGCACTCACAGCGTCGGCCTGGACACCCGAGCAGGGTTCCGGATCGGGCAGCAGTCCCAGAGCGCCAGTCCACTCCTGGCCCTCGCGCGGAGGCAGCTCGCCGGCCATCGTCAGCAGCCGCAGTTGCTGGGGCGCGCATTGGCTGTTCTGCGCGCGGCCCACCAGCCAGCGTTCCTGATAGACCTCGCCTTTGGGCTGGCCCTGCGGAAAGCGGGTTTTCAGCTCGGCGCTGAGGTCCTTGAGGGTCACCTCGGCCCCGTCACGGTCGCTCCGCAGCGTGGCATAAGCCACCGTGTGCGTCTGCGCCGGGAAATCCAGGGTGGCCGCCAGAATATCCGGTGCGTCTCGCTGCGGGTCGGTGCCGGCGGCCTCTTTCCAGGCCCGCTGCTCGGCGGCGCTGGGGGCCTGCCAGTCCAGCGTCTGGCTCTGCGGCGATTGGTCACAGGCACCCAGCCAGGGCACCGCGACGAGCAGCGCTGCTCTCAGGGGAAGGCTTCGCTTCATACCCCCAATTCTAGGCGGTAGGCGGTTCCAGGTAACGAGAAGCCCGCCTCAGTCCGTCATTTCGGCCCAGGCTGCCCTGGCGGCTGCGTCGTCGCCCACCGCCAGCACTTTGCCGCCGCGCACCAGCGGCAGCCGCAGCAGAGCGGGGTTGTCCAGCATCTTTTGCAGCAGGCTGTCCTCGGTCACGCGCAGGTATTCCAGGCCGGCGTCCTTGTAAGCCTTGCCTTCCATGTCCAGCAAGGCATTTAGCCCGAACTTCTGCACGAAGCGGGTCAGCTCCCCTTTGCTCATCGGCCGCTGGGTCAGGTCCACATAGTGAATCTTGACCCGGCGCTCCTTGAAAAACCGCTCGGCGGCGCGGGCGCCTTGACTCTTTTTGGTGCCGAACATCTGCACTTCTGCCATAACGTCAGCGTAGCAAGGGGCTCGGCCCGGCCGCCTCCTTACCCCCACCCACTCAGTTCACGTAAAAGCCCAGCTCGTTGCCCGGCGGTAGGCCCAGATGGTCGTAAGCGTGCGCCGTGGCCACCCGGCCGCGCGGCGTGCGCTTGATAAAACCCAGCTGTATCAGGAACGGCTCGTACACGTCTTCCAGGGTCAGCGCGTCCTCGCTGATCGCCGTGGCGAGGGTATCCAGGCCCACCGGCCCGCCGGCAAAGCGGTGAATCAGGGTTTCGAGGTACTTCTTGTCGCGGTCGTCCAGCCCGGCGCTGTCCAGGCCCAGCTTGTCCAGCGCGTCGTGGGCGCGGGCCAGAGTGATGCTGGGTTCGCCGGCCACTTCCGCGAAGTCGCGCACCCGCCGCAAGAGCCGCTTGGCAATTCGCATGGTGCCGCGGCTGCGTCCGCCGATTTCCAGCGCGGCCGCTTCGTCCAGCTCAAAACCCAGCAGCCGGGCGTCGCGCAGCAGGTTCTGGGCGATGTCCTCGGCGGTGTAGTACTCCAGGTGCTCGATGATGCCAAAGCGGGAGCGCATCGGCGCCGTGATCAGGCCGGGGCGGGTGGTAGCCCCCACCAGGGTAAAGCGCGGCAGCGGCAGCTCGATGGTGCGGGCCGCCGGGCCCTGCCCCAGCACGATATCCAGCTTGAAATCCTCCATCGCCGGATAAAGATGCTCCTCGGCTACCCGGCCCAGACGGTGGATTTCATCGATAAACAGCACGTCGCCCTCTTCCAGCGAGTTGGTCAGGATAGCGGCCAGGTCGCCCGGCTTCTCGATGGCGGGGCCGGAAGTCACCCGGATATTCACGCCCAGTTCATAGGCGATGATGTGCGCCAGAGTGGTCTTGCCCAGCCCGGGCGGGCCAAACAGCAAGGTGTGGTCCAGCGCCTCGCCGCGCCCACGGGCCGCCTGCAGGTACACGCTCAGCTTGTCTTTCAGCTTGGCCTGCCCCACGTATTCAGTCAGCGAGCGTGGCCGCAGAGCCGCGTCGTTTGATTCTGTTGCAGTCATAATCAATATTCTACTTTTTTTCTCTGCAAGAAAACAGAGCGGGGATGCCGCTGGCCATTATTTCGGGCCGTACTGCGTCACCAGCGCCGGCAGGTCCTCGCCCAGCTGCCCGGAGAGGATTTCCTGATTGCCGTAGACCCGCACAAAGTTGCCCTGCGCGTCCACCACGCTGACCTGATCGCCGTGCAGCATGGCCGCCTCGGCCGCGCCGGTGTCGGCCGGGTCAGTCGCTGCGCCGCTGGCCGCTTCAGCCGTGGCCACCTGAGACGCCGAGGCACCGCTGGCATGGTCGGTATGACTGGCACCCATGTTCATGTGCTGGCTGTGGTCGGTCAGTGACGGCGGCCGGGTCACGCCCACAAACATCTCGCGCGCGGCCCGGTCAATGGCAGCCGTATCGCCGGTCAGTCCCGCGAACGCCGGGTCAAAGCGGTCCAGGTACTGGCGCAGCACCTCGGGGCGGTCGTTGGCCGGGTCCACACTGACCATCTGCACTAGCACCTTGTCCTTCAGCTGCGGCCGCAGGCCCCCGTAGGTCCGTGACAGCACACTCAGGGTGGCCGGGCAGACATCCGGGCAGCGCACAAAGCCGTAAAAGACCAGCCGCAGTTTGCCGTGCGAATCGTTCAGGTTGGCCGGCTGGCCCCGGTCGTCCAGCAGGGCCACAGAGGGCAGAGGCTTGGGTTCATCCAGGGACGTGCCGTACTGCGGCTGCGCCCCCGCCTGCCGGAAAAACAGCAGGCCGGCCAGCACGGCGGCAATCAGGAGCAGGGCGGGAGTCAACCATTTCACTGTCTCAGGGTAACGGCCCCAGCGCGTGAGCAGTGTCCCGCAGCGCTCCTTCGCAGGCCAGCCCACCACTCAGCCCACAAAAAAACGCCCCCCACAGTGGGAGGGCGCCGTGAAGCGGGAAAGAAGGGGGCTTACCAGGCGTAGAACAGCATCACGATCAGCAACCACACCGCGTCAACCAAGTGCCAGTACAGGCTGGCGGGGGCCAGCGAGCCGTGGTTGTACTTGTCGATCTTACCGGTCATGGACTGGTAGAACGGCAGCGCCACGCCGGTTGCACCGATCAGGATGTGCAGACCGTGCAGGCCCACGATGATGAAGAAGCAGGACTGCCACAGGTTCTGTTTCCAGTCGCTTTCCAGGCCGAAGAGGGTGAACTCGTACACCTGGAAGCTCAGGAACAGTGCGCCCAGCAGCAGGGTGATGAACAGCAGGATACGCGCCCACTTGTGGCGGCCCTGGTGCTGCATCTGCTCGGCGGTGTGCACCGTGATCGAGCTGCTGACCAGCACGATGGTGTTCAGAATCGCCAGCCACATGGCCGGGCGGCTGACCGGGTCCGGCACGGCCAGGCCGGTCGCGCGGTAGTAGATGAAGCCGGAGAGCAGAATGCCGAACAGCGTGACTTCCGAGATGATGAACCAGGACATCCCCAGGAAGCCGTTTTCATACTTGGTCAGGCCGTGGTGCGCCACCGGAACGTCATATTCACGGGTGCCGGCCCACTTGAAGACCGCGTAGAAGAACAGCGGGATGCTCAGGTACAGCAGCACAGAGGCGAACTTAAACAGACCGGTCATATCGCCCCAGGTCTGCAGCCCGGTCGAAGGCAGGTAAGGAGTGAACCAGCCGAAGGTCATACCGAAGGTCATCGGCAGCAGCGAGAACGCGGTCAGGAAAGGCCAGGGGCTATCCACCGGCAAGTGAATGGTCTTGGGGTCCAGCGGCGTCAGGGTGTCGCCATTCTTTTCCCAGTCGTACAGCGGACGCTCGGAGGGGAAGTTTTTGGGGAATTCCACAGCGAAGTTGTAGGCAGGAGGGGGGCTGGACGTGGCCCATTCCAGGGTGTAGCCGCCCCAGGGGTTGGGACCGGCGGTGATGGGCTTACGCATGCTCTGCAGCAGGTTCCAGACCAACACGGCGCCGCCGACCAGCAGCATCAGTGCACCGATGGTGCTGATGAAGTTCAGCTCGGTCCAGGCGTAGTTGCCAGCCGGGTAGGTGTAGTAACGGCGGGGCATACCCAGCAGACCCAGGATGTACTGGGGCAGGAAGGTCATCCAGGAGCCGATCATGAACAGCCAGAAGTGGACGCGGCCAACCTTTTCGTCCAGGAAACGGCCGGTCATCTTGGGCCACCAGTAGTACAGGGCGCCCATGGCCAGGAAGGCGGTACCGAACATCATCACGTTGTGGAAGTGAGCCACCACGTAGTACGAAGCGGTCACCTGATAGTCGAAAGGAATCATGCCCAGCGAAACGCCGGTGATCCCGCCGATCAGGAAGTTGAACAGGAAGCCGATCAGCCACAGGGTGGGCATCTTCATCATGATGCGGCCGCCCCAGAGGGTGCCGATCAGGTTAAAGAGCTTCACGCCGGTCGGCACGGCCACGATCAAGGTGGCGATCATGAAGGCGATCTGCCAAGCTTCAGGCACACCCACGGCGAACATGTGGTGGATCCACACCAGCAGCGACACGAACACGATGGCCATGATCGAGTACACCATCACGCGGTAGCCGAACAGCGGCTTGCGCGACATGGTGGAAGCGATTTCAGCGGCGATACCCAGGTAGGGCAGCAGCATCACGTACACAGCAGGGTGCGAGTAGAACCAGAAGAATTGCTGGAACATCACCGGGGCAGCGCCGATATCGGCGTTGTACATGCTCAGGCCCAGCTTGATTTCCAGGAAAGTGGTCAGCGCGGCGGCGGTCAGGCCGCTGAGGCTGATCAGCTGCAAGAGGGCGGTGGCGAACAGCGACCACGCGAAGATGGGCATCTGCCATAGGCTCATGCCTTCGGCGCGCAGGTTCATGATGGTCGCGGCAAAGTTGGCGCTCCCGAACAGCGAGCCCAGGCCGTTGAACAGAATCGCCATCATGAAGATCGCCACGCCGGTCTGGTTGCCGTCCAGCGTCAGCGGGTAGTAAAAGGTCCAGCCCACGGTGGGGTAACCGCCGCCGAAAATACCCAGCAGCACCAGCACCAGCGAGAAAAAGAAAGACCAGACCGCAAAGTTGTTCAGCCTCGGTAGCGCAACGTCGCGCACACCCAGCTGCAGCGGAAGAAAGTAGTTACCGAATCCGAACAGACCAATCGGAATCAGGAAGAAGAACAGCATGACCGCGGCGTGCATGGTCAGGACCTGGTTGTAGACATTCCCGACCAGGAACGTCTGGTCCGGCAGCGCCAGCTGGAGGCGAATCGCCACCGCCAGGAAGCCGCCCACCGCCAGACCGATCAAAGACAGGATGATGTACATCAGCCCGATCTTTTTGTGGTCCACGGTGTTCATCATGTCCCAGATGACTGCTCCGAAGCCTTTACGCTCGGTCACCTGAGGTGAGTGTCTTACCGTCATTTTTGACCTCCAGGCAAAATGGTGGCGTCGTCAAAGACCTTGGCCTTCTGCCAGTAGTTGGCTTCGTCAGGCAGTTTGAGGGTCGTGAGGAAGGCCGCAATATCCGAGATTTCCTCGGGAGTCAGGGTGCCGCCCTTTTGCTTTTGACCGTTGACGACATACTCGCTGCCGTCGTAGGTGGGCATCAGGCTGCCGGGCTTCACCTTGGGGCTGTGGGTGATCCAGTTGATCAGATGCTGATGGGCTTTGGGATCATTCCAGCCTTCTTGCACGGGAGCCTGCCACATGCCGGCACCCAGGGTGCGGCGAGTGCCGAAGAAGCTCAGGTCAGGGCCCACCGGGCTGTTGGCCTTGGTGCCCTGAATGCGGTGGCACGAGGCACAAGCGACTGCGCCAGTGTCGGGCTTGCCGTTCAGGAACAGGTTGTAGCCGCGCTCTTCAGCGCTGCCGGCTGCCGGAACGGGCGCCGAGTACTTCTGCGCCGCCGAGATAAAGGTGTCGTAGTCGGCCTGCGGCAGCGCCACCACTTTGAAGCGCATGTTGGCGTGGCTGGCACCACACAGATAGCTACAGTTGCCCTGATAAATGGCGGGACGGTCGGTGTGGATCGTCCAGACTTTTTCAGAGCCGGGGATGGCCTGACGCTGCGGGCCGACGTTGGGGGCCCAGAATTCGTGGACCACATCGGCAGACTGCAGGGTCATCTTGGTATTGACCGGGTTGCCCGCGCCGTCGTTACCGGCAGGAATCACCAGTTCGTTGCCGTTGGAGACTTCACCGCCGGCTTCAGCCTTGGCGTCGGTGTAGGTGAAGTTCCACCAGAACTGCTTGGCCAGCGCCGTAATATTCGCGCCGATCTGCTTGTCCTTGATGGGCGTGGTCTGGGCCATCGTCCTCACGCTCAGCACACTGAGCAGCAGCACGATAACCACAGGGAAGCCGATCAGCACCATTTCCAGCTTGTTGTTGCCGTGGAACTGCTGGGGTTCTGCGTCGTTCTTGTCCTCACGGAACCGGAAGACGGTATAGAACAGCAGCGCCGAGACACCCAGGAAGATGATGATGGATAGGCCGATAGCCACGGTACTCAGCTGCCACAGGGCCGTGTTGTAGTGAGCAGACTGGTCACCGATGGTAAGGGTCTGCTGGTGCTCCTGACAACCTGTCAGGAGTGAAAGGCTCAGCAACCCGGCCGCCACCGACATGCGCCGCATGCCTCTGGACAGCGGCCCGGCTGACCTGCCTCTACAGGTATGCTTGGTGTTCAACATTTCTCCTTTCCTCGCTTCATAGTCTAAGCAAGAATGCCACGGCTATGTTGAAGTTGTCTCCCCCTGGGCGGAAACATGCGGGGATCTTGCCGCCACAGAAAGAGCGCCGGGCTAGAGCCCACCACCTTTCCTGACGGCCGTGCGGCTTGCCGAACGTTTGGTCAGCCAGGGAATGACAGGCTCCGGCTACAGCGGGCCGTCTCCAGCGCCGCTTCCTGGAGGCCAGAAGTCGCACGTTCCGTTATCAGACCACCCTGACGCGGTGTCAATTGTCCTCAGCAAAAGCGTCATGGGCGCACATTTGCCCGGCTCATGCCAGGCAGCTGAGTCCAGCAAACAAGAAGCGGAACAGGGCACTGGGCTCCCGTTCCGCTTCTTGTTTGGTTCTCTAGATAGGCAGAGCCTTCAGGCCAGCAGCACCCGGTCGGCGGCGCCAGCCAAGAACAGCATCGCCAGATACAGCATGGAATAGAGGTACAGCGGCAGCATTTCCTGCTTGCTGGGCTGTCCGCCGGCCATCACGTAGCGGTACAGCTTCCAAGACAGCCACAGCAGCCAGCCGCCCAGGCCCAGCGCCGAGAAGAAGTACAGCCAGCTGACTGCACCGAAATAGACCGGCATCACCGACAGGACCACGGTGTAAATGGCATACAGCCCGATCTGCGCCGCCGTCATGCGGTTGCCGTACACCACCGGCAGCATGGGGATGCCCACGGTCTTGTAGTCTTCCTGAATCATCATGGCCAGCGCCCAGAAGTGAACCGGCGTCCAGAAGAAGATGATGGCGAACAGGAACCCGGCGAACAGGTTCAGGTCTCCGGTCACGGCCGCCCAGCCCACCAGCGGCGGGAAGCAGCCGGCGGCGCCCCCAATCACGATGTTGTGCCAGGTGGTGCGCTTGAGCCAGAGGGTATAGACCGCCACGTAGGTGAAAAATCCCGCCAGGCTCATCCAGGCGGCCAGTGGAGTGGCCCAGAACCACAGCGCCGCAAAGGACGCCACCTGCAGCGCCGTGCCGAAAATAAAGGCGTTGCGGGTGGAAATCAGCCCCGAGGTGGTGGGCCGCTGCGCCGTGCGGGCCATCTGGTGGTCGATGTCGCGGTCGATGATCATGTTGAACACGCCCGCCGACCCGGCCGAGGCGTAGCCGGCCAGGGCCACCACGATCAGCAGCCACAGCCCCGGCCAGCCCTGTGCCGCCATGAACATGGCCGCGATGGTGGTCCACAGCAGCAGACTGATCACTTTGGGTTTGGTCAGAGAAAGGTAGTCACGCCAGGTGGCCTTGGCCGAGGGGGTCTCCCCTGCCGGCGCCGGAACACTTACAGTCATCCTGTCACCCCCACTTCGGCCGTCTCGGCCGTGGATGCCGGCCGCCCCGGCCATGAAGCAGGCTGAGGCTGGCGGCCGAAGAGAGCGAAGTAGCCCAGCAGGATCGTCATAAGCCACAGCATACAGGCCAGCAGAAGATGCAGCAGTTGCATGGCGTCGGGCGCCCGCAGGCCCACATTGACCACGCCGGCCAGCACCTGCGCCGCGACCGTGCCCAGCAACAGGTTGCTCCAGAGCGTGACCTGCGGGCCGGGCACCCACTGACGAACCCGGGCCGTCATCCACACCAGGTAGCCGGCTGTGCCTACCGCCAGCAGGGGATGCAGCACCCGCAGCCGCTCAAAGAAACCGGTGTTCAGCCCGTAATCGTTGCGAATGGTATCCAGCGGGGTGCCGGGGGCCGGCTTGAAGAGCAGGTCGCCCAGGGCCGTCACGGCGCCGGTCATGCCGACCACCAGGGTCAGCACCAGGCCGCCGACGAGCACCCACAGGGCGCGGCGTTTGCCATCGGTAAGAGTCTTGAACCGCAGCGCCGGAAACCCGGACGACCACAGCGCGGTCAGCAGCAGTACCGCCAGCAATACAAAGGTGTTGGCCAGGTGGACGCCCTGAAACAGCCCGCGAGCCGGGTCGGTGCTGTCGGCAGTCAGGCTCAGCAGCACCTGCACGCCGCCCACCAGACCTTCCAACAGCAGAAAAACGAAACTGAGAACGGCACCCAGCCGTGCCGGGTGGCCTTTGTCAGTTTGCCGGAAGGCCAGGAAAATCAGGCCCAGGGCCAGCAGCCCGCTGGCGCCGCTGGTCAGGCGGTGGCTGAATTCGATGACCCGCTCGGCGGTAAAGCTGAGCGGCACCACCTGACCGTCGCACAGCGGCCAGTGATCACCACAGCCGGCGCCAGACCCGCTGAGGCGCACCACGGCCCCCCACAAGATGACGGCCACGTTGTAGATCAGGGCGCCCCAGGCCAGATAAATCAAGCTGCGGCCTGCGGGTCCCGAACTTGGCCGGGGCGTTCCAGCCTGAGTGATTGCCTTATTCAAGGTCTTTTCTCCTCTCCTGCCCTCCGGGTCGGGCGCTCCCCCGACTTCATTTGTCTTCGCTGAAGCGCCCCCGCGGCACGTCCGCACAGACGGCAAACACGGCAATAGTGCGCATTCTAGGCAGGCAGGGAGCCGGGCTACAGGCCCAATTGTCCCCTGACTGAAGGACGCCGGAAGGGTCAGTGACACCTCTGGATGTCACCGTGCCACAATGCCCCGGCGTCAACTGTAAACACTGCGGCAGAGCCGGAGGCACCCCCGGCCCAGGCCGCTCCGCCCGGTCTCTGCTCGCTCTGCCGTCCGGTCAGCCCGGAGGCAGGCGCAGAGTCTACCGGGCAGCTGCTCGCTTACTGCGAGCGGTAGCGGACGTTGTCGCTCTGGTGTTCCTCGAAGGTGTGGTTGACATAGATCTTGCCGTCGGGGGTGTGTAGGAAGTAGAGCGCGTCGCGGCCGTCGGCCAGCTTGCGCTGGGCATTCAGCACGCCCAGCAGCGCCGCCTCGCCGGGGTTGTTGATCGGCGTCTTGGGCAGGCCCTGACGGGTGTAGGTGTTCCAATCGTGATCGGTGGAAAAGTCGCCGGCCGCGCGGTTCAGCTCGGGCAGGTCCTTGCCCAGGCCGTAGGCCACGGTGGGGTCGCTGCCCAATGTCATGCCGTCACGCAGTCGGTTGAGGAAGACCCCGGCGATGATGGGCATTTCCTTGTCGTTGGCGGCCTCGGCCTGCACCATGCTGGCCAGGGTGACCCAGTCGTACACGCTCAGTTTCTCGGCCTTGGCCTTGGCAATCCGCTCGGGGGTGAATTCCTCGTTCATGCGGTCCACCATCTGGGTGACCGCTTCCTTGGCAGTGCTGCCCTTCTTGAACTCATAGGTGGCCGGGAAGACGAAGCCTTCCAGATTCACCTCGGCGTACTTGCTCAGCGAGGGATCGTTCAGGGCTTCCTTGAGTCCTTGCAGCTCGAAACCGGCTTTCTTGAAGATGCCCGGCAGGTCCTTGATGCGCCGGCCTTCCGGCACCGTCACCTTGATGGTGGCCTGGCGCGGCGCGGCGGCCAGGGCCTGCGCCACCTCAGCCACGGTCATCTGGCCATTGAGGTCATACAGCCCTTCTTTCAGCGAGGCGTCTGTGCCGGTGCGGCGCATCTCGTAGCGCAGAGCGTCGGCGCTACGGACCACGTCGTGGTCTTCCAGCTCCTGGACCACGGCAGCCACCGTCTCGCCGGATTTGACTTCCAGGGTGTACTCGCCGCCGCCGGCCGGGCCCGTCTGCCCAGTCAGAAACCAGGCGGCTCCCCCGCCGGCCAGCACCAGCAGGATCAGCAGTGGCATCATGATCTTGGCCCACAGCGGCAGGCCCCGGTTATGTCCCAGCCTGGTCATTGCTGGCTCCCTTGAATATCCATTGCCTGCCAGGATACCCGATGGCCCTGGCTTCAGAGCAGCGGCACATGAGAAGCGGCGTGAGACAACAAAAAAACCCGCCTGACGGCGGGCGGATCTGCTGGAGCCAGAGGTCGGAATTGAACCGACGACCTACTGATTACGAATCAGTTGCTCTACCCCTGAGCTACACTGGCAGCTGCTTGACACGGTTCAACGTGATCAAAAAAAGTGGTGGCAACGGGCGGACTCGAACCGCCGACCCAACGATTTTCAGTCGTTTGCTCTACCAACTGAGCTACATTGCCGAATTTGCTCCCCCTAAGGGGAGACTCTGGCGGTCCGGACGGGATTTGAACCCGCGACCTTCTGCGTGACAGGCAGATATGCTAACCGCTACACTACCGGACCAGAGCGCCGCCTAAGCAGCGGAATAAAGCATAGCCGGCCGCCCCCGCCCTGTCAACTGGCTTACGGTCAACCGGGTCACGTTGTGTTCAGGCCGGCTCTATGACCTGCCCTGGCGGTAGCAGTCTTGCCTTCTTCGCCGCTCAGGAGTGCCTGCACCCCCTGCAGCGGTGTGCGGCGGCCGGCCAGCACCTCGGCCCGCTGCTGTGCCAGTGCTTCCCGGCGGCCAAGCGCGAAAGACTTCCAGACCGCCTCGTGCAGCAGTTCATCGAACCAGGCGGCGGTCTGGGCGCGGCGGCGAGCGGCCAGGTCCACCCCAGCGTGGAATTCCTGCACCGCTTCCCAGAACGCCTCTATGCCCTGCCCGGTCAGGGCCGACAGCTGCAGCGCCCGTGGCCGCCACTCGGCGCCGTGCGGGGTCAGCAGACTGAGGGCGGCCGTAAGCTGTGACTGCGCCCGGTTGGCCGCCCGCGGGTCGGTGTCGGCCTTGTTGACCACCGCCAGGTCGCACAGTTCCATGATGCCGCGCTTGATGCCCTGTAGCTCGTCGCCAGCGTTGGGCAGGGTCAGCAGCACGAACAGGTCGGTCATGCCGGCCACCTGGGTTTCGCTTTGCCCCACCCCCACCGTCTCGACCAGAATCACGTCGTAGCCGGCCGCTTCGCACAGGCTGATGGCCTCGCGGGTGCGCCGCGCCACCCCCCCCAGGGTGCCGCCCGAGGGACTGGGCCGGATAAACGCGCCCGGGTGCACGCTCAGCTGCGGCATCCGGGTCTTGTCGCCCATGATGGAGCCGCCGGTGCGCACGCTGCTGGGGTCCACCGCCAGCACGGCCACCCGGTGCCCGCGTTCGGCCAGCCACAGTCCCAGCGCCTCGGTAAAAGTGCTTTTGCCCACCCCCGGCACCCCGGTCAGCCCGATCCGGACAGCGCCGCCCGTATGCGGGGCCAGCTCGGTCAGCAGGGCCTGGCCGGCCGCTTCATGGTCGGGGCGGGTGCTCTCGATCAGGGTGATGGCCTGCGCCAGGGCGCGGCGCTGCCCGGCCAGCAGCGGAGCGGCGAGAGGATGGGAAGGCATGAGCCCATGCTAAAGCACGGCTCCCGGCAGGCCGGGGCACTTGATCTATGCTGGGGGCATGCTCATGACTATTGTGGTTCTCGATTCCGTCGGTGTGGGAGAACTGCCGGACGCCGCTCACTTCGGCGATCCGCAGCAGGGCGGCGACGCCGGCGCTTTTACCCTCAACCACACCCTGAAGGCGGCCCCCACCGCGCTGCCGAACCTGGCAGGGCTGGGCCTCGGGTCGCTGCCAGGCGTGGAGCGCAGCGCCGAGACCATTCCCGAAGTGGAGAGTGCGCGCGGCGCGTTCGGGCGGATGCAGGAGGTCAGCCCCGGCAAGGATTCGTCCACCGGCCACTGGGAATTCATGGGCATTCAGCTGGAAAACGCTTTTCAGGTGTACCCGCAGGGCTTCCCCAAAGAAGTGATGGACCGCTTCGACGCCGCCACCGGGCGCGGCCACCTGTGCAACCTGCCCTACTCCGGCACCGAGGTGCTGAAAGATTACGGCGAGGAACACCTGCGCACCGGCTTCCCCATCGTGTACACCAGTGCCGACAGCGTGTTTCAGGTGGCGGCGCATGTGGACGTGGTGCCGGTAGAAACGCTCTACGCCTGGTGCGAGGCTGCCCGCGAGATTCTGCAGGGCAAATACGCCGTGGCCCGCGTGATTGCACGGCCCTTTACCGGCCAGGCCCCGAACTTCGAGCGGCTGAACGACCAGCGCCACGACTACTCACTGGTGCCGCCCCGCACCGTGCTGGACGCCATCAAGGACAGCGGCAAGGCTGTGATCGGCATCGGCAAGATTCCTGACCTGTACGCCGGGCAGGGCTTTACCGAGCAGCACCACACCGACGACAACACCGACGGCATTCGCCAGACGCTGGAACGGATGCGCCGCGCCGGGCAGGAAGGCACCGACGGCCTGATCTTCACCAATCTGGTGGACTTTGACAGCAAATACGGCCACCGCCGCGACCCGCAGGGCTACGCAGCGGCGCTGAAGGAATTCGATGACGCCCTACCGGAGTTCCTGGCGGCTGTGCCCGAGGGCGGCGCGCTGCTGATCATTTCCGACCACGGCAACGACCCCACCTGGTACGGCAGCGACCACACCCGCGAACACGGGCTGCTGCTGGCCTACCGCCCCGGCATGCAGGAGCTGGCCGACCTGGGCACCCGCGAGACTTTTGCCGACGTGGGCGCCACTGCGGCCGAGGCCCTGGGCGCCGAGTGGGACGGCCCCGGCCAGAGCTTCTGGGCACAGCTGCGTGGCTGAGTCATCCCTTCCATTCGGGCATGACTCCGGGGCCGCTGCGGGCGGCCCGCCGGGCCTGTTCGACCTGAGCGGGGCCCTTCCCGGCTGGGCCAGAGAGGGCGAGGACTTCGAGCTGGCCCTTAGCCTGGGGGGCCAGTATGCCGGCGTGCAGCACTGGAACATCCGGCCCGAGCGCGGCGCCGTGGTGACGCGGGTGGAGACCGAGTTCGGCGGGGTGCTGCCGCATCTGCGGGTGCACCAGACCAGCCGGCTACACCCGCGCACGCTGGCGCTGCTGGCCTACGCCGAGGGTGAGGGTAACCGCACCAGCCTGGAACTGAGCCTGGATTACCGCGCCGGCGAGCTGCGGCTGCGGCAACGCGGCGAGGAAACCGGCGCCCCCCTGATCACCGACTATCTGGACCCGCTCTCGCTGCTGCTGTGGGTGCGCGAGTGGGAAGCGGCGCCCGGCGAGCAGCGAGTGGTGCGGCTGGCCGGCAGCGGCGTGCATGTGCAGCGCCTGCCGGACGAAAGCGTGGGCGAGGCGGCGGCCGAGGTATTTTTGCTGCGGCCCGGCAGCGCGGGGGTGTGGCGCTCAGCTGAGCGGCCCCACAGCTTCCTGCGCCTGACCCAGCCCACACCCTTCGGCGTGGTGGATGCCCAGCCGGCCAACATCTGGAATGAGCGGCCCGGTGCCCGGCAGGGCCACAGCGGCGGCCGGGTGCGGCGGCGGGTGGGCTGACCCAGCCTTCTTTTCTCAGCCCCCGCTCCCCGCCTCAGCGGTTCCCGAGCTGTTATGGCAATGCCCGCGCCCGGTTGCGGCGCGTCAGTTCCTGGTGTACCCAGGGCGTATCTGCCAGCCGAGCCTTCCACTGCAGCGCAGGCGGAAAGAACTGGGGAATGAATTCGGGCGTTAGCAACTGGTGGACCGTAGGGGGCTGGCCCAGCGTCACTACAGCCGGGCCGATACTGCCGGATGCTGTCCGCCACTCACCCGCCGTGCCTTTCCTCTCCCAGTGCGCACACATGGTGTTGAGGTAAAAAGTCTGCCCTTCGCGGCCCAGCAGGTCATGGACGCAGGCGGAATGGGGCAGCTGCCTATCTCCCAGAAGTCTGCCAGCAGGGCGCGGTCCAGGGCCGCCTCTTCGGCCGGAGTGGCCAGGGTGTGCGCTGGAGCGCAGGCCACCAGGGCAGGCAGCAGCAAAGGCCAGAGCATACGGGGCATGGCCGCAGCATACAAGCGCAGCCTGATGGAAGGCTGGCAGCAGGGTCAGGCCCCCGCCGCAGAGGAAAGTGGGAGAAAGGGACTCCCTGCCCTGACCGCGCGTTCAGCCCCCTACTATAGTGGCCGGTGATGCCTCTAGACGCCGCCTTCATCAACCAAGCCGCAGTTTTCACCATCGTCCTGAGCGGTTTCGCGCTGCTGACGGGAGTGTATTTCATTCGCTCGGGCAACCGGGTCAACCACATGCGGTCCATGCTGACCGCCAGTGCCCTGGCAACCCTCTTTCTGGTGCTGTACCTGACCCGGCTGGCGCTGGGCTACGAGAAAGTCTTTGTGGGCCCCCAGCCGTGGCGGGTGCCATACTTCGCGCTGCTGATCAGCCATATCGCACTGGCGGCGGCCAACGTGCCGCTGGCGCTGGTGCCGCTGTTCTACGCCTACAAGGGTGTCAAGGCGGCCGGGTCGCTGGCCAACATCGAGCAGGTGCCGGCCGCCCGCGCGGCTTTTGCCACCCACCGCAAGTGGGTGCGCTGGACGGTGCCGGTGTGGCTGTACGTGGCGGTGACCGGCTGGATCATCTATGTGGTTCTAGGCCGCTGGGGCCAGGTCATGACTCAGTAACGGGTCATAACCCGGCAGACGCCTCAGCGCCTCTCATCTGGCCCCTGATACACTGCCGGACGTGACCGTTCCTGCCGCCCCACAGCCCACTGCCCCCTCTTCCGCTTCCGCTGCGGCGCAGGCGGACATGGCCGTGACCCCCGGCCTGCCTGCCCGCCCGCCGCTGGTGGCCAGTGGCCTGCGCAAGACCTACGGGCGGCGCGAAGTGGTGCGCGGTGTGGACTTGAACGTCAACCCCGGCGAGATCGTGGCGCTGTTCGGGCCCAACGGCGCCGGCAAGACCACCACCTTTTACATGATTGTGGGCTTTATCCGCGCCGGTGCGGGGCAGATTACCCTGGGCGACCGCAATGTGACTGCCCTGCCGATGCACCAGCGGGCGCGTATGGGCCTAGGCTACCTGCCACAGGAGCCCAGCGCTTTCCGGCGGCTCTCGGCCCGCGACAACCTGCTGGCGATTCTGGAATACCAGCGGCTGCCCCGCGCCGAGCAGGAACGCCGCGCCGATGCGTTGCTGGAAGAATTTGGCCTCAGCCACCTGGCAAACTCCTACGCCTATCAGCTCTCGGGCGGCGAGCGGCGGCGGCTGGAGCTGGCCCGCGCCCTGACCACCGAGCCCGATTACCTGTTGCTGGACGAGCCTTTTACCGGCGTGGACCCCAAGAGCATCCGCGAGATTCAGCGGCTGATCCGCGAACTGCGCGACCGCCGGGGCATCGGCGTCTTTATCACCGACCACAACGTGCGTGAAACCATCGCCCTGACCGACCGGGTCTACCTGATGTTCGACGGTCAGGTGACTTTCCAGGGCACCCCGGCCGAGTTTGCCGCCAACCCGGATGTGCGGGCACACTATCTGGGCGAGGATTTCGAACTGTAACGTTGCCCTATTGTCTGCCCGGACCACGGCGCCGACCAGAGCCGGACGAGCGGCAAAGCTTCCTGTTGTGAGCACAGGCCCCCTGCTAGACTCCGGGGCGTGCTGTGGCTTTTTCTGGGGTTTGTGGTCCTCCTTTCGGGAGTGGTGGCGTACGCGGGCGACGTCATCGCCCGCAAGGTGGGCCGCAAGCACATGCGGATGTTCGGGCTACGGCCCAAGGACACCGCGCTGCTGGTGGCGGTGCTCGCAGGCATGGCCATCAGCCTGATCAGCCTGACCACCTTCGGCCTGCTGAACCGCGGCGCCATCGCCAACATTCAGCAGGCCCAGCAGCTGCGCCCTGAGCTGGAGCGGCTGCGCTCCGAAATCGGCCGGGTGGGCAGTGAGTTGTCACGCACCGAAGCGGGACTGAAGCGGGCCCAGCAGGAGCGCGACCAGGCCCAGCAGGCGGCGCGCAAGCTGGAGGGCGAGTATGGCAAAGCCCAGCAGGAACTCAGCGGCGCCCAGCGGGACCTGCAGCGGGCCCAGCAGGCCGTCCAGGCCCTGGAAACCCGCGCGGCGGACCTGGAACAGCGGGTGGCCTCGCTGCAAACCCGCCGCGACGCCCTGGCCGCCCAGGCCGAGCAGGCCCGTACCCAATTGAGCGGCAGCCGGGCAGCGCTGGAACAGAGTCAGACCCGCGCGCAGGCGCTGGACGCCGAGGTGGCACAGCTGGACCGCCAGCTGGGCACCCTGAAGACCCAGGCCAATCAGGCCCGGGCGCAGGCTGACGCCGCCGCCCAGCGCACCCGTGAAGCCCAGGCCCGGGCCCGCTCAGCCGAGCAGCGCACCCGTGAGTTGCAGGCCCGTGCTCAGGCTGCCGCCGAGCGCGCCAGAACCCTGGAAGCGCAGGTCGGCGCCCTGGAACAGACCCGCCAGGAACTGCAGGCCCAGCGCCAGCGGGCCATTGCCGAGCGCGATCAGGCAGCGGCCCAGCGAGACAGCGCGGCTGCCGAACGCGACAGCGCCATCGCTGCCAGAAATAACGCTGTCAGTGAAAGAAACAGCGCCCTGGCCGAACGGGACAGTGCCGTGCAGGGCCGCGACGCTGCCCAGGCCGCCCAGGCGCAGGCCGAAGCCCAGCGGCGGGCCACCGAAACCCAGCGGGACGCCCTGGCGGCCGAGCGCGACAGCCTGCGCCGCGAGCGCGACGCCCTGACCGCCGAGCGCAGTGAGCTGCTCACTCAGCGCCGCGACCTGCAGGCCGAACGCGACAGCCTGCGGGGCGAGCGCGATCAGGCCGCCAGCGAACTGGCCACCGTTCGCCGCGACGTGACCCAGTTACAAACGCTACAGCGCGACCTGCTGGACCAGCAGACCGAGCTGGTGGCCGCCAACGCCGAGCTGGCCTCGGACCTGGTCAGCACCCGCACCAGCCTGGGCCAGCTGCAGGACGACTATTCATCCACCCGCACCGAACTGAGCGCCTCGCTGAACAGCGACCTGGCCTACGCCAAGAACGACCTGGTGTATGCTGGCGTGATCCGCAATCCGGCCGAGCTGGACGCTTTTCTTAGCAGTGCTTCCCAGGCCGCCCTGGCGCGGGGGGGCCGCTCGGCGGCGCTGGCCGACAGCTCACGGGCCGGGCTGGCCGATTCGGTGGGCGCCTTCAGCGCCGGCAGCTTCGTGCAGTGCCGCGCCGCCGCCAACGTGCCCGAAGGGTTCGAGGTCAACCTCAACTGCGAGGCCCGGCCCAACCGGGTGATCTACGCGGCCGGCGCAGCGGTGGCCGAGGGGCCGGTGCAGCTGGGCGGCAACGCGGCCGCCTTGCAGGCGCAGGTCGAAGCCCTGACCGCACAGGCCCGCCAGCGCCTGCTGGCCCGCGGCCTGCCGGAAAGCAACCTGGTAGGCAGCGCCTTGCCGGTCAGCGAAATGGTGGAACTGCTGGCCGAACTGGTCTCGCTGTCCGAGCGGCAGCCGGCCGGACAGGTTACCGTGCGCCTGGTGGCCCGCAGCGATATCCAGCTGGATTCGCCGGTCAGCCTGAAAGCCAGCGTGGTCGGGCGGCCTTAAAGGACTACGCCGCTGAGGAGCCCACCCACGGAAAAAAAGGGGAGAAAGCACTCAGGCCTTCTCCCCTCCTCAGTTTTGCCGGCTCTCCCTGCTCAGTCGCGGTCGCCGCTGAGCAGCCGCAGGAAGAACAGGAACATGTTGATGAAGTCGAGGTACAGCACCAGCGCACCGTTAATGGCGGCACTTTCGGCGGCCCGGCCCTGCAGGCCGCTCTGGGCCATCAGCTTCAGCTTCTGGGTGTCGTAGGCGGTCAGGCCAGCAAACACCAGCACGCCCACCACGCTGATGGCGAAACTGGCTGCGCCGCTGTGGAAAAAGAAGTTGGCCACCATCGCCAGAATCAGGCCCAGCAGGGCGAACAGCAGGAACCGGCTCCAGCCGCTCAGGTCACGCTTGGTGAGGTAGCCGGCAGCGCTCATGCCGGCAAAAGCCCCGGCCGAGGTCAGGAAAGCCGTACCCACCGCCGCCGGGCTGTAAACGAACAGCAGCGAGCTGAAGGTCAGGCCGGTCAGACCGGCATACACCATAAACAGAATGCCGGCCACCACCGGGCTGAGGCGGTCCGCCAGAAAGCTGAGGCCCAGCACCAGCGCAAATTGCGCAATGATCAGCGGCCACGTGAGGCCCGACACCAGCTGCGACAGGGCCAGATTGCCGGCCGTCAGGTAGGCGGTGCCGGCCGTCAGCGCCAGGCCGGCCGCCATCCAGCTGTAGGTGCGATTCAGAAAAGTCCGGACCAGTTCAGTACGTCCGGTTGCCGGAGCATAAGTCGTCATGCCCCCACCCTAGCTCAGCCGTGTAAAACGTAGGTCAGAGATGAGAACACAGGCAGGCAGCCGCCCCGCCTCACGTAGAGACAGGCGGCGGCCGGCCTGCAAAGCTTCGCTCCGGGGGTTACTCCACCGTCACCGATTTGGCGAGGTTGCGGGGTTTATCCACGTCTTTACCGAGGGTGCTGGCGGTGTAGTAGGCCAACAGCTGCATAGGCACTGCATTCACGATGGGGCTGATCAGCTCGTCACAGCGGGGCACATAAAGAACGTCCTCGGCGTGCTGGGCGTTGTCGGTGTCACCGTCGCTGAGCAGCAGAATGACCCGGCCACCGCGCGCGCGCACTTCTTGCACATTGCTGATGGTTTTTTCCAGCAGCCGCGACTCGGTGGCCACCACCACCACCGGCAGGTGCTCGTCGATTAGGGCGATGGGGCCGTGCTTCATCTCGCCGGCTGCGTAGGCTTCGGCGTGGATATAGCTGATTTCCTTGAGTTTCAGAGCACCCTCGTAAGCGGTGGGGTTGTTGACGCCGCGTCCCAGGAACAGATAATCGCGGGCCTGGTGGTACTTCTGCGCCACCTCCTGCACCCGGGCCAGCCGCTCATCGCTGAGGGTTTCCGCCACCAGCTGAGGCAGGTCATGGGCGCTCTGGACCAGGCGGGCCACTTCATCCCTGCTCAGGGTGCCGCGCTGCTGGCCCAGCCACACGGCCAACAGCAGAAAAGCGCCCACCATGCTGGTGTAGGCCTTGGTGCTGGCCACACCGATTTCGGGGCCGGCATGGATGTAAAGGGTGTCGTCCAGCTCGCGGGTCATGGAGCTGCCCTTGGCGTTGATGATGCCCAGCGTGCGGGCGCCGCCGGCCTTGGCCTCGCGCATGCCTTCCAGCGTGTCGATGGTCTCGCCCGACTGGCTCACGGCAATAGCCAGGGTTTTATCGGTCACCAGGGGCTGGCGGTAACGGTATTCGCTGGCCACGTCCAGCTCCACCGGCACCCGCGCCAGCTGCTCCAGCAGGTACTTGCCCACCATACCGGCGTAGTAGGCGGTGCCGCAGGCCACGATATGAATCCGGTCGAACGAGGTCGGGTCCAGGCTGATGTCCAGTTCCACCCGGCCTTCTTCACCTTTCAGGCGGCCCAGCAGGGTGTTGCTGAGGGCCTGGGGCTGCTCGAAGATTTCCTTGAGCATATAGGTGTCATAGCCGCCTTTTTCGGCCGCTTCGGCGTCCCACTCGATGGTTTCGGCCTCGCGCTGCACCGGCTGGCCCTGCATGTCGGTGATGCGGTAACCGTCATCGTCCAGGATAACCATGTCGCCGTCCTGAATAAACACCATCTGGCGGGTGTAGGCCAGCAGGGCCGGCACGTCGGAGGCCAGGAACATCTCGCCTTCGCCCACGCCCATCACCAGCGGGCTGACGGTCCGGGCCGCCACGATCTGGCGGTGGTCTTTGTGGGTCACCACCAGCGCGTAGGCGCCACGGACTTGGTGCAAGGCGTCGCGCACGGCTTTTTCCAGGTCACCCTGATAGGTTTCCTCGATCAGGTGGGCCACCACTTCGCTGTCGGTGTCGGACTTGAAGACGTGGCCGCGCTGCAGCAGGCCCGCTTTCAGCTCCAGATAATTCTCGATGATGCCGTTGTGCACCAGCACGATGTCACCGTTTTCGGTGGTGTGCGGGTGGCTGTTGACATCGTTGGGCACCCCGTGGGTGGCCCAGCGGGTATGGCCGATGCCGAAGGAGCCATTCAGCGGCTCGGCTTCGAGGTCGGCGGCGAGGTTGGCCAGCTTGCCGGCTTTTTTCCGGACGGCGATCTGCTGGCCGTCCCCCACTGCGATGCCCGCACTGTCGTAGCCACGGTATTCCAGCTTGCTGAGGCCCGAGAGCAGGACCTCCTGCGCGTCTCTAGGGCCGATATATCCAACGATTCCACACATAAGGGTTCTCCTTGTCCGCCCGCTGCTGGGCCCCGGCGGGGCCGCGCAGTATGGCAGGGCAGCTGGCGGGCCCAGAAAAAAAAGGAGCCGGCCGGGGGGGCAGGTTGTGTCTGTCGCGTTCTCTGCTGCGCTCTGGCCTTATGCCCCAGTCACCTGGGGGGTTATCGCCGCGCTTGCCTGTGCCCCATCAGGGCCCGGGCCGGGTAGGTGGGAAGAGAACCACCTGAAGGCATCCGCAGAATCTCGCTCACCTTCACCTCGTCTTCTGCCGCTCTTGAATCCCGGCAGACCTTGCGCTTCCCGAAGTCGAAAAAGGGACACTGGGCCTCTTTCGCGGGGCAGCATAGCAT
Source organism: Deinococcus sp. Marseille-Q6407 (assembly GCF_946848805.1). Classification (NCBI taxonomy): domain Bacteria; kingdom Thermotogati; phylum Deinococcota; class Deinococci; order Deinococcales; family Deinococcaceae; genus Deinococcus; species Deinococcus sp. Marseille-Q6407. Next base: position 205,312 of record NZ_CAMPFU010000003.1, read on the forward strand.
GGCATTGTGGCCCCGGCCACGCAGCAGGTGTCAGGGACCGCAGTGACGTCCGCACTGCAGTTCTCAGAGCTGCATGGGCTAGCATGATTTCCGGAGAGTGTGTGATGCCCACCTATGTCTATAAGAACCTGGAAACCGGCGAACTGTACGAGTTCAAGCAGAGCATGAAGGACGAGGCCTACACCCGGCACCCCGAGACTGGCGCGCCGGTCAAGCGCCTGATTACGCCGCCGGGAATTGCTTTTCATGGCAGCGGTTTTTATGTCAACGACTCGCGCAGCTCGGGTGAAGGCGGCAGCAGTGGCGGAGACGGGGGCAACGGATGAGCCGGGGCCCCTTCCCTGCCCCCAGCCTGCGCCCCCTGCTGGCCGGCCTGATCGTGACCGGAGCGCTGGCCGGCGCCTACGCCACCGGGCAGGTCACCGCGCAAAAGGCGCTGGTGGTCCCCGACGAGGTCAACACGGTCGAAGTGGTACGCCAGGCCAGCCCGGCGGTGGTGCAGGTCAACAACACCCTGGCCCCCGAAGCCCTGATGCCCGGCGACGACCCGGTGGAAGTGGGCACCGGCTTTTTTTACAAGAAAGACCTGATCGTCACCGCCTATCACGTGGTGCAAAACAGTGAACACCTCACCGTGACTCTGGCCAGCGGCCGCACCGTACCAGCCACGGTTGAGGGGGTGGACCCCGGCATTGACGTGGCGGTCCTGCGGGTTACGGCAGTGGGTGCGCCTCGCACCCTGGCTTTCGGTTCCAGCGCCTCGCTGGTGCAGGGGCAGAAGCTGATCAGTATCGGGTCGCCGCTCAAGATTCAGAACTATGTGGGCACCGGGATTTTCAGCGTGATGGCGCCGGCCGCCCAGATTCCCCGCACCGACAACCTTGCCAACGAGGTGGGGCAGTACATCGTCACCACCACCAGCATTCAGGGGGGCAACTCGGGCGGGCCGATCATGGATTCGCACGGCGCGGTCGTCGGCATTGCCAACGCCAACGCGGCGGCCAGCTCGCTTTCGGCGGGCCTGATCGGCATCGGGATTCCGGGTGACTTGGTCAAGCAGACCCTGACCGACTTGGAACAGACCGGCGCGCCGCAGCGCGGCAACCTGGGCGTGACGCTGGTGGCGCTGGAAGACCTGGACCCCGCCCTGCGGCAGCTGGCTGGCCTGGTCAGCAACCAGGGCGTGCTGGTGGACGAAATCCAGGCGGGTAGCCCCGCCGGCCGCGCCGGCCTGCGCGGTTCGCTGCGCAACTCGCGTGGGCAGCTGCTGGCGCCGCTGGGCGACATCATCGTGGCGGTGGACGGCCAGCCGGTCAGCAAGCCGTTTGACGTGACCTCACTGGTGGCCGCCAAGCGCCCCGGCGACACCGTGCGCCTGACCGTCTGGCGCGACGGCCGCCGGCAGGACCTCAACGTGACGTTGCAGCAGCGCACCCTGGAAGAATTCCAGTCCAGCCAGAATCAGCCCGGGCCCAGCAATCCCGCCTCGCAGAACCAGCGCACCGATAATCCGGGAGGCAACACACCCAGCCTGAGCAATCCAGGCACCGGAAATGGCAACCCCGGCACCGGCAGCCGGGGAGGCAACAGCGCCCCCGGCGTGGATGACGGTGTGGACTCCGGCGAAGGCGCAGCTCCTATGCCCGAAGGCGCCGACGGCCCGGTGATGAATACGCCAGACGCCCCCAGCGGCGAACCTACCCACCCGTAAGTCTCGCCCTGCGGCCTGCCCCTTCTGGCGGGCCGCCCGCAGTTATGGGCCCAGCTATTCCAGATCGTCGAAGCGGTGCAGCCAAGCGGCTTCAGCGTCGCCGGCAGGCCGGTGATGAGCGGCGACCAGTTCGGCCACCCGCTCCCGGCCCCCGGCCTCGCGGATCAGCGCCGCACCCCACTCGGGGTGCCGGGCCCGTACCTGCGCCGGGCCCCAGGGCACCTGACGAGCCAGCGGGTAAGGCAGCAACCCGGCGCCAACCCGCTCCCAAACGCGGTAGGGCCGCCGCAGTTTGCCGCTGTCGTGCAATAGGGCAGCGGCCAGCAGTTCATCGCCGGCGGCAGGGAACCCGGCCAGCAGCGCCTGGGTGACGCGCAGGGCATGCTCGCGGTCGCGGGCGTCCATCCGCAGGAACAGCCGGCCCTCGGCCGGGGTCAGGCGGGCCAGGGCCCACAGGTCGTCCGGGGCCGCCTGCATTTCCCTAAGGCTGCGGCGCAGGCGGCGGAGCTTTTCGGGCAGTGCGCGGAGCCGGAGCATGGCCTGCAGTATGGCGCAGCTGCGTATATTGCTCTTTGACATGGGAAGTTTCGTGATGGCGACCGGAGGCACCGGCGGGCATATCTATCCGGCGGTGGCCACCGCTCAGGAACTGATTCGGCGCGGGCACCACGCGGCGCTGCTGGGCCAGCGCGGCGGGATGGAGCAGGGCGCGGCCGAGCGGGGTGGGCTGGAATTTTTCGGGGTGGACGCCGGCAAACTGGCCCGCAGCGGTCAGGGCCGCCCCGACCCGCGCGAACTGCTGAAAGCGGCCGGCGGGGTGGTGCAGGCCCGGCGCTGGCTGGCGCAGCGGCGCCCCGACGCCGTGGTGGGCTACGGCGGCTTTGCCAGCCTGCCAGGGGTGCTGGCCGCGCAGAGCCTGGGGATTCCCACGGTGCTGCACGAACAGAACGCCCACCTGGGCCTGACGCAGCGGCTGGCCGCCGGCCGCGCCCGCGCCGTGGGCACCGCTTACGATGAGGTGATCGGGCTGCCGGCCGGCAAAGGCACCCTGGTGGGCATGCCGGTCCGGGAAACCCGGCTGGAACGCCCCGGAGCGTTCGCACGCCTGCAAGAAGCCGGGCTGGCACTGGACCCGCAGCGCCTGACCCTGCTGGTGATGGGCGGCTCGCAGGGGTCGCTGGCGCTGAACGAGGGTGTGCCCCCGGTGCTGCGGGAGGTGCTGGCCGGCGGGCAGCTGCACGGCGAGCCGGTGCAGGTGCTGCACTCCACCGGGCCGCGCTGGGAAAGCGGCGTGAAGGCCGCCGTGGCCGACCTGCCCTGGTATCACGTGGCCGGCTTCGTGGACGCCCCGGCCGCCTGGAGCGTGGCCGACCTGGGCATCACCCGCGCCGGCACCGGCACCCTGGCTGAAGCTGCCTTTTACGCGGTGCCGCTGATCATGGTGCCGCTGCCCGAATCGGCCGAGAACCACCAGTTTCATAACGCGCAGGCGGTGGAACGGGCCGGTGCCGGCCGCCTGGTCCCGCAGGATGCCCTCACCCGTGACCTGGGAAAGCGGGTGCTAGAGTGTGGTCTGTCAGGCACGCGCAGCGAGATGCGGGGGGCCGCACAGCAGCGTTCGCCACAGGGCGCGGCGGCCCGGCTGGCCGATCTGATCGAACGACTCTGATAGGCCGGCTCCGGAAGTCTGTTTCTTTCCCCCGAACGTCTCAAACCCACACTGTTCGCAAGCGCCCCTGCCGCCCCCTTCCACCATGACCAAACTGTTTACTGCTGAACATCCCTCCCCCAAGGAGACACATATCCATCTGATGGGCATCGGCGGCATCGGCGTGAGCGCCTTTGCCCGGCTGCTCAAGGCCCGTGGCTACCACGTTTCCGGCTGTGACGCCCAGGCCTCGGACCTGACCCGGCAACTGGAAGCCGAGGGCATCGCCGTGCAGCTTGGGCATGATCCTTCGCACCTGCACCCACGCGGCGGCGTGCCGGCCGCCAGTGTGCTGGTCGCTTCCGAAGCGGTGCCCAAGTCGCACCCTGAAGTCAAGGCGGCGCTAGACGCCGGCGTCAGCGTGCTGCCGCGGATGGAGCTGCTGGCTCAGCTACTGAGCGCGTCGCCCTCTATCGGAGTGATCGGCACCCACGGCAAAACCACCACCAGTTCGATGATCGCGGTGGCCCTGACCGGCGCAGGGCTGGACCCGGCGGCTTTCGTGGGCGGTATCGTGCCCGAGTTCGGCGCTAATGCGCGGGCAGGCCACGGCCCGTTTGTGGCCGAAGTGGACGAATCCGACCGCAACTTTGCGCGGCTGAGCTGCGAAACGGCCGTCTTTACCAACGCCGAGGATGACCATGTGGGCGGCAATCAGGCCACCTACTGGGAAACGGCGGAAGAACAGCATGCCGGCTTCGCGCAGTTCGTATCGCAGGCCAAGCAGGTGCTGTACTACGCCGACTGGCACGGGCTGGAAGGCCGCAGCCTGGAACATCTGGTCACCGGCTGCCCGGCGCGGTTTTCTTACGGCGTGTCCAAGGGCTGCACCTACCGTGCCGAGGACCTGCGCCCCGATCCGGACGGCACCAGTTTCACGGTGACCTGCCGCGGCGAGGTGCTGGGCGAGGCCCGGGTCAGCCTGCCGGGACACCACAATGCCATGAATGCGCTGGCTGCGCTGGCCGTGACCCACCTGTACGGCGGCGATTTTGCAGCGGCCGCTCAGGCACTGGCCGCCTTCAAGGGTCCGGGCCGCCGCTGGCAGCACATCGGCGAAGTGCACGGCGCGCAGGTGGTGGATGACTACGCGCACAATCCCACCAAACTGCACGCCGCCGTCGAGGCCGCGCAGCAAACCGGCCGGCGGGTGCGGGTGGTGTTTCAGCCGCACCGCTACCTGCGGACCCGGCAGTCCTGGCCGCGCCTGGCCGACGCCCTGATGGACGCCGACGAGGTGATGGTGCTGGACATCGCCGCAGCTGGCGAGCAGCCTATCGAAGGCGTGCACTCTCAGCTGATCGTGGACCGGATGAACGAGCATGGTCACCACGACGTGCGCTACTGGCCTGAACGCAGCGAGCTGATCGAACACCTGCGGGACACGGCCGGCGCCGGCGACATCATCGTGACGATGGGCGCCGGAGATGTCTGGCAGCTGGCGCGGGATCTGGTCAAGGCCGGCGAAAACCCTCGGCCCCCGCTGGGAGAAGTTCAGTGACGGCCGCTTCCGCCTCGCCCAGTCGGCTGGGCACCCGGGTCGAGCGCTGGCCACTGGCCCGCTACACCACGGTCGGCGTGGGCGGCGAGGCGGAGGTGTGGTTCGTGGAATCACTGGACGCCCTGGCCGAAGCGGTGGAGCAGCCCTACCGCATCCTGGGCGGCGGCAGCAACCTGGTGATTGCCGACAGCGGCGTGCCCGAGCGGGTCATTCGTCTCTCTGGTCCCCTTGCCAAGGCCGACCTGACCCCCGCCCCCGACCTGAGCGACCCGCAGAGTGGATTGATCGTGACCGGCTGGGTGGGTGGCGGCACGCCGCTGCCAGGGCTGCTGCGCAAATTGCAGGCCCAGGGCTGGAGTAACCTGGAAGGCACCGTCGGCATTCCCGCGCAGGTGGGCGGCGCCGTGTGGATGAACGCCGGCACCCGCTTTGGCGAGATGTTCAGCGGCCTGCACACCATCGAAATCGTGACGCCGCAGGGCGTGCGGCAGGTGACGCCGGATGACCTCGCCTGGGGCTACCGCAACAGCGGTATTCCCCGGGGCCACGTCATCTCGCGGGTGCGCCTCAAGTTGCAGCAGAGTACCCCGGAAGCCGTACAGCAGCGAATGGATCAGGCTGACCAGGCCCGCAAGGGCCAGCCCAAGATGAAAACCCCGGGGTGTGCTTTCAAGAACCCTGCGGGCGTCAGTGCCGGCATGCTGATCGACCAGGCCGGGCTGAAAGGCGAGCAGATCGGTCAGGCCCGGATTGCCCCCGAACACGGCAACTTCATCGTGAATCTGGGCGGGGCCAGCGCCAGCGACGTGCTGGGACTGCTGCGGCTGGTCAAAAGCCGGCTAGCACCTCAGCTGAATGTGCCGCTGGAGCTGGAATACGAGATCTGGCCTGAGGAAGCGGCCGACGACCTGCGCTAGGCGCCCTGGAAGCGCGGACTCTGGAAGGTCGGCCACAAATGCGAACTCCTTCACGGTAAACCCGCTAAGCTGACCTTATGTTTCGCCGTCCGCCCCCCAACCCCGGCACGCCACGCCGTCAGAAGAAGTGGCATCCGGACGCAGAAGAAGAAGTGCTGCACGAGGATCTGGACGACTTGCCCGCCGCTGAAAGCGTGGCCGCACCGCCGCTGGCTGAGCCAGCCGAACCTGAACTGGTAGACGGCTCAGCGGCTGCTGCCGACCTGCCAGAGCCCCCCGTTGCACCGGCCAGCCGCCCGCCGCGACGCCAGATTTTTTCGCTGCGCCGCTCGCCCCAACCTGAGCCGCAGCTGGAGGCTTTCCCAGATACACCGCCAGCTGAGTCTCTACCGGATGAGGCTACCCCTGTCATCATCTCTGAAAGCGCAGCGCTGGCAGAAACGGCGTCCGTGCCCGACGCTGTCCCCGGAGAGGAACAGCCTACCCTGACCCCAGCCCCAGCGCCCGCACCCAGCCGGCGCCGTGGCATGCGCTGGGGCTGGGTAGCCGTGCCGGCCCTGCTCCTGGGGCTGGCGGCTTCGTGGTTCGCCTTGCCTATCCGCGAGGTAGAGGTGAGCGGCAACCGGCATCTCAGCGCCGAGGATGTGGTCGCAGCTGCCGGCCTTGCTCGGGGCAGCAGCTGGCTGTATTACGGGGCGCGGCAAGCCGCCGGGCTGACGGCCAATCCCTGGATCGCCACGGCCGAGGTGGCCCGGCAGTTTCCCGGCCGGCTGAGCATCAAGGTCACCGAGCGTGCGCCCTACGCGGTCCTGCGCGAGTCAGGCCAGTCGCCGGTGGCAGTGGCCCGGGACGGCACCCATCTGCCCGGGGCGCCACTGAACCTGGGCGGGCTTCCTACCATCTCCGGCTGGGGCCCCGAGCGGACCGGCGACGCGCTGACCGCTCTGGAAGCCCTCGCGCCCTACCATGTACAATTGGTGAAGTACACTCCCTCCGGCCTTACGGTCAGTTCTCCCGAGAGCACAGCCTGGAGTGGAGATCTAGAGTCTCTGCTGAAGTACGCCGGAGCACTGGCGGACTACCCTAATCAAGCTATTCATATCTACCCCTGGGGGGTGAGCGTCCAGGAATGAAGGACAACCGAATGATTGTGGGCCTTGATATCGGCACCACCAAAATTACCACTGTAATTGGCGAACTGGCCGGCGACGGCAGTGTAGACATTATCGGTCAGGGCAGCGTGCCCAGCGAGGGACTCAAGCGTGGCTCGGTCGTGAACCTGGAGCGGACCGTGCAGGCCATCCGTGAATCGGTGCACCGCGCCGAGCGGGTGGCGGGCGTCAAGGTGGAAAGCGCCTACGTTACGGTGTCGGGCAACCACACCAAAGCCATCACCAGCCACGGACTGGCCGCTATCCGTCGCGGGCACGAGATTGCCGACACCGACGTTCACCGCGCCATTGAAAATGCTCAGGCCGTGCCGCTTGACCCCAATCTGGAAGTGCTGCACACCCTGCCGCAGGAGTACGAGGTAGACGGCCAGGAAGGCATCAAGAGCCCGGTCGGGATGCATGGCGTGCGGCTGGAAGTGGACGTGCATATCGTGGCCGGCACCGCTGGACCGTTGCTGAACCTGCGCCGCTGCGTGCAGGAGGCGGGGCTGCGGGTCGACGGCTTCGTGCTGCATGCGCTGGCCTCAGGCCTCTCCACGGTGGATACCGGTGAGCAGAGCCAGTCGGTGATCGTGATCGACATGGGCGGCGGCACCACCGATATCGGGGTGTTCCGGCGCGGCAACCTGGCCCACAGCGCCTCTATTCCTATCGGGGGCGATCACGTCACCGCCGACCTGGCCCAGATTCTCAAGATTCCGATGGAAGAGGCCGAGGACGTCAAGCGCCGTTACGGCGCCGCTCTGCCCGAAATGGCCGACACCGACCTGACCCTGGAAATCACCACCGGGCAGGGTAAGACCCACGCCCTGAGTGCGCAGGAGCTGTCACGGGTCATCAAGCCGCGCATCGCCGAAATTTTCGGCATGATCCGCGACGAGATTGACCAGACGCTGGGGCCGGTCGAACTGATCGCCCAGCATGTGATCCTGACCGGCGGCGCCAGCAAACTGCGCGGCACACCCGAGCTGGCCCGCGACCGTTTCCGGGTGCCGGTGCGGCTGGGCAAACCGATCAACATCGGCGGCCTGATCGATATCGTCAATGGTCCTGAATACGCGGCCGGCGTGGGCCTGGTGCTGTTCGGCCTGAATGAGGACGGCCGGCTGGTGATGCCCGCCCCCGCGCCCCTGCCCGAGCCGGAACCCGAGCCGGCGCCGGTTAAAGCACCACTGATCAAATCCAAAAAGGACCGCGAACCGGAACGCGAGCCGCAGCCGGCGGCCGCGCCGCAGCAGCGGCCCCACGCTCCGGCGCCCCAGCCGGTGCAGTCGCGCCCTGAGCCGGTGCCCACTGCGCCGGTGCAGCAGACGGTGGTGCGTACCTCGCCGCAGGCACAGCAACCGGCAAACCCGGACCGCAAGCCTAACCTGCTGGACAAGATTCGCAGCTGGTTCAGCGACTGGCTTTAAGGGCACAGGCCCGGCAGGGGGCAGCAGTTGCCTCCCCGCCGGGTGCCTGCCCGCGCTACACTGCTGAAAGCTTGAATGCCGCATTCTTCTCAGGGCTCGCCTCTTTTCGCAGGCCACACGGAAAAGAGCCTTACAGCCCACCCCCGGGCGGCCGAAATCCCGCCCGGAGTTCTCAAAGGAGTCAGATATGGAAGCTGCCAAAATTCGCGTAATTGGACTGGGTGGAGCCGGCAACAACGCCGTGAACCGCATGATCGAATCGGGCCTGGACGGCGTGGAGTTCATCGCCGGCAACACCGACGCACAGGTGCTGGCCAAGAACCACGCCGAGGCGCGGATTCAGCTGGGTGACCGCCTGACCCGTGGTCTCGGCGCCGGCGCCAACCCCGAAGTGGGCGAGCAGGCCGCCATGGAAGACAAGGAACGCATCAAGGAATACCTCGAAGGCACCGACATGCTGTTCATCACCGCCGGCATGGGCGGCGGCACCGGCACCGGCTCCGCGCCGGTGGTGGCCGAGATTGCCCGCGAAATGGGCATCCTGAGCGTGGCCATCGTGACCCGTCCCTTCAAGTTCGAAGGCCCCAAGCGTCAGCGGGTGGCTGAAGAAGGCATCAGCAAGCTGGCCGAGCGGGTGGACGGCATGATCGTGGTCAACAACGAGAAGCTGCTGACGGCCATCGACAAGAAGGTCTCGTTCCGCGAAGCTTTCCTGATTGCCGACCGGGTGCTGTATTTCGGCGTCAAGGGCATCAGTGACGTGATCAACGTGGAAGGCATGATTAACCTCGACTTTGCCGACGTGCGCAACCTGCTGAGCAACTCCGGCACCATCCTGATGGGTATCGGCGCCGGCCGCGGTGACAAGATGGTGGAAGAAGCCGCGCTGTCCGCCATTCACTCGCCGCTGCTGGAACGCGGCATCGAGGGTGCCACTCGCATTCTGGTGAACGTGACCGGCTCCTACGATCTGAGCATGAACGACGCCAACGAGATTCTAGAGCGCGTGCGCGAAGCCACCGGCCAGGAAGACCCGGACGTACTATTCGGCATCACCCCTGACGAAGCGGCCGGCGACGAGGTGCGCGTCACCGTGATTGCCACCGGCTTTGACGACATGCCGTTTGAAAGCAGCAGCAGCTTTGACCATATGGTGCGCCCGGTGCGGACCGGCAGCTCCTCCAGCTACGACCCCAAGGATTACGACATTCCCGCTTTCCTGCGGAATGTGGGCCGCGACTGAACTGCGCCGCTTAGACTGGAGCCATGACTCCTGACCCTCACTCTCCCCTGCCCTGGCCTGCGGCAGGGGATTTTGTCTGGCGGCCCGAAGACGTGCAGCCGGGCCGGCCCACCTTGCTGATGTTCTTTCATCTGGAGTGCGCGGCCTGTGTGTCGCGCGGCATTCCTTTTATGAAGCAGCTGCACGCGCAGTACGGCGAACAGGTGAATTTCATCGCGGTGCATACCTCGCGGGGGCACCGTCAGCTGCCGCGCGAGGAGATTCTGCCCACGTTGCTGCACTTTGCCGAGAAGTTTGCCCGGCTGCCTTTTCCGGTAGCGCTGGACCTGGACGGTTCGCTGGCCGCCGCTTACGCCACCGAGGGCACGCCCCACTGGATCGCCCTGCAGGGCGGCGAGGTGGTGCGCTCGATTTACGGCAGCCAGGACAACGCCCAGACCCGGCTGGATTACTGGCTGGCCGAAATCACTGAAGCCCAAGGCACTGCCGGGCCCCAGGAGGACCGCTGATGGACCGCCGCCTGAACACCCTGTTTTCGCTGACAGCAGCCGACGCTCTGGGCGCCGCCACCGAGTTCAAGACGCCGCAGGCCATCCGGCAGCGCTACGGCGAGACTTTTCACGACTATCAGCCGGGCAGCGTGTTCGGCTTCGGGCCGGGCGAGGCCACCGACGACAGCCAGATGACCGCCGCGACCCTGCTGAGCTACCGGCGCGGCGAGGGGCTGAGCGGCGTGCTGGGCGGCCTGAGTGACTGGCTGAGCACCCGCCCGCCGGACGTGGGCGGCCTGACCCGCAGCGCCCTGGGTTACGGCACCCTGGACGGTGGCGTGCGGGCCTGGGCCGACAGCGGGTATCAGAGCGCCGGTAACGGCGGCCTGATGAGGATTGCTGCCGTCTGGCTGGCCGGCTTCAGTGGCGAGGAGCTGAACCGGCAGAGCGTGCTGGTCACCGCCCTGACCCACGCCGACCCGCGCTGCGTGTTCGCCTCGGTGTTCCTGACCGGGCTGCTGGAAGCACTGGCCCAGGACGAATCGCTGCCACGCGCCGCCGCTTACGGGCTGGCACGGCTGGAGAGAACCGACGCCCGCGCTGTCATGCTGGACGCCGGGCTATTCGGGGTGGACAGCCGCGCCGCTTACACGCAGTTCGGAGAACAGAGCCGCTCGGCCCAGCAGCAGGTGCGCGACCGGGTCAACAGTGGCCTGGAAGGCGAATACACCTCGCAGAGTGGCTACGTGCTGGACACCCTGGAGGCTGCGCTGGCCCATGCCCGCAGCGGCGCGTGGCTGGACTGCACCCAGCTGGCTGTGCTGGCAGGCGACGATTCGGACACGGTGGCCTGCGTGACCGGGGCCATCGTGGGAGCGCGGGGGCTGAGTGTGCCGGAGCATCTGCTGCCGCCGCTCAGACTGGGCCACTCCTGGCCCAGCTGGGAGCGGGGGTGGCTCTGCAGCGAGCATTACCCGGCGCTGCTGACTGCGGCGATTGCCGGCGCTCAGTAAGGTCAAAGCACAGAGCGCTGGCTTCTTCAGCGGGACGCGTCCACCAGCCGAGGCTGGCACGCCCCCGCCTTCTGCGGCTCAGACGGAGCTGCCGTCCTCGGCGAACTCCGCCTGGGCACTGCGTTCGCCGGGCAGTTTCTCATACACACCGTCTTCGCGCAGGTACCAGGAACCGCGCTGGTCGTGCAGCTCAGTGTCCATAATCTCCAGAAACTCTTCCCGCAGCGCCGGCACCAGCACCGGCGCCAGCACCTCCACCCGGCGGTCCAGGTTACGGCTCATCCAGTCGGCGCTGCCGAAATACACTTCCGGTTCGCCGCCGTTGCCGAAAGCATAGATGCGCGAGTGTTCCAGAAAGCGGCCCAGCAGGCTGCGAATCTCGATATTCTCGCTGAGGCCCTCCACACCAGGGCGCAAGCAGCACACCCCGCGAATCACCATCCGGATGCGCACCCCGGCCTGTGAAGCGCGGTACAGCGCCTCGATCATGGCCGGGTCGGTCAGCTGGTTGCACTTGCCGGTAAACCAGGCATCATGGCCCTGGCGGGCGAACTCGGCCTCGCGCTCCAGCCGCTCGATCATGCCGTCGCGGGCGTACTGCGGGGCCACCAGCATGCGCTGATAGTCGGCCTCGGCGTAACCGGTCAGGTGGTTGAACAGCTCGGTGGCGTCGGCGCCCAAGGTGGGATCGGCGGTCAGCAGGCTGAGGTCGGTGTACAGCCGCGCCGTTTTGGCGTTGTAATTGCCGGTGCCGATATGCACGTAGCGCCGCAGGCCACCGGCCTCGCGCCGCACCACCAGCGTCACCTTGGCGTGGGTCTTGAGCCCGGCCACACCGTGCACCACGTGGGCGCCGGCCCGCTCCAGCTGCTTGGCCCAGGAAATGTTGCGCTGCTCGTCAAAGCGGGCTTTCAGCTCAATAAAGGCCACCACCTGCTTGCCGCTTTCGGCCGCCGAGCGCAGCGCGCCCAGCAGCCGGTGGTCGTCACCGGTGCGGTACAGAATCTGCTTGATCGCCAGCACGTCCGGGTCGGCGGCGGCCTCTTCCAGAAAATCCAGCACCTGCCCGAACGAATCGTAAGGATGGTGCAGCAGGATGTCGCGCCGGCGCAGCACGTCGAAAATACTCTCGTCGTCGTCCCGGCCATAAGTGTGCAGGTGCGGCTGGTGTGGCTCGAAGCTCAGCGCCGGGCAATCCACCGGAAGCCCCATAAAGTCGCCGGTGCCTAGCGGCCCCTGCAACTGAAACACGTCCTTGGGCGAGATGCTCATGCGTTCCTGCAGGTAGCCCAGCAGTTTCTGGGGCATGTCCTGGGTCACTTCCAGCCGCACCGGGTCGCCAAAGCGGCGGCGGCGCAGGCCGTCTTCCACGGTGGCCAGCAGGTCTTCGGCCTCGTCCTCATCAAAGTCGAAATCGGTGTTGCGGGTGACCCGGAACAGATAGGCCGCCCTGACCTGGCGCCCCTTGAACAGCTCGCCCATGTGAGCGGCCATCACATCTTCCAGCAGCATCAGCCGCCCGCCGATGGTCACGATTCTAGGCAGCACGCCCACCGGCACTTTGACGCGGGCAAAGTCGGGTTCTTTTTTCTTCTTGCCTTCCAGCAGCACGCCCAGGTTCAGGCTGAGGTTGCTGATATAGGGAAAAGGATGGCTGGGGTCCACCACCAGTGGGGTCAGCACCGGCTGAATCTGGTCGAGGTAATGCCGGCGCACTTCCTCGCGGGCAGCGGCGTCCAGCTCATCCATCCGCCAGATTTTGATGCCCTCGCTTTGCAGCTGGCCCAGCACCCGGCGGGTCACCCCTTCTACCCGGGTCATCATGGTGTGGGTCTGCTCGCGCACCAGCTTGAGCACCTCGCGGGGCAGCAGGCCGTCCAAGCTGGGCGTCTGCACGCCGGCGGCAATCTGCTGGTGAATCCCGGCCACCCGCACCATAAAGAACTCGTCGAGGTTGCTGCCACAGATGGCGGTGAATTTCAGCCGCTCCAGCAGCGGGTTGCGCTCGTCGCAGGCTTCGGCCAGCACCCGCTCATTGAACGACAACCACGACATTTCACGGTTCAGAAAGCGGCTGCCGGGGTTGCCCACTGTGCTGAAGGTCTCGCGCAGGGGCCGCTCGGCCGCAGCGGGTGCCTGATCAGCGGCCGCTTCCGCCGCAGCCGGTCTGGCTGCTTTGGCAGCTTTGTCCAGGTTCTTCTCAGCAGTCGCCGGCATAGCAGCTGCTCTGAGGCTGGCCTTCCCTGGCCGCGCTGTTTTGGCGCTGGCAGCCGGAGCTTGGGGCGTCTTTGCGGCAGTCCGACGGCGGGAAGCCGCTTTGCTGGGCTTGGATTTGGCGGCGGCCTTGGCTACAGGCTTAGAAACAGACTTGGCGGCAGTTTTGTCCGCAGTCTTGGCTGCCGCTTTGGCGGTGGATTTGGCTTTGGTCATGGTTACCTCGCTGTGACAGGAACGGAAAAAGGAATAAGCCGACAGAGTGTCACGATTAGAGCGGAGTGCCGTCACCGGTATGTCAAGGATAGGTCAGGCTGCACAGTTCAGGCCGCCTGCCGGCTGTCACCGCCGCCGGACCGCCGGGGCCGCGCCGGAGGCCGTAACCCGCCATAAAGAGAAGCCCGGCCACTGGCGGCGGCTGTTTTGCCTGCTACCAGTGACCGGGCCGGGGCGGCGCCGCGCTGTTCTGTGGGGTGCTGATCTGTGGGGTGCTGCGCCGCGCCGTGGGTTTCCGGTTTAGACGCGGCCCAGCAGCAACGCAGCGTTCTGCCCCCCGAAGGCGAAGGAGTTGCTCAGGGCGTACTGCACCTGCTGCTCGCGGGCGCCTTCCGGGATGTAGTCCAGGTCGCACTCGGGGTCGGGGTGGGTCAGGTTGATGGTGGGCGGCAAAATGCCGTCTTGCAGCGCCTGGGCCACCGCAATGGCTTCCACGGCGCCGGCCGCACCCAGCAGGTGCCCGGTCATGGATTTGGTGGAGCTGACCGCCAGCCGGGAGGCGTGGTCACCGAACACATGCTTGATGGCCTGGGTTTCGTGCAGGTCGTTGGCCGGGGTGGAGGTGCCGTGCGCGTTGATGTAGCCCACCTGCTCGGGGTTGATGCCAGCGGTGCGCAGCGCCATCCGCATTGCCAGCTGCGCGCCGGCGCCTTCGGGAGCGGGCATGGTGATGTGGTAGGCATCGGCGCTGACGCCAAAGCCCAGAATCTCGGCATAGATGTGGGCGCCGCGCTTCCTGGCCATTTCGTACTCTTCCAGCATCACCACGCCGGCGCCCTCACCCATCACGAAGCCGTCGCGCTCGGCGTCGAAAGGCCGGCTGGCGGCCTGCGGGTCGTCGTTACGGGTGCTGAGGGCTTTCATGTTGGAAAAGCCGCCCATCGCTAGCGGGACGATGCTGGCTTCGGTGCCGCCGGCGAACATCCGGTCGGCCAGGCCCAGCTGAATGTAGCGGGCCGCCTCGCCGATAGAGCCGGTGCCGGTGGCGCAGGCGGTCACCACGGTAGAGCTGGGGCCAGTGGCACCGTAGCGCATGGCAACGTGGCCGGTACTCATGTTGGCGATCATCATCGGGATGAACATCGGGCTGATACGCCCGGCCCCACGCTCAATATTGACCCGGGCCTGCGCCTCGAAAGTCTCCATGCCGCCAATACCGCTGCCAACCAGGGTGCCGGTGCGCTCGCCGGCCACCTCTTCACGGGTCAGGCCGCTGTCTGCCAGGGCCAGGTCGGCCGCCACCAGCGCAAATTGCACCACCCGGTCCAGGCGGCGGGCTTCCTTGGCATCCAGCCACTGCGACAGGTCGTCTTTGACCTCGCCGGCAATCCGGCTGGCAATGGTGCTGGGATCAAAGCGGGTAATTGGCCCGGTGCCGCTGACCCCGGCCCGCTGGGCCTGGGCAAAAGCGTCCTTGCCGGTGCCGATGGGCGTCACAGGGCCCAGGCCGGTGATCACTACGCGTTTCAGTTCGGTCATGGTTTCGCTCCTTGAGAAAATGAAGGGAAGCGGCCGGCCCGGCGGGGCAGGAGGAGGCAGGGAAGTTCCGGCCGCATGCAAAAAAGGGCGGTAAAGCAGCAACGGCGCAGGCCGCCAGCAACAGGTAGCAGAAGTGACAGAGCACCCCGGGCGGGCGTCTGTCACTTCCGGCCCCCGCCTGTCGCTGCTGGACATGAACGTGGCTGACGTGGTTCAGGAACCGGGAGCGGCAGGAAAATCCCGTCCCGCCCTCGCCGGTCAGGTCAGGCTTTACTGGTGCTGTTCGACGTAATCCACAGCCGCCTGAACGGTGCGGATATCTTCGGCGTCTTCATCGCTGATGGTCAGGCCGAACTTGTCTTCCAGACCCATCACCAGCTCCACGATTTCCAGGCTGTCGGCGCCCAGGTCTTCCACGAAGCGGGCTTCGGGAGTCACCTGATCGGCTTCGGCACCCAGTTTCTCTACGATCACTTCTTTTACATCATCAAAAATCGCCATGTTTCTACCTCCTACTTTCTGAAATCCAGCCCAGTGTAGCGGATTCGGGTGAATGCGGCCCGCAAGTACGGACGCGGTTTAAAGGAAGGGCGGAGACCCCAGCCCCGGCGCCCAGCACGGTCAGTGCGGGTTCATGCCGCCGTCCACGCCGATGGTCTGCCCGGAGATGTAGCCGGCCGCGTCAGAGGCCAAGAAGGCCACCAGCGCCGCGACCTCCTCAGGGCGGCCCATCCGGCCCAGGGGAATATTCTTCTCGTACTCGGCGCGCAGATCGGCGCCCAGGTCGGCCGTCATGTCCGACTCGATAAAGCCTGGCGCCACCGCATTGACGGTGATGCCACGCCCGCCGTATTCCTTGGCGAGCGCTTTGGTTAGGCCGATCAGGCCGGCCTTGCTGGCGACATAGTTGGCCTGGCCGGGGTTACCGCTCAGCGCCACCACGCTGGAAATGTTGATGATGCGCCCCGAGCGGGCCCGCATCATGTGCTTGATGGCAGCGCGGCTGGCCGCAAAAGCGCTGCTCAGGTTGGTTTGCAGCACGGTGTTCCAGTCCTCGTCGCGCATGCGGACCGCCAGGCCGTCGCGGGTGACGCCAGCGTTGTTGACCAGCACGTCCAGGCCACCCAGCGCCTTGATCACGTTTTCCACCAGCTGCGTGGCCCCGGCGGGCTCCGACAGATCAGCGCCGAAGACCTCGGCTGCGCCGCCGGCGCTGCGGATTTCGGCAGCCACCGCCTCGGCCTGTTCCTGGCCGCGCCCGTAGTGCACGGCCACGGTAAAGCCGTCCTGGGCCAGTTTCAGGGCCATCGCCCGGCCCAGGCCACGGCTGGAACCGGTGACCAGGGCAATTTTTCTCTGCTGCTGTTGCTGCTCTTGCTGTTCAGACATCACGCCTCCTCTTCCCGTTCTTGTAGGGAGTGAATTGGGAACTCAGGCCAGATCGGCGGCGGCGCTCACGTTCAGCACCTGCGCACCCGGCACGATTTTCTTGACCAGGCCGCTCAGCACCCGGCCGGGGCCAAATTCGATAAAGACTTCAGCGCCGGCGTCCGCGAGGGCCTGCACGGTTTCGACCCAGCGCACCGGGGCCGTGATCTGCTGGGCCAGCAGGTCCGGCAGGGCGCCCGCCGACTGATTGGCGGCGGCCGTTACGTTGGCATAGACCGGAAAGGCGAACTCACCGTAATGCGTGGCCTCCAGCGCCGGGGTCAGTGCCGTGCGGGCCGGTTCCATCAGTGGGCAGTGAAAAGGAGCGCTTACCTTCAGGGGAATCACTTTCAGGCCCAGGGCCTTAAGATCGGCGCTGGCCTGCATCACGGCCTCGCCCTGACCCGAAATCACCGTCTGGGCAGGCGCGTTGTAATTGGCCGGCTGCACGCCCTGCAGCGACTCGCAAACCTCCCGCACCTTCTGCGGGTCGCCCATCACAGCACTCATGGCGCCCTGGCCGGCCGGCACCGCCTGCTGCATCAGTTCGCCGCGCTGCCGGGTCAGGCGCAGGGCGTCCGGCAGGGTCAGCGCTCCGGCCGCCACCAGCGCCGAGTATTCCCCCAGGCTGTGCCCGGCGGCAAAAGCCGGAGTCAGGCAGGTGCGGGCCTGCCAGGCACGGTAGGCAGCCACGCTGGCAGCCACCAGCGCCGGCTGCTGGTTGGCGGTCAGGGTCAGGTCCTCCAGCGGCCCCTGCTCTATCAGGGCCCGCAGGCCCGGCAAGGTGGCTTCAGCCTCTGCGTATACAGCCCCGGCTTCCGGGAAAGCGGCGGCCAGGTCGGCTCCCATGCCCACCGCGTGCGAACCCTGCCCCGGAAACAGAGCGGCGATCTTCTGGCCTTTTAAGTCGCTGTGCTGCACGGTTCAGGCCTCCGCCCGCAGCGAGGACGCCCCGCCCCACCAGGTCATGGTGCAGGCGGCCCAGCTCAGCCCGCCGCCAAAAGCCACCACCAGCAGGGTCTGGCCGTCCTGAATCCGGCCGTCGCGCACGGCATCGGCCAGCGCCAGCGGCACGGTTGCGGCGCTGGTGTTGCCGTAGCGGTCGAGGTTCACCACGAACTTGTCCATCCCCACCCCGAAACGCTGGGCCGCCGCTTCGATAATGCGGATGTTGGCCTGGTGCGGAATAATCCAGCTGACATCGTCCATGGTCAGGCCGGCCTTGTCCAGCACCTGCTGCCCGCTTTCGGGAATCACCCGCACGGCAAACTTGAACACCTCGCGGCCGTTCATGGCGGCGTATTCACCGACCGGGGTGCCGTCGGGCAGCTGCGGGGCGGCGCCGGGCATAAAGAGGCTGGCCCCGCCGGTGCCGTCGGCTCCCATCACGAATTCGCCCAGGCCGTAGCCCTGCGGCACCGGCCCCACCACCGCCGCGCCGGCACCGTCGGCAAACAGAATGGCGTTGTTGCGTTCCTGCTGATTGACCCGCTTGGACAGCACCTCGGTGCCGATCACCAGCACCCGGCGGGCAATACCGGCCGCGATCTGGCCTTTCGCCATCGCCAGGCCGTACACAAAGCCCGAACAGGCCACCGAAATATCGGCCGCTGCCACGCCGCGCAGGCCCACCTGCTCACCGATCAGGGCGGCGGTGCTGGGAAACAGGGCGTCGGGGGTGCCGGTAGCGCACAGAATCAGGTCCACGTCCTGCAGGGCGTCCGGGTCGCGGGCCAGCAGGTCCTGCACGGCCTTGACGCCCAGGTGAGAGGCGTACTCGTCCTCGGCGGCGTAGCGGCGCTCGCGCATTCCGGTGCGCGACTCGATCCATTCGGCGGTGGTGTCCAGGTAGGTTTCATAAAAAGCATTGGTCACCACCCGCTCCGGCACGTACATGCCCAGGGCGATGATGCCGCTGCTCCCGGCCCCCGCCGGCCGGGGCGCAGGCTGCTGGTTGTGTGTGGTCATGCGGCCAAAGTAGCATTCCTTGAACCGCCGTTCAGTCAATCTGGGATACGGTCCAGAATGCGGGTTTCAGACCGTCCGGAACGCAGGCAGGAGCCAACCGGAAGACAGCAAAGAGCCAGCGAAGGCAGCTGGAGGACCGCACTTCGCTGGCTGTCTGAACAGGAGAGGCAAGCAGCCAGACTGCCCACTCCCCCTTTTCAGAAGTTCAGTCGCCGCCCAGGAAGACCGGCGCAGACAGGCCGTTTTCCTGCTCGCTGTAGCCCTTCTCGCGGTGGGCGTTCAGGTCCATGCCGGTGGTTTCCTCGGCCACGCTGACGCGCAGCGGCATCACCGCAGAGACCAGCTTCAGCAGCACCCAGGAGCCGGCCCCGGCGTACACCAGGCTGACCACCACGCTGATCAGCTGCACCCACACCTGCTGCGCGACCGGGGCACCCTGCCCGGTGGTCCAGGCCAGGGCGCCGGTCAGCAGGGCGCCCACGATACCTGCCACCCCGTGGCAGGCGAACACGTCCAGCGCGTCGTCCGAGCGCATCCGGTGCTTGTAGCTGATGGCCGCAAAGCTGGCCAGAGCGCCCAGCACGCCCACCAAGGCAGCCGCCCAGGGAGTCACAAAAGCGCAGGCGGGGGTAATGGCCACCAGGCCAACCACCAGGCCAGTAGCGGCGCCCACGGCAGTCGGTTTGCCGTTGCCGCGGCTTTCCAGCAGCAGCCAGGTCAGCATGGCAGCACCAGCGGCACGTTGTGGGGGGGGTGGGCCGCCCGCGGAAAGCCCAGACGCGGGCCAATCATGGCGGCCGCCACCAGGGCGCTGATCCCGGCACTGATGTGAATCACGGTGCCGCCGGCAAAGTCCAGGGCGCCCGCTTTGAGCAGCCAGCCGCTAGGACCCCAGACCCAGTGGGCCAGCGGCGAATAAATCAGCAGCGACCATAGCCCCGCAAAAGCCAGAAAGGCCCCGAAGCGCATCCGGTCCACCACCGCTCCGCTGATGATCGCCACCGCGATAATGGCGAACATGGCCTGGAATGCAGCAAACACGTAGCTGGGAATGGTGCCGGTCAGGCTCCCGGCCAGGCCAGCCAGCCCCACGTGGCTGAGGCTGCCGATCAGGGGGCTGCCGCTGTCGCCGAACGCCAGTGAATACCCCACCAGGGTCCACAGCAGCGCCACCAGCCCGATAGAAGCGATGCTCATCATCATGGTGTTTAGCACACTCTGTGCGCGGCTCAGGCCACCGTAAAAGAAGGCCAGACCCGGCGTCATCAGGAACACCAGGGCAGCCGAAATCAGCATCCAGGCGGTGTCGCCGCTGTCAGGGGCCGGCGCCGCCGTGCCCTGCGCAGCGGCCTGACCCAGCAACAGGCCCGCAGCCAGAACAGTCAAAGAGCGCTGCAGCGAAGGTGAACGGAAAGTCGTGGATAGGGTCATGGTGTCCTCCTTGGCAAGGACGCGATAGAAAAGTTCCAGAAAGGCCGCACCGGGGCGGGAAAACTGCCGGAGGGAACAGGTGAGCCGCTGGCTGACGCAGGAAGGAATGGGAGCGGAGCCGCGTGCTATACGGCCGCAGGCCTAACGCGATACAGGCCGGGGAGCGCTGACCGGGGTCAGAGCCTGGGTATCGGTCTCGCCGGTGCGGATCCGCACCACCTGTTCGAGCGGCTGCACGAAAATCTTGCCGTCGCCCACTTCACCGGTGCGCGCGCCTTCACAGATGGCCCTCACCGCGGCGGAGACGAACTCGTCAGACACAGCCATTCGGAACTCCACTTTCTCGTGGAATTCCACCATGACCCGGGTGCCACGGTAATACTCCACCACTTCCTGCTCGCCGCCGTGCCCACTGACCCGGCTGAGGGTAACTCCCCGGATGCCCGCATCAAAAAGCGCCTGCTTAACCTGCTGTACCCGCTCGGGGCGCACAATTGCCATGACCAGTTTCATTTCCGCCTCCTCTCTCTGTCAATGTCACAGAAATTCAACTGCATAAACTTCCAGACATGTAGAGATATTAAGCAGTTTCTGACTATTTGTCAAAAATATTTATACAAGTCCGCGCATGTGCTGGAGTGAAATTCCACCACTCAAAACGCTGTGCCTGACACCGGCCGGTTTCAGGTTAGTGATGTTGACTGTTCTAGACAGAGAAAACAGCAGAGGCGTCCTGTAAAAAGATGCAGCAATTTGGTGGTCAGAGAAAACAGCAAAAAAGGCGCGCCGGGGAAGTTCCCCAGCACGCCTCTGGCAGAAGAGCGGCTTACTCTTCGGTCTTGGTTTCGTCGCTTGCTGCCACGTCCTGGCTCTGGGCTTCCTCAGCCGGCTGAGCATCTTCGCTCTGGCTGGCGTCGCTGGCTTCCGTAGCGTTCTGGCCGTCGCCTTCACCGCTCAGCTGGGTCAGGGCCTGGTTCAGTGCCTTGGAGCGCAGCACGTCGGCGTAGAAAGCGTTCAGGCCGTCCATACCCAGCTGGCTCTGCATGTCCTGGGGAGCGATGCCATTCATCTGGGCCATCGCCACCAGGTTCTGGCTGAACTCCTGATCGGTGACTTCCACCTTCAGGTCTTCGGCCAGCTTACCCAGAGCCAGGTCGCGCTTGACGCGCTGCTCGGCATTCTTGCCCAGTTCCTGCATGAACTCGTCCAGCTTGCCCTGTTCCTGCATGAAGCTTTCGTACTCGCTCCAGCGCACGCCCTGGCGGCTCAGGTCACTCTTGATCTCATTCATCAGATCGTCCTGGCGGCGCTGAATCAGGGACTGGGGAATATCCACGGTCATGCCTTCGATCAGGGCGTTCAGGAATTCTTCGCGGCGGGCGCCTTCGCCTTCGCTCTGGGCGCGGCGCTCCAGTTCTTCGCGCAGGGTGGAACGCAGGGCGTCCACATTTTCAAACTGCATGGTGCCAGCAAATTCGTCGTTCAGTTCGGGCAGCGACTTGGACTTGATGCCCAGCACCTTCACCTTGACGGGGGTGGCGTCTTCGCCCTCTTCGGCGGGCACGCTGATTTCCACCTCGTCGCCCACGTTCTTGCCCATCAGGGCCTGCTGGATGTGCTCGCCAGCCATATCCATGTAGATGGGGTAGCTGCCTTCTTCACCCTCTTCTTCCACCGTCACCTGATCGGTGGCTTCGATGGGGCGCTCTACCTGCTCGAAAGTGGCGGCGCGTTCCTGCATGTCGGCCAGGGTGCGGTCCAGCACTTCGTCGGTAATTTCGGGAGCAGCGGCGCTCAGGCTCAGGCTGCTCCAGTCGCCCAGGGTCACTTCCGGGTACAGGTCACCCTTCACGGTGAAGGTAAAGGTCTCGCCGCTCTTGACTTCGGCGGGGTCAATCTGGGCGTCCACCAGGCTGAGTTCCAGCTCGCGCATGGCCTGCGAGAAGTACGTGTTCACCAGACGGTTCTGCACTTCGCTTTCCGCGTAGCCTTCGCCCACGCGCTTTTCGATCACGCGGCGGGGGGCCTTGCCAGGGCGGAAGCCAGGCACGCGAACCTGCTGGGCCAGACTTTTCCAAACGGCATCGAAGGCGCTGTTCACTTCGTTAGCGGGCACTTCGACCTTGAATTCGACCTGATTACCTTCTTTTTTGATTAACTCTGCCATGGGTCTCCCGTTTGGCCTCACCTCGTGTGGGATGCGGGCCCTGGCCGCGCTGGGCGGGCTCCGCTGGTGGGCCTATCGTTCAAAAGAGTACTATACACGCTTTTTCTCTGGCTCCGGGGGTCAGTGCAGCCAGAAAAAAAGGCGGCTCTCCCCCGAGGAAAAGCCGCCTGCCGGGCTGGTGCGAGGAAAGGGACTTGAACCCTCACTCCGAAGAACCAGATCCTAAGTCTGGCGCGTCTACCAATTCCGCCATCCTCGCGCAGTTCTCTGCAGGCCAGTCTTTCCGGGCCGGAATTCCTGAACTCGCAGAACAAACAGGCCTGCAGAATAAAGCAGCCCCCACCTGCCGGGCAAGTTGGGGCTGCGTTTGGGGTGGGATATGGGATTTGAACCCACGGCCTCCGCTTCCACAGAGCGGCGCTCTAACCAGCTGAGCTAATCCCACCACAACTGAAACTCAGGCTTAGCCATGCTAAAGAAAAGCCCGGTGCCTGTCAAGGCGGGCGCGGTGTAGCCTCTACATCCAGCCGGCACAGGCCCACCACCAGCCTGCTGCCGCCTTAGTTTGTCCCGGTTCTTTGTCAGCTGGGCCGGGTTTTTCAGTAAAATGAGGCGATTTTCACCAAGATTCAACCGATTGTTACAATATGCTTGATGTGAGTGGCGCGGCCCGGAGAGGTCAGGCCGGCGGAAAGTTCCAGCGAAGTCCCTTTGCAGTCAGGAGTCCCTACCCCATGAGCTCTACCGAACGTTCCTCTACCGCAGCCGAAAGCCAGGCCCCAGCGCAGTCCGGGTCTGTGCCGGGGCAGACCCAGGACACGGCCAGCGCGCTGGCAGCTGCCCGCGACAGCTACCGCCAGCTGTTCGAGAATGCGCCGGTCGGCTACGTGGTGCTGTGCCGCAGCGGTGTGATCCGGCAGGCCAATCAGGCAGCCGGGGCCATGTTGGGGCTGGCCAGCCAGCAACTGGAAGGGCAGTCGTTCTACCACTGGCTGCACCCCTGCTCGCACCCGGCGCTGGACGACTTGGACCAGCGGCGCACCCGGCCCAGCGTGACGGTGGACCTGCAACTCCAGCGGGCCGACGGCCAGACCTGCTCGGCGCAGGCCCAGCTGGTGGCGACCGAGGACCTGGACACGGCCAGCGAACAGGACGAGCCCCGGCTGCTGATGGCCCTGACCGACATCACGGCGCTGAAACGCGCCCAGGGCGAGTTGCTGCGGCTGAACCAGACCTTGGAAGAGCGCATCGAGCAGCGCACCGCCGACGTGGTGGGCATGGCCGGCGAGATGGAGCGCTTTACCCAGTCGGTGGCGCACGACCTGTCGGGCCCGCTGCGGCATATCCAGAGCTTTGCTGGCCGGCTGGAACGCAGTGACCTGAGCGAAGCGGATCGCCGGGCCGTGAGCACCATCCTGGCCTCGGCCGGGCGGATGAATACCCTAATTGACGCACTGGATCAGGTGGCGTTGGCCTGCAACTCGCAGCTCAGCCTGATGCCGATTGACCTGGACCGGGTGCTGGACGCGGCGCTGAAATCGTCGGGGGCTGCGCAGCGAATGACCATCTGCCGCAGTGATCTGCCGCAGGTGCTGTGCGACATCCAGTCCATGCAGACCGTGCTGGCACAGCTGCTGGACAACGCCGCCAAGGCCACAGCCGGCAGCGCGGAGCCGAGCCTGGATATCTCGGCTGAGCGGCGAGGCAACGAGGTCATCATCCACCTGCGCGACAACGGGATGGGCTTTAACGCCAACTACCGCGCCCACATTTTCGAGGTGTTCCGCAAACTGCACCCCGACCGCGACTTTCCCGGCGAGGGCGTGGGGCTGTCGGTGGTGCGCCGGCTGATGCTGCGCCAGGGTGGACGCGTCTGGGCAGACTCGGCCGGCGCGGGCGAGGGCGCCTGTTTCTCGCTGGCGCTGCCTGCCGCACCCTGAATGACCGGCTGGCCCCGGCGGCCCCGGTCTAGAGCAGTTCTCCGAATGACGCGTGCGTCGGAACAGCACCGCCACCCGCTCCATTCTCTGCTCCGCAGCTTTGCAAGTCCGTCCTGCTCTTTGTGGTGCACTCACTTCGCTCGCCAAACAGCTGTGCCAACTTTTTTTCAAATGCTCTAGCGGCGGTACACTGCCCAGCGCAGCAGGGTTTCCAGTGGGCCACGGCTGAAGCGCTGCAGATACCAGCCGCTGAAAGCGACCTGGGCCAGCGCCAGCAGCAGGGCCACGCCCACCGCAGCGGCCGCGTGGACCTGGCCATACAGGTGAAAGGTGTAGGGATAAAAAATCAGCGTCAGAATCAGCGACTGCGTGAGGTAATGGGTCAGCGCCAGCCGGCCGCTGCGGGCCAGCGCAGTCAGGAACGCCGGCACGCGGGGCCGCAGGCTGAGCAGCCCGAACAGACCCACATAGCCGAAAGCCAGTGGCAGACCGCTGATCACCCTGAACCCTTCGGACAGCAGCCCAGCCTGCTCGGTATCCAGGGTATTCAGATAAGCCAGCACCAGGCCCAGCGGCAGGCCCAGCCCCAGGCCCCAGCCCAGCAGCCGGCGCAGCAACGGGCGGTGCTCGGCCGGGCGGCTCAGTAGGCCAGTGCGGTAAGCCCAGGCCCCGAAAGCGAAGAAGGGCAGGGTAAACGAAACCAGAAACAGTTCGCTGCCCAGCTGCTCCGGAAGCTGCGAAAACCGGTCGGCCAGGATGCTGGCGTAACTCTGGTGCGGCGCAAAATCCGGCGAAAACAGGTCACGCGAGCCCGGGACCGTGTTGTAGAGAGAAAAACCGGCCACGTAGTTGAACGCCCCCAGCAGGTACAGGCCCCAGGCCCATTTCAGCAGCGCCCCGGTGGGCCGGCGCAGCAGCAGGATGAACACGAATGCGCTGACCGCGTACCCGGCGATGATGTCGCCGTGCCACAGCAGGGTAAAGTGCGCCAGCCCGATCAAGAGCAGCAGCAGATGCCGGCGCAGATACAGCCGCAGCCCGTGCCGCTCCCACAGTCCCGCCGCGCCCCAGCCGAACAGCATGGCGAACAGCGCCACCGACTTGCCGTTGAACAGCAGATCGGTCAGCACCTGCACGGCCCGGTCCAGGCCCTGCTGCTCCCAGACACGGAAGCCGGCAAAATCCTGCACATTGATCAGGGCAATACCCACCAGCGCCAGGCCACGCAGCGCATCGGGGAGTAGAGCACGGTTCTGGGGGGCCACCGGAGCAGGCGCGGCGGCGGGGGGGGCCCCAGACAGCGAAGGCAGGGCAGACATGGGCGGGGTTACAGTCACACTTCAGGCTAGCGTGAGGAGATGTGAGCAGAGGCCCCGGGGAGACACTCCCCCCAGTGCCTGCTAGGACCGGGCTGCCTCCAGCGCCCAGTCGAAACTCTGGCGGGCCCGCTCTTTCATCTCATCCACGCTGGCTTCATCGAAACCCACGCCCTGCTGCACCTGTTCCAGCAGCAGGCCCACGTCCGGGGTCACGGTATGCACCGGCGCGCCAGCATCTGTGCAGAACCCCTGCACCTTGGGATCGTAGCTGAGGCCCGCAAACGGTACTCCAGCCGCCGCCGCCAGAATCAGCGCGTGCAGGCGCACGCCCACCACATAGCCGCTGGCCGCGATGGTATCCAGCAGCAACTGCGGGTCGGCGCTGTCCAGCACGGTATCGGCGCCCAGCGCTTGGGCGGCCTCACTGTCGGCACCCGGCATCAGGGCCAGCGCCACCACCCGCCGGCCCTGGGCCTGTAGACGGCCGGTCAGCTCGCGCAGCGGCGCCAGCGAAGCAGTCACGTCGCCGCGCGGGGCAATCACCACGCTCTGCGGGTCGCGCACCAAGCCGCTGGACGGGCGCAGCAGCAGCGCCGGGTCGCCGCCCAGCCGGCCGTGCAGGTCCAGCGTTTCCAGAGTGCGCAGGCTGCCCCGGTCGCGCACGATCAGCGGCAGCCCGGCTACAGCGCGGCGCACTCGCGTCTCGCCGCGCACCGTCAAGGGCCCGATGCTCTGGTTAAAGACAGCGGCCGGCGTCCGCAGCAGCCGGGCCAGCCGGATCAGGCCCAGGTAGTAGGTCAGGTTGCGGGCGCTGGTCTTGTCTTGCAGCAGGCCGCCGCCGCCCGACAGCAGCAGATTGGCGCGGCGCAGTTCGCGGGCCAGCGCCAGCGGGTTCATGCGCGGCACCGCCTCGCAGCCGCACAGCTGCGCCGTGTGCGCTGGGTTGGCCGAGAGCAGCACCGGCGTGTGCCCCCGCGCTTTTAGCTCGCGGGCGATGCTGAGAGCAATCGCCTCGTCTCCGCCGTTGGCAAAGCCGTAATAGCCGCTGACCAGCACCCGCAGGGGGGGCTGCTGCGGCCCCCCAGGTGCTTCCTCAGCGGCCGCAGCAGCCTCCAGTGACGGCGCAGCGGGCACGGTAGAAGTGGTGGGCGCAGAGCTCATGGCCGCACCTCATGGGTCTCGGCGGGAACTTCAGCCTGCCCGGCCACGCTGACCAGGTGAACCGGCGCCGGCCCGGGCAGGCCGCCGCCCCAGGTCTGCCACAGCCGCACGCCCCAGCGCACCGCAAAGGTCAGCAGGTAGCCCAGCACCAGCCCCAGGCCCAGCCCGATAAACATCCGGGTGGCCGAGATCAGCAGCGGGGTGTGAAAGTGCCCGAAGGTGTTCAGCACACTGGCCTGCCCCATCACGCCGCCCAACAGCAGCAGGCCCGGGAAGTAACCGGGCAGGCCGCCGCCCAATCCCAGCAGCGCCAGCGGGTGCCCCAGCACTTCCTTGAAGCGGGGCCGGATGATGGAATCTTGCACCTCCTGGCGCAGTTTGGCCTCGGCGTCGCTGACGCCCACGGCGCTGGTGTTGCCCCGGCGCAGGAACATCACTGCAAAGGCGGCCAGCGCGGCGCCCATCACCACCAGGTCCCCGGTGCTGATGGGCCGGCGGTAGAGGTCCTGGGCGGTGCGGCGCAGGTCCTGGCGCGGCAGGTAGCTGCCCAGCACCAGCGCGATGGGCGCGATCAGGGTCAGGCCCACCCCACGGAACGGTTCCAGCCCCAGCATGCTCTGCGGCCCGGCCCCCAGCGCCGAGACGAACAACACCCCGGCCAGGCTGAGGGCGGTCGCCACAAACCAGTCCGCCATCCGCGAGCGCCACAGTACGAAGCCCAGCGCCGGAAAAGCGATCGAAGCCGCCAGCGCCATGCCGCCCAGCGGGTGAAAGCCGTTGAGCGCCAGAGCGCCCAGCAGCGCCAGCCCGGCGACCACCAGCCCCACCCGCGGCAGCGGGTAGCTCAGGCCGATCAGCAGCAAAGCGGCCAGCGGCCCCAGCATGCTGAGGTACTGCAGCAGCGGGCTGGGCGTAAAGGTCCGGATCTGCGGCGTGCCGACCTGGATGTCGGCGCGGTGCAGCAGCTCGGTGGTGCGCTTCAGCAGGGTTTCGGTTTCGGCCACCGTGGAGTAGGGCCGCAGGTACAGCAGCCGGTGGCTGCGCTCGCGGGCGGCCAGGGCGTATTTGGAGGCAGCCGCTTCGGGCAGCAGCGTGGCCTGCCACTGGGCATTCAGGCTGAACATTCGCGCGGCGGTGTGGCCTTCGAGCAAAGTATCCATGCCCTTTTGCCGCACGCCTTCAATCAGCGCCGGAATCCGGTCTCCCATCGCGGCCTGAACGGCGGCCAGGCGCGCCGGGTCGCTGGCGCCCACCACCTCGGTGCCGTTAAAGGCGATAAAAGGCACCTTGGGCCAGTCGGCGGCGATGTTGATCACAGCCGGGTCGTCGTAAGGGCGGTACACCACCGTGTAGCCCTGCGACTTGAGCCGGTCGATCAGGGCCGTGTCGGGGCCCACCGGCAGATAGGTGGGGTTGATGTTCCACTCCTGCCACTGGCGCCCGGCCAGGTTCACGATATTCGGCTGAATCGAAAAGCGGCCTTTCAGCCGGTCCAGCGCGCCGGGACGGGCTTCGGCCAGATAGTACTTGCCCGGCTTGAAGGCGGCCTGGGGGTACTGTGCCAGCAGATCGGCGCCCGACTTGACGAACACGTCGCCGCGGTTCTGCCAGTTGCCCAGCACGTCCTCGAACACCGCCACGCCGTTGACACCGTCGGCGCGGTACTGCGCCAACAGCTCCAGAGGATCACGGCCGTACTGGTCGGCCTGGGATTTGAGGGACGGGTAGTCCATCACCACCGCCACGGTCTTCTGGGCCTGTTCAAAACTGACTCGCTCGTAGGCCAGCCACAGCGCCGGCAGCAGCGACAGCCCGATCACGCCCAGCAGCGGCGCTTGCCAGCGGCTGCGGGTAGGAGCGGGCAGGTGGGTGGAAGTCTCAGTTTCGGCAGGGTCGGCGCCGGGGCGCGGGGGTGCAGCAGTCACAAGGCCCAGTGTAGCGGGCCGGGCGGGGCAGCAGCCCAGAAACAGACAGAAACGGGATGAGAAGGCGTGAGACGAGCCGCTTGCAATGTCGCCCACTCCATCAACCCGGCTCTGGGCAGCCTTTAGACTGCCTTCTATGCCCGACGATCCCGCCTTTGCCCGCCTAGAAGGCTTCATGCGGGACACGCTGGGCGGCGGGGCCAGCCTGCTGTATGAAGAAGCGGTGCAGCCGGCGCAGACCGTAGCGGTCGAGAACCTCGGCTGGAGCGAGGGCGTGCGCCGCGGGTTCGGGTTTCCGGCCGCCTACTCGCACCAGGCCGAAACCTACCGGCTGCTGCAACAGGGTCAGCACGTCATCGTGACCACGCCCACCGCCAGCGGCAAGACCGGGGCTTTTTTTCCGGCGCTGTTCGGCGCCCTGGAAGCTGATCCCCAGGCCACCGCGCTGCTGGTGTACCCGCTGGTAGCGCTGGGGCAGGACCAGCGCGAGAAACTCGAAGCGTTCGCGCAGCAGGGCGGGTTCACGGCGCGCCCCGGCGGCTGGCCGATCGGGGAATTTCAGGGCGGGGCGCAGGTAGCGGCGGCCTTTGCGCCGGGCATCCGGATGGTCACGGCCACCCCCGACAAGCTGCACTGGAACCTGGGGCACCCCCGGGTGCGCGAATTTCTGCGGCATCTGCGCTTTCTGGTGCTGGACGAAGCCCACAGCTACCGCGGCGGCTTCGGCTCGGAAGTCTCGGGAATGCTGCGGCGGCTGCTGGCACTCGCCAGGGCGCTGGGGGCCAACCCGCAGGTGATTCTCAGCACCGCCACCATCGGGAACCCGTCGCAGTTCGCCCGCGAGCTGGTGGGGGTAGAAGCCGTGGAAGTCTCCGAGTCGGGCGCGGCGCGGCACGGCAAACGCTACTACCTGGCCGACCACCGCGGGCAGCCCCGGCGCTTCTGGGACGCGGTGGTGCGCTCGGCAGTGGAGCGCGACCTGAAGGTGCTGGCCTTTTTCCGGGGGCGCTCGCGGGTCATGCGGCTGTACAGCACCTACCGCCGCGACCGCCGCTTTCACGACCATGTGCATCTGTACATGTCGGGCGCCGCCGAGCGCGCCGGCCGGCTGACCGAGTTCCGCCGCGCCCGCAGCGGCGTAATGTTCGCCACCAACGCCCTGGAAGCCGGGGTGGACATCGGCGACCTGGAAGTGGTGATTCTGGACGGCTATCCCGGCTCGCGGATGGCTTTCCGGCAGATGGCGGGCCGTTCGGGGCGCATTGCGCCGGGCGCCGTGCTGTACCTGCCCACGCTGTCCTCGCGCGGGGTGCCGCTGCCGGTAGACGCTTTTTATTCCAACGCCGACAACTTCCGCGAACTGCTGACCGGGCCCACCGAAAAAGCGGTGGTGGAGCCGGGCAACCCTTATCTCGCGCCCCGGCACCATGCGCGGCAGATGGCCGAGTTCCGCATGGCCGGCTTGACCCCACCCGAGAACCTGGGCTCGCCGCCGCACTGGCTGCTGCGCGGCGAAGATATGGCGCTGCACGCCGTGGTCGAGGAAAGCGCCTGGGAAAAGGACGGCGCGGCGGCCCTGCGCCAGCCGCTGGATAGCCCCAGCCAGCACTACGCCCTGACCGAGAAACACCCCGAAGCGGTCTTTAACCTCGACGGCCAGGACTACAAGGTGACCCGCTGGGAAAAGACGCCGCAGGGCACCGCCATTTTGGTAAAGCCCTACGCCGCCGAGGGCCAGATCACCCGCGGGCTGTACGAGGTGCAGGTGCGGCCGCTGCCGGGGCGCATGAGCGAATGGACCAAGCAGGGGCCGGTGGCCTACCGCGGCGGCGAGGTGCAGGTCACGCGGGTCTACCGCGGCTATCAGATTATTCGCCCGCTGTTTGAGCGGGTCTGCACCGGCTGTGACCGCGTTCCCGAGCCGACCGAGCGGGTCTGCCGCCGCTGCGGGGGCCACATCCAGGACCGAATGCAGGACCAGAAGATTTCCGAGCACCTCTACGACGAGCCGGTCACGCTGGAACCGCTGCAGACCACCGCGCTGGAAGTGGCGGTGAACGCCGGGGCCACCGAGCAGCCCACGGCGGTGGCGCACACCCTCAAACATTTGCTGCTCAAGCTGATTCCCGAAGCGGTGGCCTGCGACGAGGGCGACCTGGCTGGGGCCTTCCGCACCGGACACGACACCTCCTTTTTCATTTACGACGACTGGCGCGGCGGGCTGGGCATCGCCCGCCGGGCGCTGGAAAGCCTGCCGCAACTGCTGCAACGGGCGCTGGAACTCACCGAAAAGGACTGCTGCACCGCCACCGAAGGCTGCTACGAGTGCATCGCGGTCAGCCGCTGCTTTGCGCCCCTGCTGCCCAGTGGCGAGCGGCGGCCCACCAGCAAACCGGCCACCCGCGCGCTGCTGGCCCAGGTGCCGGGGCTGCAGGTGCGGCCAGTGGCGGCCTCGGAACACACGCACCAACCGGCCCCTGCTTCTTTCGCTGCTCCCCATACCGGAACCGCGCCAGCGCCGCGGCGGGCAGTGCCCCCCATACAGCCCCCGGCGGACCAGGCGCCCCCGCCGCCGGCCGGCTGGCCGCTGCAGGCCCGCGAGCTGCTGGACCTGCGTGGGCTGTCGCTGCCGGAAGTCTCGGCGCGGCTGAGTATTCCCAGCCGCGAGATTCAGCGGGCGGTGGCCTCCACCTCGCCGCTGCGGCTGGCCCATCCCAAGTGGGGCGAAGGCCACCTGCTACAAGGCTTCGGGCAGGGCGAGCGGCGCGAGGTGCTGGTGTACTTTCCGGGCGTGGGCCAAAAACGCCTGCTGCTGAAATACGCCGGGCTGAAGGTGGTGCCCTAGCAGAAACTGGGCCGCGCGGCGCGGCTGACATCCCGCTGACAAAACCGGCGCGGCCCCGTGCTACGGTCAGTGCGATTGCGCCGGGGAAGAGAGCTGCCAGACCGCCCGTTCTTGGCTGTTTCTCCCTCTTCTTTCCCGGCTTCTCCACTTTCCCTTTTAGCCCCTTTTGCCTCTGATTCGTCCTCACCGCAAGGAGTCCCTGCATGCGCGAAGTCCTCGACCAAGAACTGAAAAACAGCCTCAACGCCACCCTCAACATGATCGGCACCGTGGAGCGGATGTACACCATCGGCGCCGACGTGCTGCTGAACGGTGAGCAGCAGAAGCTGGAGCAGCTGCGCTCTATTGACCAGGAAGTGGACCGGATGGAAATGCAGATCGAGGCCGACTGCCTGCGGGTCATCGCACTGCACCAGCCGGTGGCCCGTGACCTGCGGCAGCTGGGCCTGATTCTGAAATGCCTGACCGACATTGAGCGGATGGGTGACTATGTGGTGCATGTGGCCGAGCACAGCGAAGACGTGGTGATTCCCGAGAAACTGCGCCCTATTCTCAGCCGAATGCTGGCCCGGCTGGAGGAAATGAGCCGGGCGCTGCGTAACGCTCTGGCCGACCGCGACGTGGCGCAGGCCGAAGCCACCGTGCGGATGGACGACGAGGTGGACGACCTGTACGAGCAGCTGCAGCAGGAGCTGATCGGGCACATGACCCGCGAGCCCGGGCAGGTGGCTGACGCCCTACAGCTGATGCGCATCGGCCGGTCCATCGAGCGCATCGGGGACCATATGGAAAACATTGCCGAGCGGGTGCCCTACTGGGTGACCGGCGAACACCGGTTCTGACCAGAGCTGCCCTCTACACTGGGCCATATGAGCGATGAGCTGAATTTTGCCCACACCATCTTGCAGGGCCGCCACTGGCGCGAGGTGCCGGACAGCGAGGTGCTGGCCGCCTCCGAGCAGCTGCTGGGTGAGTGGATGTCCGGCGAGGTGCGAATGGAGCGGCCCAAGCTGTACGACCATTACGCCCTGTTGCTGCTGGCCCTGACTCGCCAGAACCGCGAACTGACCGAGCGGGTCGCGGCGCTGGAAGCCCGCCTGAGCCTGACTGGGAGCGACGCGCCGGAGCCTAAACTTATGCCTGAAACAGAGCAGCCGGCCGACTGACAGGCCAGACTCCGGCTCAGCATCAATAAACCCAGGTTTTACATGAGGCACACGCAGGAGCAGAGGGCAACATCCAGAATAGGGCTCTGATTTCCCCAAATCTGACCCGAACCACTGGAGGTTCCCCATGAAAAAACTGGCCCTGCTGACCATTTCCGCCGCCCTACTGACCTCTGCTGCTCAGGCGGCCACCAACCAGACCATCCCCGACCGAGGCACCGTCAACGTGAACGGTGCCAAAGTCTTTTTCAAGGCTGAAGGCCAGGGCGAACCCCTGCTGATGATCCACGGCTACCCCCTGAACGGCGAACTGTTCAAGAAGAACCGCAACCTGGCCGGCTACCGGGTGGTCACGGTGGACCTGCCCGGCTTCGGCAAGAGCACGCTGGCTCCCGGCCAGCCGGTCAGCATTGAGAACTACGCCAGCACCATGCTGGGCTTCATGGACGCCCTGGGCCTGCAAAAGACCACTGCCGCCGGCATGAGATGACCCTGCTGCAGATGTATAAGTCGGCGCCCGAACGTTTCAAGGGCCTGATCTTGATTGACACCACCGCCGACCCGGCCGGCCCCGCCGAAGCAGGCATGTGGCGCGGCGTGGCGCAGCAGGCCCAGGAGCGCGGTGTGAGCAGCCTGGTGGACGTGCTGATGCCCCGCATGATGACCGGCGCCGACCGCCTGAATCAGCCGGCCCAGGCCGGGCACCTGAAGACCCTGATCAAGCAGGCCAGCCGTGACGGCGCAGTGGGCGGAGCCAATGCCCTGGCGAACCGCCCCGACGCCCGCCCGGTGCTGAAGTCCATCCGGGTGCCCACCCTGCTGATTTTTGGCCTGGAAGACAACGTGACGGCCGCCGAAGGCGCCAAGAAGATGAACCAAGACATTGCCGGCAGCCAGCTGGTCATGATTCCGGGTGCCGGCCACGCCGCCATCTTCGAGAAGGCGGGCGCGGCCAATGCGGCCATCGCTCTTTGGCTCAGCAGCAACCGCTAAAGACTGCTTTAGCAGCTGAAAAGAGAGGAGCGCAGGTGAATAGGCCTGCGCTCCTCTCTTATGTTTGTGTCTGGCTGGCAGCGGCTTTCAGGCCACATCATCGCCGCGGCGCAGGGCTTCCAGCGGGGGCTGCCCGGCGCGGTGGCCCCGCCCACAGCTGTGGCACCAGTAGGCCTGGTCGCCGTCGCGCAGGTCGCACAGCTCCAGCGGCTGGCCGCAGTCGGGGCAAACATACTCGTAGCTGCGCCCACTGGCCGGGTAGGGGTCTTCCTTCCAGTATTTTCGGCTGGTTTTAGCAGAATTTCGTCTCATATTACGAAAATAACATACAAAGCTGGGCAGGGGAAGGGCTGCCTTTACTGACCCTTTTTATGCCCTTTGGCCCGGCCCTCCCGGTTTCTCCCGCTGCACTTCTCTAGTCGAGGTCTACGTCCTGTGGCTCATTGCTGGGAGCTGGCGTTGCCCCGTCTGCCCCAACCCGGCGGCGACGGCGCAGCATGGCGGGTTCCTGGTCCAGGTTGAACACAAAGTGCCGGGGCCGGCGCTCGTGCAGCCAAGTTTCCAGCGACACCAGCCGGGGCCGGAAGCGGATGTACTCGCGCAGCTCGCGCACCGGCACAAAGCGGGCTTCCTGCACGTCGTGGTCGGGGTCCCTGGGGCCCAGGTCGCCGCCCACCACCCGGCCGGTGTAAAAGAACTGCAGGTGGTGCCCCCACGACTCGGCCTGGAACTCCACCACGAAGGCCAGGTCACGCAGTTCGATGACCAACCCGGTTTCCTCGTAGGTTTCGCGCCGGGCGCCGTCCTGAATCAGTTCGCCGGCTTCCAGCCCACCTTTGGGCAGCGACCAGCGGCCGCGCTCGCGCACCAGCAGAATCTGGTCGCCGCGCAAAATCACGCAGCCCACCCCGATCCGGGGCGCAGCCAGCGGGCGTTTGCGCTTGCCGCGGCGGCTGGGCGGCGCCGGCTTGGGCACCGAGGTGTCGTTGGTGACCTGCCCAGGGTACTGGATATTGTTGCCCACCTTCTTGGCCTTGCCCCCACGGCGGCTGCGGCTGCGCCGGCGCGGGGTCCGGGTGGCCGCTTCGCCGCTCTGGGGGCGGTTCTCGGTGGTCAGGGCGGCTGGTGCTGCGGCCTGACCGCCCTCTCCCGGCTGCCCCTGATCCTGGATCTGCTGCGGCTGGCCGGGCCCGGCTGCCCCTGCGCTGCGGCGGCCCGAACGGCGCCGGCGGCCACTGCGTGAAGAACGTGTCACCGGAGTGTCGTCGCTCATATCGCTCCTTCGGGGGCCAGGTCATTAAAGCGCACATGGGCGCTGTGGAACTGCAGCTTCACGGTCCCGACCGGGCCGTTACGGTTCTTGCCCACGATAATCTCAGCAATGCCCTGCTGGTCGGTTTCCTGGTTGTAGTACTCGTCGCGGTAGATGAACATCACGATATCGGCGTCCTGCTCAATGGCGCCCGATTCACGCAGGTCCGAGAGCATCGGGCGGTGGTTGGGGCGCGATTCCACAGCGCGCGACAGCTGCGAGAGCACGATGATCGGCACGTCCAGCTCACGCGCCAGCCCCTTGAGGCCGCGCGAAATGGTGCTGATTTCCTGCTGGCGGTTCTCGCTGCCGTTTCCGCCGCGGCCGCCCGACATCAGCTGCAGGTAATCAATCACCACCATGCCCAGCTGCCCGCGCTGCGCGGAGATGCGGCGCAGTTTGGAGCGCAGGGTGTTGAGGGTGAGGTCCGGCTGGTCATCAATCACGATGGGCGCCTCGGCCAGCCGGCCCGCCGCGTGCGCCAGCCGCTCGAAATCGCGCTCACCCAGCTGCCCGTTGCGAATCCGGTTCATGTCTACCCGCGCCTCGCTGCACAGCATTCGCAGCACCAGATGCACGCTGGGCATTTCCAGGCTAAAGATGGCGACCGTCTTGTCGCCGCGCAGGCCGATGTTCTGGGCGATAGAAAGGGCGAAAGCCGTCTTGCCCATCGAGGGCCGGGCCGCCAGCACGTTCAGGCTGCCTTTCTGAAAGCCGGAAATGGTTTCGTCCAGGTCGCTGAAGCCGGAGCTGACGCCGTCGGGCATGCCCCGGTTCTGGTGCAGCTGGGTGATGTACTCGAAGGTGTCGTGCACCACGTCGCTCATCACCTCGAAGTCGCCGCCCTTTTGCTTCTGGTCGGCCACGCTGAAAATGGCTTTCTCGGCGCCGTCCAGCAGATCTTCCAGCGGCTGTGCGCCGTCGTAAGCCAGCTGCATCACCCGGCCGGCCGCGCCGATCAGCTGGCGCAGGGTGTATTTCTCGCTCACGATGCGGGCGTAGTGCTCGGCGTAAGCGGCGGTGGGCACCTGGTCCGACAGCCCGATCAGGTACGGCAGGCCACCCACCTCGTCCAGCTGCCCGCCGACCCGCAGGTCTTCGGACAGCGTGACCAGGTCCACCGGCTCGCCGCGCTCCTGCAATTTCTGCATGGCACGGTAAATCTTGCGGTGGCCTTCGCGGTAGAACATTTCGGGCGTGACCGTGTCGCCCAGGGCGCTCAGCACGTCGTTGTCCAGCAGGATGCTGCCCAGCACGCTGATCTCGGCGTCGTTGGAGTGGGGCGCAATGCGCGGGCTTACTTCCACGGGTGAACTTCCATCGAATCTCGCATGGGCGGGGTGGGTTCCTTTCAGGGGCCAGAAGACAGGGGCCAAAGAGAAAACAGGGAGAAAAGCGGTTCCGCCCGCCAGCACGCTGGAACGCTTCCAGGGGGCCAGGGGAACACGGCTCAGGCCGTGCAGCACGGCACAGCCACTTTCGGCGGGGCACCAGGCTCCGCGGCAACGCAGGCATCATACCGCACCGGCCTGGGCGCGGCACCCTGGCAGAGTTGTGTCAGAAAAACGGGGGCCGGCGGGGCCTTCCAGAGCCGCTCTTATGGAGGCCGGAGACAAAAAAAGTTCGCCTCACACGCCGGAAACCTGCTGGAAAAAAGTCTAAAGGCACACAGGCGGGGACCAACCCCTCAAACGTAAGACCGCTGTGAGAAGGCCGGGCCTATGCTCCTGACAGCAGAGACGGGAAGGCCGAATATCCCGGGCGATTGCCCCGGCCACACACCCCCGCAACTGCCAAGCCATACCAGGCGCGGCCGGACCTATCCGATATTTTAACCGGCCCGCCGAACCCACAAGGAGCACACCATGAAGAACAACACCGCTGGTTTTACCCTGATTGAACTGCTGATCGTCATCGCCATCATCGGCATCCTGGCCGCCGTGCTGGTGCCCAACCTGCTGAGCGCCCGCAACAAGGCCAACGACACCGCCACCCAGGCTGTTGCCAAGGAATGCATCACTGCGATTGAAACTGCCCGTGACGCCGTGAGTGGCAAGCTGCCTGAGAGCGGCGACTGCGCCAAGCTGATGGGCAAGCCTCTGCCTGGTGCCACCAGCGCCGCCACCTTCACGACTGTGGATGCCACCGACAGCTACACCGTCAGCGCGACCTCCAAGTCCGGCGGCGTGTGGGACTACGACGGCCAGGCCTGGAAGTTCACTCCTAAGAAGTAACCTCTTACCTGAGTCCTCAGGACTCCTGGGCCGCCTCTCTGTGCAGGGGCGGCTTTTTTGCATCCTTTCTTCCCCACCCACCTCACCCCGAGGCCTGTTATGAAGCATTCCCAGCAAGGCTTTACCCTGGTAGAACTGCTGATCGTTCTCTCTATCACTGCGGTGCTGCTGGCCGTGTTGCTGCCCAACCTGTTCCAGGCACGCGCCCGCGCCAACGATGGGGCGACGGTCGCTTATCTCCGCCATTGCATCAGCGGCGCGGAGATGCAGCGTGATGAACTGGGCTACCTGCCGGCTTCGCTGAACGGCCGGCAGTGCAACGACAGCAGCGCCGATGCCCTGAGCACGTCAGCGCAGCCGGAACCCAGCGCCGTTGTTTCCGGCACCAGCAAAATTACCCTGCTGCCCGACCAATCGGTGAGTGTCA
The DNA here is from genome assembly GCF_946848805.1 of Deinococcus sp. Marseille-Q6407. Classification (NCBI taxonomy): domain Bacteria; kingdom Thermotogati; phylum Deinococcota; class Deinococci; order Deinococcales; family Deinococcaceae; genus Deinococcus; species Deinococcus sp. Marseille-Q6407. Next base: position 242,765 of record NZ_CAMPFU010000003.1, read on the forward strand.
CGGCCCAGAGTGTCTCTGGCGCCCGCTTCACCTTTGACGGCGGCACCCTGACCGTTCAGCACTGAATGGACCCGGCCTGGGTCTCTTCCTTAACCGCTCTGCCCTATAACTAGGGTCAGCATGCCTCATCCAGCCACAGCCTCCACCCCCCCGCAACGTCTCTTTTCCTGGATTGGGACCGACACCTACTGGCTGGTGGTAGGCCTGCTGCTGTTTTTCTTCGTGGTGCCGCACACCAACAGCGAAGGCTATTTCGTGGTGGGCAAGCTGGCCGCGCTGGCCGCCATTACCCTGCTGACCGGCACCTTCATCTGGCTGAACCGGCAGCGTTTTCGCTTCAGTGCGCCGCGGCCGGTGCTGTGGCTGGTGCTGGGCTATCTGGCCTGGATCACCGTGACCAACACGCTGACCGCCTCCCACCCGGAAGTCAGTGTGATCGGCTGGCCCGGTTGGCGCAGCGGCCTGCTCACCAACGCGCTCTACTGGGCCACCTTTTTGCTGGCACTGTGCCGGCCGGTGAGCGGCGCTGCCGAAACGGCACGCCATGAGCGGCAGGTCTGGCCGCTGCTGCTGGGCTTTCTGGGGGTCATCAGCCTGTGGTCTAGCGCCGAATTCGTGGGCCTGCGGCCGCTGCTGGGCAACCCTTACCTCGGCCCGCTGCAGGGGGCCTTCAGCGTGACCGCCTTTCCCATCCTGACGGTGGGCAATTCCGGCTGGATTTCGGGCATCTGGCCGCTGCTGACGCCGCTGGCGCTGCTGTTCGCTAGGCGGCGTCACTGGCCGCTGTTGCTGCTATCGCTGGCTTTCCTGCTGCTGGGCGTGGCCTCCACCCAGGGCAACCTGGCCGCGCTGGTGTTCTCGGGGCAGATGCTGCTGTTTGCCGTGCTGACGGTGCGGCGCTCCTGGCTGGCCGCACTGCTGCTGGCCGGAGCCGCCTTTTTGCCGCCGGCAGCCACCAACGGGCTGGTGGAGCTGGGCCGGCAGGTGCAGAATGCGGGCTGGGCGCCGCTGCAACCGGCCGACCAGGAAAACCAGTTCAATGCCGGCACCACCGCCAAAACCACCTCCGAGCGTCTGCTGATTTTCACTTCGGGCCTGCGGAGTGCGGCCGCGCGGCCGCTGACCGGCTGGGGCTACGAGACGTTTCAGAACAACTTTTACAGCCACCTGACCCCAGAAGAACGCGAACCCTTCCTGCGCAAAATTGTTGGTGCCCAGCCGGATGAGCGGGTGGGCGTGAGCGGGCTGGCGGCCATCGCCCAGAAGGAAGTGAACGGCGAGACCGTGACCCGTGAGCGCACCCTGCTGATGATCAAGCCGCACAACTACCTGATTGAGGAGGTCTACAGCAACGGCTTTCCCGTGCTGCTGTTTCTGCTGCCACTGCTGGGCCTGATCGCGGCCGAGCTGCTGAAGGCCCGCACCGAGCTGGCCCTGTTGGCTTTCTTTGGGTTACTCGGCTACGGCGGTTTCCTGATGGGCTGGTTCCTGAACCCCTCGGTCACGCCGCTGGCGCTGGCGGTGCTGGCACTGGGTCTGCGCAGTGCTGACCGGCTGCGCAGCCGGCCAGTGGCCGCGGCAGCAACTGGGAAACCGGGCTTTCAGAGCTGAACGCTGGCCCCGGCCCGGTGCCTGAGCACAGGCCCCCGGCTATCCTCCCCTATCCTGTCGCTATGCAACATCCCCCCTTTACCGCGCTGGCTGCGGTGTACGACACCATGATGGACGACGTGGAGTACGACCAGTGGACCGATTTTCTCCTGACCTACGCCCGTGACCGGGGCCTGGGGCGTGGGCAGGCACTGGACCTGGCCTGCGGCACCGGCGGCCTGACCCGCGAGCTGCTGGCGGCCGGCTGGGACGTGACCGGGCTGGACGGCTCGGCCGAGATGCTGGCCCGCGCACGCCAGCGCCTGCCAGGCAGCGTGCCGCTGGTGCAAGGCGACCTGCGCACCTTCGAGCTGGAGGAACGCTTTGACCTGATCACCTGCGTGTTCGATAGCCTCAACAACCTGCTGAGCACACAGGAACTGGGGCAGGCGCTGACCCAATCGGCGCGGCACCTGCGCCCCGGCGGGCTGCTGGCCTGTGACCTGAACACGCGCCTGGGCGTGCGCGACCTGTGGGAAGGCGGCGTGATGGAAGGCGTGGCCCCGGCGGCTGACGGCAGCGAGGTGCATTACCACTGGTCCCACGTCTACGACGAGGAGGAAGAACTGGGCGTGGTGCAGGCGCTATGCCGGGTGGTGCGCGACGGCGGCGAGGTAGAAGAATTCACCGAAATGCACCGCGAGCGCGGCTATGACCCCCAGGAGGTGGAGCCCCTGCTACGGGCCGCCGGATTTGCCCACTGGGACATCGTGGAATACCCCGATTATGCTGAGCCGCAGGCCGACACCCCGCGCATCTGGGTGCTGGCCTGGAAAGGTGAGGCACAGTGACGCCCAGAGTTCCCGCGCCCAAGGTTGCTGTCCTGGGCGCCGGCGGCTGGGGCACCGCCCTGGCCCTGAGCCTGCTGCGGGCCGGGCACAGCGATGTGACCCTGTGGGCCCGGCGCGCGGAGGCCGCCCAGGAACTGCGCGAGCGGCGGGAAAATGTGGCCTATCTGCCGGGCGTGCCACTGCCGCCCGAACTGCACATCACGTCCAAGCTGGCCGAAGCAGTAGACGGCGCCGAACTGGCGCTGGTGGTCACGCCCAGCGTGGGGGTGCCGGACCTGCTGGCCGCACTGCCACAGAAACTGCCACTGCTGCTGTGCGCCAAGGGCCTGGGGCCAAACGGAGAGCGCCTCAGCGAACTGGCGCGGGCCGGAGGGTTTGCCTGGCTGGCAGTGCTGAGCGGCCCCAACCACGCCGAGGAAATCGGGCGGGGGCTGCCGGCCGCCACTGTAATTGCCAGCGACGACCCCGCGCTGGCCCGCCGCGCTCAGGCGCTGCTGCAGTCGGCCAGCCTGCGGCCCTACACCTCGGGCGACCCGGTGGGCGTGGAGCTGGGCGGCGTGCTGAAAAATGTACTGGCGGTGGCCGCTGGGCTGGTGGACGGCCTGCACCTGGGTGACAACGCCAAAGCTTCGCTGCTGACCCGGGGCCTGCCGGAAATGGCCCGCTACCTGGACTGGGCGGGGGCACAGCCGGGCACCCTCTACGGCCTGAGCGGCCTGGGTGACCTAATAGCCACCGCCGGCAGCCGGCACTCGCGCAACCGGGCCGCCGGCGAGGCGCTGGCGCTGGGCGAGCAGCCCGAGCAGGGCGGCAAGGTGGTGGAAGGTCTGCGCACCGCCCGGCTGCTGCACGACTGGGGCGAGCAGCACGGCTTTGACCTGCCCATCATCCACGCCGTGTCGCGGGTAGCAGCCGGTGAGTGGGCTCCGCAGCAGGCTGCCCGGGAGCTGATGGAGCGCGAGATGCGGGCAGAATAGGCCAGAGCTGCCTCACCCCGCCTGCGGCCTTTACAGCCCCAGCGCCGCCTGCACTTCCGCGTGGCTGCTCAGGGTGCGCTGGGCGCCGGCGGCCAGCAGTTCGCCGGCCAGCGCCGGGTCGTGATGGGTAGCGGTCAGGCCCCAGACGGTGCAGCCGGCGGCCACGGCGGCGCGCACGCCCACCAGGCTGTCTTCCAGCACCAGGCATTGCTGCGGGCGCAGGCCCAGCGCCGTGGCCGCATGGCGGTAGAGGTCGGGCGCCGGCTTGGCGCGGCCGCCCACGTGCGAAGGGTTATAGGCGTGTTTGCCAAAGCCTTCGCTCAGGCCCACCTCGCCCAGCTTGAACACCATTTCTTCCTGGCTGCTGTTGGTCGCCAGCGCCACCGGAACACCGGCCGCACGTAAACCTGCCAGGGTCTCGGCCGCGCCGAGAATCATGGCGCCGGGGCCGAACGCCTGCGCAAAACGCCGGCTCAGGTCGTCGCTGAACCCAGCCGGCGGTTCCCAGCCGTGTTCCTCGCGCAGCCAGTCGAGCAGCATGGCGTTGGTCAGGCCATTGCCGGCGTCCATCAAAGCCTGCTTGCCGATGCGCTCACCAGCCTCGCCCATCGCACCTACCCAGGCGTCGTAGGCGATGCCCTCGGAATCCACCAGCACCCCGTCAAAGTCGAAGATGACTCCGGCGAAGCCGGCGGCCGTCACAGCACGTCACTTTCGGGGCCATTTTCCCAGCCGGCCAGAATGTGGATGTGGGTGTGTTCCACCATCATGCCCGCGCCCCGGCCGGCATTCACCACCAGGCGGTAATCCTGGGCGTGCTGCCGGGCCACCTCGGACGCCTTGAGCCACAGCCGGCCCATCTGCTCCGGGTCCTGAATGGTGTCGATCCGGGGGGTCCAGACCTTGGGAATCACCAGCAGGTGAATGGGCGCCTTGGGCGCGATGTCGCGGATGGCGATGTAGTCGTCGTCCTCATACACGATGTCCGAAGGGATTTCACGGGCGATGATGCGCTCGAAGATGCTGGGTTCGCGGCCTTGGGTCATGCCTCCCAGTGTAGCCAGACACTGCCGCAAGGTCAGCACATGAATTCAAGCTAAGGTCGGCGCTCTCCCCCCGGCCCCCGCTGCGGCCCATAATGCGGTATGCGAGTTCCCAAACGACTGCTTCTGGCCGGTGCCGTCACGGCCCTGGCCGCCCGCCGCGCCCTGGTTCCCCGCTACGACCTGAGCGGCAAAAGCGTGCTGATCACCGGCAGCTCGCGTGGGCTGGGTCTGGCGCTGGCCCGCGAGTTCGCTGAGCGCGGCGCCCGGCTGACCCTGACCGCCCGCACCGCCGGGGACCTGGAAAAAGCGGCCGCTGACCTGCGTGAACGCGGCGCCGAGGTCACGACCATCGCCGGCGACGTGACCAGCCAAGAGGACCTGGAGCGCATCGTGCAACATGCCGCAGACACCTACGGCACCCTGGACGTAGTGGTTCACAACGCCGGCATGATTCAGTCGGGCCCGGTGCAGGACATGACCGAAGAAGACTGGCGCGAGATCATGGAAATCAACGCTTTTGCCGGTCTGCGCCTGACCCGCGCGGCTTACCCGCATCTCAAGGCGGCCGGCGGCCGGGTGCTCTTGATCGCCTCTATCGGCGGCAAGATTGCGGTGCCGCACCTGGGCCCCTACTCCATGAGCAAATTCGCGGCGGTGGGCCTGGGCGCGGCGCTGCGCTCCGAGCTGAGCCTGGACGGCATCGGGGTGACGGTGGCCTGCCCCGGCCTGATGCAGACCGGCAGCCCCAAGCACGCGCTGGTGAAAGGTGATTACGAAAAGGAATACGGCTGGTTTGCCACCATCGACAACCTGCCGCTGATTTCCATGCCCGCGCCGGCAGCTGCCCGCGGCATCGTGAATGCTCTGGAGCGCGGCGACGCCGAGGCGATGATCGGCATTCCGGCCACGGTGGCCCGCTACGTGCAGGCGCTGGCTCCGCAGCTGATGGCCGATGCGATGGTGCTGGTCAACCGGCTGCTGCCTGGCCCGACCGGCGACCTGAAAGCTTACCGCGGCGCCGAAGCCGAGACCAGCATGACCCGTGGCAACCCTTTCAAGCGGGCGGCCGAGCAACAGTTCAATCAGGACTGAGCCGCGGCCAGCTGCTGCAGCCAGGCCAGCGCGGCGCCGGGCCCCAGCAACCGGGCGCCGCGTTCCGGCGGAAACCAGGCCAGCAGGTCGGCCTGACCCCGCTCGTCGTCACCGAAAACGACCTTGTGGTCGCCGTCCAGCAGCCACAGCACCCCGGCCGGGGTGGCCGTGACGCGGGCGCCCACCGCCAGCGGTTCTCCCAGCCACACGGCGTCCACTTCGGCGTTGTCGGCGGGGTTGTGCAGCGCGGGCAGGCAGCCGTAATTTACTGGAGCCGGCCAGGGCTCGCTGCGGTAGGGAACCACCTCTCCCCCACCATCTTGTGAGCTGCGCCACACCCAGCGCTCGGTTTCGCCGCGGCGCCACTCCACCACCCCGGTGTAGACGGCGTCACTCACGGGCGAACCTCGTAGAACTCCACCAGCCGCATGACCTGATCACCCAGCCCTAGGGCCGCGCGGTAGGCGCCTTTCGCCGGGGCCTTGAGGCGGAAAGTGGCTTCCCGCTGCTCGGCGTCCAGATACACCGAGTCCTGCGCCAGCTGCCGGTTGCCGTCAAACCAGGTCACGTTCAGATAACCGGCCGGAAAGCGGCCCTGGAGCTGTGCGGTCAGCACCAGATCGTCACCGTCGCGCCGGATTTCGGCACCGAAGATGCGCGGGGGCAGGTTTACCTCGGCCACCGGCGGAATCAGCGGCACGTAGTTGTAGCGGCAGCCGCCCAGCAGGGGCAGCACCAGCAGCGGCACGAGACGGAGAGGCAGGCGCATATGGCAACCAGTCTAGCGGCCCCTTCTGAGTGCCGGCTGCGCGGCCGAAGCTACGCGGCGGGAGGTGCGCAGCGGAAGATACTCGGGGGGAAGGGAATCAGACGCCGGTGGCCGCGATGGCACCCAGCAGGGCCACCGGGGCCGTCTCAGCCCGCAGGATACGGGGGCCCAGCACCACGCCGCGGGCGCCACGGGCCAGCAGCGCCTCCATCTCGGCCTCAGAAAAGCCGCCTTCTGGGCCGGTCAGCAGCGTGACCGGGCTCTCCCAGTGCAGCTGATCGGCCAACAGGTCGTGGACATAGGGGTGCGCCACGTAAGCCTGCCCTTCCCAGCTCAGCGCCGGGAGAGGAATGGGCGGCAGCACCGCCGGCGTCACGGCGCGGCGCGACTGCTTGCTGGCCTCGGCAGCAATTCGGTTCAGCCGGGCCAGCTTGTTGGCGCCGATGTCGCGCACGTCGGCGTGCGCGGTGACCAGCAGCTGAATGCTGGCCACGCCCAGTTCAGTGGCGGCCCGCACCACGTCTGCGAGTTTGTCGCCCTTGAGCAGCGCTACGGCCAGCGTGACCGGCTGCGGCGTTTCGGGAGTGCCGGGCATTTCTTCCACCAGCCGCAGGGTGGCCCGCAGGCTGTCCAGCGTGAGCAACTCGGCGCGGGCTTCACGGCCCCGCCCGTCAAAGACCAGCAGCGGGTCGCCGGCGCCCAGCCGCATCACACTGAGGTGGTGTGCTTCGGAGCCGCTCAGGGTCATCTCGGCGGCCAATTCCGGCACGCGCACGCGGGTCAGGCGCATCCTCAGCCTGCTTTCTGGCCGGTGGCTTTCTGGTTGGTGGCTTTCTGGCCGGTGACCAGCACCCACTCGCCGTCCTGGCGCACCTGCACATTCTGCACGCCTTCACGCTCCAGGGCTGCCAGCACCAGCGGCAGCCGGTCTTCCAGGATGCCGGTCAGAATCAGCCCGCCGCCGGGCCGCAGATGCCGCAGGTAAGCGTCGGCCAGCAGGTCGTGTAGCTCGGCGAACAGGTTGGCGACCAACACATCGTAGCCCTGCTCGGCCAGAGCCTCCTGCTGACCGGCCGGCGCTGTGAAGCCGCTGGGGCCCAGACTACCTTCATCAAACAGAACGCCGGGAGCGCCCAGGCCGTTCTGGGCGGCGTTCTCGCGGGCCACCGGAATGGTCTGGGGGTCAATGTCCACCCCGTAGGCCAGCGCTGCGCCCAGCCGCGCCGCCGCCATCGCCAGCACGCCGCTGCCGGTGCCCACGTCCAGCACGCGGGCGCCGCTCAGGTCCAGCTCGCTGAGGGCTTCTACCGCCAGCCGGGTGGTGGCGTGGTGCCCGGTGCCGAACGCCATCCCCGGCTCGATGATCAGCGGCAGTTGCCCGGCCGGCACCTGATCTGCCAGCCAGGGCGGGGCGATGGTGATGCGGCCCGCTTGCACCGGGCGAATGTCGCGCTTGAAAGCGGCCTGCCAGTCTTGCTCGGGTTCTTCCAACCACTCGCCGCCGGAGAGCGGGCCGCTTTCCAGGTCCAGCCGCTCGTCGAAATAGGCGCGAATCTGCTCCCCGCGTTCTTCCAGGCCGGTCGCGCCGGCCTCCCACAAGAGGTCGAGGTCGGCTTCACGCGTTTCCAGGGTTCCGGGCAAGACATACACCAGCATGGGCCCCAGTGTAACGGCCGGGGCCAGGGGAGCAGCCGGTGCCGTATAGGAGCCGGGGGCCTGCTAGGCTAAAGCATGTCCAGCGCAGCGCGAGCGAGCACACCAGCCGTCAGCCAGCACCCGGGTCAGCAGCGCCAGCCCAGCGCCCTGCCGCAGCGCTTGGCCAGTCTCTGGGACGATTTCCAGGCGGCTGACCCCACCGCCATTCACGAGGTGCGCAAGCTGACCCGCCGCGCCGCCGCCGAGGCGCAGGTCAGTGGCCTGAAAGGCGGGGTGCGCCGCGAGTGGCGTGATCTGCGCCGGGCCGCCGCCCCGCTGCGCGACCACGACGCGGCCGGCGAACACCTGCGGGCCGCCCTGCATGAGCTGGACGCCAGCCCGACTGCGCTGACCCGTTTCGAGCGCGCCTGGTCTCGCCGCCGTGCCGAGCTGCTGCGGCAACGTCCCCTGCCGGCCAGGCCGCCCCGGGGCTACAACCTGCCGGCCGACTGGCAGAAGAAAGCCAGGAAAGCGCTGAAAAAAGACCGCCGGGCGCTGCTGAAACAGGGCAAAGTGCTGATGAAAGGCGCAGGCAGCGACGACGCCGAGGCCTGGCATACCTGGCGCAAACAGATGAAGCGCTACCGCTACACCCTGGAACTGTCGGGCAAGGCCCCCCGCGAGGTCCGGGACATGCTGGACCTGCTGGGCCGGGTGCAGGACGCCGAGGTGCTGCTGGAGCTGCTGGGCAGCGAGGACGCCGCATTCAGCAAGACCCACCGGGCGGCGCTGCAGGAACGGGAGCTGCAGGCCCAGGCGCAGGCCCGCGCCGAAGCTCACCGGCAGTGGCCCAGGCTGAAAAAACACCTTCAGGAAGCCGGCGAATCCTAAAGCCGCGGCCCATCCGGAGGCCGCACCGGACCGCTAGCCTGGGCCCATGGCGCAGGACAAGACCGGCCCTTCCCAGAACGCCACCACCCAAAACAGCACAGGCCAGAACAGCACAGGCCAGAACACCGACCAAAGCGCGGCGGCGCGCCCCCAGACCGCCGTGCTGCTGCACGCCTTCCCGCTGGACGCCCGGATGTGGGACGCCCAGAAAGCGGCGCTGGAGGCCGCCGGCCTGCGCGTGATCGTGCCGCACCTGCCGGGTTTTGGCGGCGAACCGGGCCAGATGAACAGCTTGGAAGCCGCCGCGCAGTGGCTGCTGGACAGCAAACTGCCCGAAGAACCGTTCTCGCTGGTGGGCCTCAGCATGGGCGGCTATCTGGTGCTGGAAGTGCTGGCTCTGCTGGAAGAACGCGGCCAGAGTGAGCGGGTGCCGCGCGTGGTGCTGGCCGATACGTCTGCCAGCGGCGACGACGAGGAGAAAAAGCAGCACCGCGAAGAACAGGCCCAGCGAGTGCTGGCCGAGGGCGCTGAATTTATCATCAAGAACGCCCGCGAGGAGCAGAAACCCTCCACCGCCGAGCAGACGGTCGCCATGACCCAGGAGGCCAGCCGCGAGGGCATCGCCGCCGCGCTGCGGGCCATGGCTGCCCGCGCCGACCGCCGGGACGTGCTGCGGGCACTGGCCGGGCGGCAGGTGGCGGTGCTGGCGCTGGTGGGGAGCGAGGACGGCCTGACCCCGCCGGAAGAAGCGCAGGAAACGGCCCGCCTGAGCGGCGGCACCGTGCAGCAGATCCAAGGCGCCGGGCACCTCGCCAACCTGGACGAACCGGGCCCTGCTGGAGTTTCTGAGCTGATGTCAGCGCCGGGCGTCCTGGCCGAGCTGCGCCGCGAGTTTTGGACGTGGCAGACCATGAATGCCCAGGCCGAGCGGCTGCACCTGACCGAGACCCGGATGCAGAATGCCTGGACCTGGCGTGAGTTGCTGGCGCACCTGAGAGCCTGGCAGGAGGTGACTCTGGCCCGTCTCAAAACGGCTCCTGACGGTGCAGAGCCAGCCTACCCCGCCTGGGCAGAAGGTCAAAATCCCGACAGGCAGGACCTCGACACCTTGAACGCCCGGATTCAGGCCGCCGCCCAGGGACAGAGTTGGGCCGAAAGCCACGCCGCGTGGGAAAGTGGCTTCCGGGAAGTGCTGAGGTTAGCGCGCCTACCAGACGAAGGCGACCTGACCTGCCCAAGAGACTGGTTAGACGGCTATACCCTGTTGGATGTGCTGCGCGGCAGCTTGGCACATCACCGCGAGGAGCACCGGCCTGGCGCGCAGCGCTGGCTGGAACGCCAACCCGGCTTCGCCCCAGGCAACCGCTGAAGGGTCACTGCATCAGCGGCAGTGGGTCAATCTCCCCGCTTTCCATCCGCTCCATGATCTGCCGGCCAGTAGGAGTCTGGGCCAGGCCGCCCTCGGCCGTTTCGCGCAGCGAAGGGGGCATCATCCGGCCCACCTCGGCCATTGCGGTCACCACCTCGTCGGGCGGAATAAAGCTTTCCAGGTTCGCCAGCGCCAGCTGCGCCGCGCTCACCGCGTGAACGGCGTAAAAGGCGTTGCGGCTCACGCAGGGCACTTCCACGTAGCCGCCCACCGGGTCACACACCAGCCCGATGGTGTTGGTCAGTGCCAGGGCGGCAGCGTGAACGGCGGCGCGGGGCGAGCCGCCCATCAGCTCGGTGACGGCGGCGGCGGCCATCGCGGCGCTGGAGCCGATTTCCGCCTGACAGCCGCCGGCGGCACCTGAAATGAACATCTTCTGGCTGATGGCTTTGCCAATCCCGGCCGCCAGAATCAGTGGGCCCACCAGTTGGTCGTCGTCAATGCCGAGGTGGTCGGCCACGCCCAGCAACGCGCCCGGCACGGTGCCGGCGCTGCCGGCGGTGGGCGCCGCCACGATGCGGCCCATCCGGGCATTTTCCTCGTTCACGGCCATGGCGTACGCCTGCACCCGCACCAGCAGCGGCGCATTCAGTAGGTCCGGTACTTCCCAGAGGCCCTTGGCGTTCCAGCCCACCATGCCGGTGATGCTCTTGGCATCGCTGCGGAGCCCGCGATCCACCGAGTCGCGCATCTCGGCAATGCGGCGGCGCATCTCGGCACGGACCGCCTGGGGGTCCAGGCCAGATTCTTCGCAGTCACGCTCCAGCACCCAGGCAGAGGCGGGCGCGGGGGCCTGCATGATGTCTTCCAGTTTCATAGGGTCCTCCTCGGGGAAAAAGGGATTTTTAGCACTTGAAAAGGGATGCACTCAGCCGTCCATCAGTTTGGGCATTAGCCGCACCCACTGCATGCTGGGATAGCGCCCGAAAGTGTCCAGCACGCCGGGGTCAATATCCGGGCCGTCCAATTCGATGGCGACCAGGGCGGTGCCGCCACGGCGGTCGCGGGTGCAGCTCAGCGTGGCGATATTGACTTCCTCGGCCGCGATGGCGGTGGTGATCCGCGACAGGATACTGGGCATATCACGGTACTGCAGGATCAGGGTGGGATGGGCGGCACTCAGCTGCACCGCGTAGCCGTTGATGTTGGTCACCAGAATCACGCCGCCGCCGGTCGAGCTGGCGATGATCTCGGCCGAGCGGGTCTCGCCGCGCAGGCTGATGCGGGCAGTATTGGGGTGAACCTCGGCCAGTTCGATGTGGCTGAAATTGAAGGTCAGCCCCTGCGCCCGCGCATGCTCGAAGCTGTCCGGCAAGCGGGGGTCGTCAGGAGCGTAGCCCAGCAGCCCGGCCACCAGCGCAAAGTGGGTGCCGTGACCACGTCCAGTCTTGGCAAACGAGGCATGCAGGCCAATCTCGGCAGAGCGGACCGGCTCGCCCAGCAGGTGGTGCGCCGCTAGGCCGATTCGGCAGGCGCCGGCCGTGTGGCTGCTGCTGGGGCCGACCATGACCGGACCGACCATATCCAGAAGTGTCATGCCGCCCAGTGTACCCACTGCAGGGAGCAGATCGGCCCGCCGCCGGCTGGCCCTGCCCGGTGGCCGTCTGACCAGCAGAGACAGCCGCCCACCCTGAGAGCCACCACGGTCGGCGGCTGGGCAGGCCCCTAGAATAAAAGCCGTGACCCAACCGCCCACTGCCCCTGCCTCCCGCGCCCCCCGGCGCCAGCGTTCCAGCTCGCGCAGCGGCGTGGTGCTGCGGCGCTGGAAGACCCCCAAGGGTGACCTGATCGTCAGCCTGCTGACCCCACAGGGCAAGCTGCGCGCCATTGCCCGCGGCGGCCTGCGCGGCAAGCACGCCGGGGCGCTGAACCTGTTTCACCATGTGGGGTTGCAGGTGTACGCCCGGCCCGGCGACGATCTGGCCGTCATTCAGCAGGCCAGCCTGGAGGGTGCCCTGCCGAGGCTGGCCCTGCCGGAACGCCACCCCTACGCTCACCTGCTGGCCGAACTGGCCGACCTGCTGTTTCAGGAAGGCGAGGCCGACGAGTATGGACAGCAAGCTTTCGAGCTGTTTGCCGGGGGCCTGCGCGGTGTGGCGCACTATCCCGACCCCGACTGGGTGGCCCTGGTGATGAGTTACAAGCTGCTGGCGCTGGCCGGCTTCCCGCCACGCACCCGGGTCTGCGCGCGCTGCGGAGCGCCGGACCCTGCCCACCCCGACCCGTTTGGCGGCGAACTGCTGTGCGGCAGCTGCTCGCACCAGCGGGCGCTGAGCCCGTCCAGCCTGGATTTCCTGCGGCATGTGGTGCGCCGCAGTGTACGCGAGAACATGGACCACCCGGTGCCGGCCGAAGACCGCGGGCCGCTGTGGCAGGGGCTGGAGCGTTTCGTGGGCGTGCAGGTGGGGAGAGTACGCAGCTGGCCGCACCTGCACGCCAGCTGAGGGCGTACCAGCTGCCTGCACGTCGGCTGAGACAGACAGGGCCGGCAGCGGGCACGGCCGCACAGTCGCCCCTGGCCGGGGCCGCTAGCATAGAAGCCAGATGAGCGACTCTTCCAAGAATCCGGCCCCGCAGTCGTTCAGCGCCGCCGAGCTGCTTCAGGAACTGTTTCCGGGCAGCGAAGACGCGCCGCAGGACATGAGCGGGCAGCCCACCCTGGGTCTTTATCCGGTGGCCGACGGCCGGCTGGCGCTGGTGCATGGCCGGCAGCTGGCCGAGTTCACCCCCCTGCACGGCCAGGCCAAGAACGCCCTGCACTGTGACCTGTGCCATCACACCCGCTCGCCCAGTGAGGCCACCATTTACCGGGTGGTGGTCGCGCAGCGCCGCAGCCGCTACATTACCCTCTGCCGCAGCACCGAGCACTGCCAGAGCCGCGCGGGCAGAGCCGGCCTGGAAGCCCTGGCCGAGCGCGTCTTCCCGGTCGAATCCGGCGCCGAGATGTTCTGAGCCTGGAGGGGCAACCCTGCCGGGCCAGGCCGCGTAAAGGCTGACACCATGCCCCGCCCCGTGCCCCAGACTACCTGGCGTGAATGCCCACACTGCCGCTATCCGATGGTCCGCTGGCGCGAGCTGGCCGGGGAACCCGAGCAGCTCTGGGTGGCCTGGAACCCCGAGACCTCTTTTTTGCCGCTGCACTGGCTGATTCTGGGCGGGCTGCTGCTGTTGCCGCTGGCCTTTCCCGGGTTGGAAGTTCTGGTGTACGGCGGCCTACACCGGCAGACTGAAGCCCTCCGCCCCTCCCTGCCCCTGCCCCTGCCCCAGTAATGGCAACTCTCTGAACCCTGCGCCAAGGCACGCCATGGCCCCGGCTGCCTATGCTGTAGCAATTCATGGACAGCGCCCTGTGGACTGGTTTCTGGAATCAACTTGAGCTGCTGCAGGGCCTGCTGGCAGCCGCCGTGCTGAGCGGCCTGATCGGCTGGGAGCGCGAAACCCACCAGCAGCAGACCCATGGTGCCGGCCTGCGCACCTATATGCTGGTGGGCGTCAGCGCAGCACTGTTTATCGTGCTGGGCGAGAGTTTGGTCACGTCCTTCGCCAAGGAAGACGACCAGGTACGCTTCGACATGATCGGCATTCTGGGCGCGGTGGTCAGCGGGGTCAGCTTTCTGGGGGCCGGGGCGATCTTCTCGTCCAAAAGCGGCGAAGGCGCCAAGGGCCTGACCACCGCGGCGGGCCTGCTGGCCACCTCCGCCGTGGGCGTGGCCTGCGGCCTGCAGATGTATGTGCTGGCAGCCGGCGCCACCGCGCTGTTTCTGTTCACTCTGGGGCCACTGGGCCGGCTGACCAGCTCGCCTCACCGCTCCGGCGACGAGCCCTAGCCGGCGGCCAGCGCCCCAATTTGGCAATGCTTCAGAGAAGCCGGCCGCTGGTGAGGCGGGTCCACTTTGCGGCGCTCCCGGCGTGTCAGCGTAGGGCATGACTGCCTTTTTACCCCGGCCCACAGCTGAAGACACCACAGCCGCAGACACCACCCCCACCGCTCTGCAAACGGCCGGCCGCCTGCTGCTGGGCGGCGTGCTGATCGCGGCCGGCACCGGGCACCTGACTTTTGCCCGCGGCGAATTCCCGGCGCAGGTGCCCGACATACTCACCGACGGCCCGCTGCATCTGAGCGAGGACTTGATCGTGGTGGCGTCCGGGATAGCCGAAATCTCCCTGGGCAGCGCCCTGATTGCTTTGCCGCAGCACCGCCGCGCCCTGGGACGGATCAGCGCCGCTTTTTTTATAGCTGTCTTTCCGGGCAATGTCTCGCAGTACCTGACCCGCGCGGACGCTTTCGGGCTGGACAGCGACCGCAAGCGGCTGGTGCGGCTGCTGTTCCAGCCGGCGCTGGTGGCCGGGGCGCTGTGGACCACCGGCGCCTGGCCCCGGCGGCGCCGCTGAGCCTGGCCCTCTCAGCGATTTAGACCCATCCCACCACAGGGCGCAAACGCCTAGAATACAGGCCACTATGAGTCAATTCGAACAGCTGTACCGGCAGGTGGCCCTGGGCGTTGCCGGCAACCCGGTCGTGGAAAAAATCGTGAGCAAGCAGGGCTGGACACTGGCGCAGCGGTTCGTTGCCGGCGAAACCGCCGAGGACGCCATCCGCACCATCAAGCAGCTGCAAGCAGAGGGCATCCGCGACAACCTCGACGTGCTGGGCGAGTTTGTCAGCACCCCGGAGCCGGCCAATGCCAACACCGAGATGGTGCTGGCGACCATTGATCAAGTCCACGCTGCGGGGCTGGTGCCGTACCAGTCCATCAAGCTCTCGGCGCTGGGCCAGGGCCAGCTGGTGACTGGCCCGGACGGCCGCGAGCAGGACCTGGGCGACATCAACGCGCGGCGGGTGGTGGCCCGTGCCAAGCAGTACGGCGGTTTCTTGAATCTGGACATGGAAGACCACACCCGCGTGGACGAAACCCTGCGGCTGTTCCGCGAGCTGGTACAGGAATTCGGCAATCAGCATGTGGGGACTGTGCTGCAGGCTTACCTGCACCGCACCGAAGCCGACCGCCGCAGCCTGGACGACCTGCAGCCCAACATCCGCATCGTGAAGGGCGCCTACCTGGAGCCCGAGGCCGCCGCCATGCAGAGCAAGGGCGAGATTGACGCCGCTTACCGCCGGCTGGTGTACAAGCACCTCAAGGCCGGCAACTACTGCAACGTGGCGACCCACGACCACCAGATCATCTACGACGTAATGCATTTTGCGCTGGCGCACGGCATTCCCAAGGACCAGTTCGAGTTCCAGCTGCTGTACGGCATCCGCGAGGACCTGCAGCGCGAACTGGCAGAGGCCGGCTACACCGTGCGGTCGTATATTCCCTTCGGCAAGGACTGGTACGGCTACTACTCGCGCCGCATTGCCGAGCGGCCCAAAAATGCACTGTTCGTGCTGCGCGGCCTGATCTGAGGCAATGCAGGGATGCCCGGCCACGCGCTGCCGGGCTCATCCGGTTTGCCGTCTCCTACAACATTCCCCTGTTCCAGCCTGCACCGACGCACTTTCCCGCGTGGTGAGCAGGCCCGGGCGCCCGATTTCTTGACTCTGCGGGTTTCCTAAGATTGCCTCGCCGCTGCTGATCGAGGCAGCGGTTGAAACCTGCTCCGCAACGCATAAACCTGCACATTTCCGGGAATGTATACAGCTTTGCATACAAGCATAAGGGTGGGCTAGACTGCCGGCACAACACCGCTCCCCCACACTTTCAGCAGGTTCCGAATCACACAGCCTAAGCGGCGTTCAGCGCCCTCAGGAGGCACACCCATGATCAAAGTTCAGGACTACCGCCCCCAACCCTTCACCGATTTCACCAAAAAGGAAAACGTCAAGGCGTATCAGGCCGCCCTCGCCAAAGTGCGCGGGGAACTCGTCGGCAAGCACTACCCGCTGGTCATTGACGGCAAGAAAGTAGACACCGCCGAGCAAATCCAGAGCGTCAACCCCTGCGACACCTCCGAAGTGGTGGGCACCACCGCCAAAGCGACCATTCAGGATGCCGAAAACGCCCTACAAGGCGCCTGGAAAGCCTTCGAGAGCTGGAAAAAGTGGGACATGGACGCCCGCGCCCGCATCCTGCTGAAGGCCGCCGCCATTCTCAAGCGCCGCCGCCTGGAAGCCTGCGCCCTGATGAGCATCGAAGTGGGCAAGAACTACGCCGAGGCCGACGTGGAAGTGGCCGAGGCAATTGACTTCCTGGAGTACTACGCCCGCTCGGCCATGAAATACGCGGGCTTCGGCAGCGGCGAAACCACCTGGTTCGAGGGCGAGGAAAATGGCCTGATGAGCATTCCGCTGGGCGTGGGCGTGAGCATCAGCCCCTGGAACTTTCCCTGCGCCATCTTCATCGGCATGGCCGTGGCGCCGGTGGTGGTGGGCAACTGCGTGATCGTGAAGCCTGCCGAGGACGCGGGACTGATCGCCGGCTTCATGATGGACATCATGCTGGAAGCGGGCCTGCCCGCCGGCGTGATTCAGTTCCTGCCCGGCGTGGGCAAGGAAGTGGGCGAGTACCTCACCACGCACGCCAAAACCCGCTTCATCACCTTCACCGGCAGCCGCGCGGTGGGCCTGCATATCAACGAGGTGGCGGCCAAAGTGCAGCCGGGGCAGAAGTGGATCAAGCGCGTGGTGATGGAACTCGGCGGCAAGGACGGCCTAATCGTGGACGAAACCGCCGACCTGGACAATGCGATTACGGCGGCCACCCAGGGCGCCTTCGGCTTCAACGGCCAGAAGTGCAGCGCCATGAGCCGTCTGATCGTGGTGGACGAGGTGTATGACGCGGTGGTGAACGGCTTCGTGGAGCGGGCCAGGGCGCTGAAGGTCGGCACCGGCGAGGAAAACGCCCCGGTGACTGCTGTGGTGAACCAGATGAGCTTCGACAAAATCAAGTCTTACCTGGAACTGGCCCCGCAGGAAGGCAAAGTGCTGCTGGGCGGCGAGGCTCCCGGCGAGTGCGGCGGCAAGCAGGGTTACTACATCCAGCCGACCATTGTGGGCGACGTGCAACGTGACGCCCGCATGGCGCAGGAAGAAATCTTCGGTCCGGTGATTGCCGTGCTGCGGGCTAAAGACTGGCAGGACGCCCTCGACATCGCCAACTCCACCGAGTACGGGCTGACCGGCGGCGTGTGCAGCAGCTCTCGCGAACGGCTGGAGCAGGCGCGGGCCGAGTTCGAGGTGGGCAACCTGTATTTCAACCGCAAAATTACCGGCGCCATCGTGGGCGTGCAGCCTTTCGGCGGCTACAACATGAGCGGCACCGACTCCAAGGCGGGCGGGCCGGATTACCTGAGCAACTTCATGCAGCTCAAGACGGTGACGGAACGCTGGTAAGGCGCTGCTAAGAGAGAATTGAGGGATAAAGGAGTTTGCCCCCGGCACACTGGCTGGGGGCTAAACTTCTCGTATGACGCTGGCCGAGGCGATAGCGCAAACCTACGCCGCCTTTGCAGATATGCCGAGCCCCACGCAGATCAGCAAGCTGGGAAGCTTTGGTTTGGAAGCAGCTGAGGAACGTGCACTGGTCAGTCGTCCGCTACGTGAGCTTTCATCTGAGCTGATGCGTTCTTACCTGTTCGATTCGGTCTACACCGTCGGCACCTGGGACGATTTCCGGTATTTTCTGCCGCGCCTCCTGGAGCTTTTGCCCAGTTGGGCCGCAGTCGGTCACGATATTGGCGTGGACGTTGGTGGGCGCTTGGACTACAGGCGCAGACAGGGTTTTCCACTGACTGGCAGACAACAGGACGCCCTGAAAGCCTACGCCCTGGCCTACTTTTGTGACCAACTGACCAAGAACTGGTTTAGCGCTGTTAGCCTGCTGAACTTCCAAGAGTTAGAACCGTTCGGCATCACCCGTGCCGAGTTGCTGACGCTGTGGTGGACGCATCCAGCAGGAGCGTTGGTGCTGGCGCAAGACCTGTTACTGAATGGTTCGCCGCCTCCCGAATGGCCCCGCGCCGACATGGTGAAGTGGTTGGAGGACGCGTTTTTTACAGAGCAAGACGAAAAAACGCGGCGAATGCTACATGACGCGGTGCTGATACTGGAAGCTGCGCCCGATGCCTGATTGCTCAACTTGCTGCGTTACTTCGTCAACCGAAAGGCGAAGCTCTTGAAGCTGGGTTCGATTTGCACGACCCAGGCATAGTATCCAGGCTTCAGCTTCCGCACGTCGTTCCACGAGAAACTGGGGAAGGTGACGGTTTCGCCCGGCTGAATCAGACGCCAGCGGGCTTCCGTCGTGCAGCCGATGCCACTGAGCCGTGGCGTTTGCTCCCCACGCGCTGTGACGACACCTACCGGCACGTTTCCCCCACAGCCGTAGTTGAATTGCACCACCTCTTTGCCCGTGTTTTTGACCAGCACTTTCAATCCCGGCACGGCGTGGAAGGGGTCGTTCTTCGGCACCCGGCTCAGGCTCACGGTGCGCGGCTGTACGTCGTAGCTGACGGTCAGGGGCGGCGTCCATTCGTTGTTCACCAGCAAGTCACCCGTTTTCAGCTTCGCGGCCAGTTCGCGGGTGTAGGCGGCGGGCGCACTGAGCCGCACCCGCCCGAACGCGGTGTCAATTCGGAGGGTGGCATTGGGCCGCTCCCTTTTGACCCGTCGGGCCACTTCCAGCAGGCGGCTGACCGGCGTTTTCATGCTGACCACGCCCGCGCCGAGGTTCCAGCCTTTGAGCCGTTTGTTCCACTCCGGGTCGGCCTTCAGAGCTGAGCGCAAAGCATTTTCCTGCCCCTTGTCGGTCAGGGCCAACCGCACCACGCCCTTGCCGTTCTCCTCGCCGGTCGTAAAGCCCGCAAAGGCCGGAACTTTTTGCGCGATACGGTCCAGCGCGGGCCAGTCGGCGGGGGCGAAGGACGTGGCCGCCTAGGCCGAAGCAGTGGTCACCAGGCCCAGTGTCAGCAGAGGAAAGAGGCGGTGCATAAGTTCAGGCTAATACAGACGGGTAACGGATATCTGACGGGCGCTGGCCACGCCCGAACCTTCTTCTCCCCGCCCCCTCACCCACTACAGCGCCCACCAGTCCAGCCGGTTGCCATCGCGGATGAGGAGCCGGCCGTCCGGAGCAAAGTCGGCTTCGGGCTGGGGTGCGTAATGGCCGCAGCCCATCAGCCGGGCGTAACCCTGACCCAGACGCGCCGGGGTGTTCAGGGTGCGGCCAGCCGTGAGGTCGGCCAGCCGGTAGCCGTACAGCTGCGCGCCACAGCCGTCGCCGCTGCTCTCGCTCAGCAGCACGCGCCGGCCGTCGAAGGCGGCGAGGCCCCAGCCGGCATAAGGGTCATTCGGGTGGGCCACCGGGACACTCAGCACCGGGCCGCTCCTGCCGGTACGGGCGTCCACGCGAGCGAAGCGGTTGACGGTGCCGCGTTCCCTATTTGGGGGAATGCGCTCGGTAGATTCGGGTGTGAGGCCGGTGCCGGCCAACCACCGGCCACCGGGTGAGGGAACACTGTACCAGACACTGGATTTCTCGGGGAACTTCCAGAGCACCGTATTCGTTCCCCACTCTACTGCGGCGAGGGGACTCTGGTGTCCATTCTGAGAGCGAATCACCACCTGCGACACCGGGAACTGCGCGCCCTGCGGCAAGGGGTAAGCGGCGCCGTCGGCCACGCGCCAGGCCTGCACACCACTGTCGCCCCACCAGCCCAGCGCGGCGCTCAGCACCAGACCATCCGGGCTGAAGGTCAGGTCGCTGACCCGTTCCTGCGCCCGCCACTCGCGCAGCATCCGGCCCGAGGCGTCCAGCAGCCGCAGCGTGCGCCCATCTTTCCCACCAGCAGCGGCAATACGGGTGCCGTCTCTATTTGCCGCCAGGTGTTCAGGCACCTGTGGCCCCCGGTAGAGCGTCTCCAGCCGCCCCGGCCGGTGCCGCACAATGCGCCCGAATCCGGCGCCGTCCTGCACCGCCAGCAGGGTGCGGCCCCCGCTCAGCGGCACGGCATCTTGTACCGCCGCGCCCAGCGCACGCATGAAGCGACCATCCGACACGCGGCGCAGTTCGGGCACGCTGCCGTCACGCACGGTCACGAACAAAGACCCGTCCGGCGAGGGGTACGCGCCGCGCAGCCCTGTTTCGGCCTCCAGCGCCCAAACTGCTCCCTCACCGGGCGTAACCAGCATCAGCCTCTGCCCGTACCGGCTGCCGCCGCCGCCGGTGTTGTAGACGTTGGAGGCCAGCAAAACGCGCCCACCCACCCAGCTGAGGCTGGAGCCGGGATACAGCAGCGGGCCACCCAGCGCCGTTCGCCGGGCCTGCACCGCGCCGGCCGCGTCCCGCTCCCAGGTCAGCAGGGTGCCCTTGCCGCCAAATGCCACGTCTTTGCTGCTCAGCGCCAGCAGGGCCAACCGCCGGTCATCCGAGCTGAGGCCCAGGCTGAAAGAAGTCTGGCCGCTTTGCGGTTTCAGGGCCAGCTCCGCTGGCAGGGGCAGGCGCTCTCGCTATTCGCCGCGCTGCCACTGCACTTTGCCGTCCTCTACCCAGGCGCGCACCGCACCGTCCGGGGTGCAGGTCTGGCCGCTGAACATGCCAGGTGGGCAGCCCGGCTGCCGCGTTTCCTGGCCGCTGCCGGTGTTCAGACGGTAGTTCAGCAGCACCTGTTTGTCGTTTCGGATGCCCCGCGCAGTGAGGGACAATCCATAGGCATTCGCCGTGCCGCCCAGGGTCAGGCCCGCGCTCGGAAAGTCGCGGCGCTCATCTGGCAAGGCAGCCGGGGGACTCAGCCGCTGCCCTGCCAACAACGCTCCGTCCGCCGCCCGCCAGCGCTTCAGCTCCCGGGTGGTGTCCAGCGTCCAGACGGTGCGGCCGTCCGCCGACCACGCCGCCCCGTCTGCCAGCGGCCCGAAACTTTCGCTCAGGCCAAAGCTGCCCGCCGCGTGGCCGGGAATGGGCGTGACTGCATTCAAGGTGGCTGCCGAGGCCGCCGAGCAAAGCCGTCAGGAGTTGTCGCATGGTCACAGTCTGACCGGAGCAGGCTGACGCTGCCTTAAGCTCATAAGTTGCACCTTGCATAGCTGAGCGAATAGCCGTGCTGGTGGAGGAATTCTTGCTCTTTTTGAATTTGGCTCAGCAGGTGGTTCAGCCTGACTTCGGGGAAGAGGGTATGTAGGGCCAAGCGGGCTGCCTCTTTCAGGGTCATGTCCTCAGAGCGGTACAGCATGGTTAGGGTGAAGGCTAGAAAGACCATCAGAATCCAGCGGTCCAAACCCCTGGCAGTTCGCAGCGCGAACTGCGCCAACCCAAACTGGTGCTTACCTTCCTTAAAGAAGGATTCCACCCCCCAGCGATGCGCACCCTCAGCAACGATCTCGTCCCCCTCCAGCAGTTCAGACGACACCGCGAAGAATTCGCGGTCCCCACGGTCCATCCTCCCCAGAGACAGCGTTTCCAGAGGCCAATTGGCGAGGTTGACATACCCTCCGTGCGGACAATCCGCCACTGTCACCCGCCCAGGATGATCCGTGCGTCGGTTGCTCCGCACACCCACCACGAACTCGAAACCTAGACGCTGCACGCCTTCCAGAAAAACAGCGGCTTCAAAGCCGCTGTCCGCTAGGACACGTACCCGGAAACGTTTCTTGATGAAGTCCGGCACCTCTTCCAGTAGGTCGAGCGCCAGAGTGACGGGCGTGCTGGTGTGCTTGCCCTGGTAGACCCGGTAAGAAATGGGGAACTTCAGTTCCCCATACTCGGCAAACAGGACGACCAGGTGGATGCCATGTCTACCGTTGTACACACTGACAAAGGGCAACTGAGTTCCCACCTTTTCCACCGTGGTCAGATCCACACTGAGCCGCAACCGAGGTCGGCGTTTGGAGTGAGCTACGTCCAACAAAATGCGCCACTGGATGTCCTGCGTCTCGTCCCAGCAACGGTCTGAATCCCAGTCATAGACGTTGAAGAAGCGACGCCGTTTAGGGCCTAGCGAGGTTGTGCGCGAGTACAGCCAGAACGACGCGGAGCTTGAGTGACGCCAGAGTTTTGGTCTGAACGGAACGAATTTGCGCTTCTACGAGCGCAGGGTAGTGGCTGTACCAACGTGATCTACTGACAGGATGCCGGAGTGCCCAGCCTGTCAAAGCACACACACTGTCAAAAATGGGAAGGCCAAAAATGGCACCCAGACCTACTTATGTAAGGGTTGTGGCCGTCGTTTCCACCCGGAGGCCCGCCCTATAGCGCACAGTGAAGCGACCCGGCAACAAATTCTTGATGCTGTCCACGAGCGGATGAGTCTGAGAGGAGTACAGCGCGTCTTTGGTGTTCACCGCAACACCGTGATCCGGTGGATAAAAAAGGGGCCCGTGAAGTGATGCAGACTGGTACAGTCTGCATGACACCTCCAGAAGAAGTGGTCATTGAGCTGGATGAAATGTGGACCTTCGTTGCCAAGAAAAAACAGACGAGGTGGATCTGGATTGCCCTGGAGCGCAGCACCCGCAGGGTGCTGGCCTGGGTATTGGGTGACCGCAGTGAGCAAACAGCGTTCAAGCTCTGGGAACGCTTACCATTGTCCCTTGAGCAGCGACTGAAAGGGACGTTTTGCACCGATCTGTGGCGAGCCTACGATGAACCGCTCTTGGGGGTAAAGCGGCTAACCCGGAAGGGAGAAACGAATCATGTCGAACGATTGAACTGCACGCTGAGACAGCGGCTGGGTCGGCTTGTTCGTAAGTCGTTGTCTTTCTCGAAGACGGACGAAATGCTCGAAGCCAGCCTGACTCTGGCCTTCCACCGATACAACTTGTCACGTTGATGCAGCCACTACCCGAGCGCAGAGAAGACCGTTTCAATGCGTTTGCGAATTCTGGGATGGCGAGATTCTCGCCATCCCGTGTCGTATTTGGTGTTCTTCTTGGGTGGATACACGTAGCCTAGACAGCAATAGCCTTTGTCGCCAATGATGGTTGGGCCTTCAAACTCTGGCCACCTGAGATTCAGCTCGTAACTCACCGTAACGTCGTGGAGGTTTGCAGGTCGGATGACGTACTGAACGATTTGTCCACCTGGTGTGACCCAGGCGTGCAACTTGTATCCGAAGAACTCACCCTGAGTTCCGAAACCCCACTTTGCTCCTGGGAATTGACAAAGATGAGTGCGTTTGGGACGGCAAATGGGGAGGGGCATCGAATCAATCACAACCTCGGCGCACGGCTGAGCTGGGCTGGCAACATGTTCCAAGAGTGGTAAAAGCTTGATGCCCCTGGTGTAAGCCTGTGTGTAGGAAGGAAGACCGGGACGGTCTTCCTTGAGGATGTTCCACCAGATGGAAGCAAATGGATGCTTGAAGATGAGACGGGAGAGCAGCAGAGCAACCAGCATGGCATCTGTGACCTTCTGGTGCTGGCAGGATTTCCGGTCACTGAAGTGCTTCCTGGCCCAGAGATAGAGGTGGCGAATGACGTGTCGACGTCCTAAACTATGGTGGAGACGATATTTAGCCATGTCGTCTCTATTTTTATGTGCCTGAGACGCACTTCAACAGTGGTCGGTCAGCCCTAAACGGCGTAAGCGACTCAGTGCACTGGGGCTGGCTCCTTCAGCTTGGCTGAATTTGATCTTCTGGCCTGGACTGTGGAAAAGGTGTAGCGAAGCCTCCAGGCTTCGCCGTTGGTACAGCGTCTCTGGAATGTCCAGAATCCGCTGTGAGAGAATATGGGCGCGCTCCCCTGAAGCCTGTTTGTACACACTTCCAGAATTTCGGCTCTGGGAGCGCTTTTTGTCCGCCTATTCAGGTGCAAGTTCTGAGTCAAACCAGACCCCCAAGCGCAAACAAAACATCCAGGCCAGTGTCACAAGGCCGAAGAGCCGCTGAAGACGGCTCCTTTCCGTCATCCCAGTCCGCTCCAGGTCGAAGCCTCGCTTCTTGAAGCTGCTGAAGGTGCACTCGATTGACCAGCGCTGCTTGTACAGCTTCCAGGTCTTCCGAGCGCTGAAATCTGTGGCAATGATGACGAGGTCACCTGTGGATGACCTCGTCGCGACCACCCGCATGAGTTCGCCAAACACGAACACCTTTTCGTCGATTTCATGGAAATGACCGTGCTGGACGTGCTTAAACCATTCCTTCCCATTCATGTCGTCCAGCATGTCGCTGTGCCGAATGCGGATCGCCCGCTTGATGCCTTGACGACGGAGAAAACGGAACCACTCCGCACCGATGAACTCACGGTCAGCCACCAGGCCTTGCCAGCGTTTCGCTGGCAAGACGCGGAGGAGCTTCAATACTCAGAACTTGCACCTGAATAGGCGGACAAAAAGCGCTCCCAGAGCTGAAATTCTGGAAGTGTGTACAAACAGGTTTCAGGGGAGCGCACCCATATTCTCTCACAGCGGATTCTGGACATTCCAGAGACGCTGTACCAACGGCGAAGCCTCCAGGCTTCGCTGCACCTCTTCCACAGTCCAGGTCAGAAGACCAAGTTCAGCCAGGCTGAGGGAGTCAGCCCCAGTGCACTGAGTCGCTTCTTCAACGTCTATGACTGGGATTCAGACCGCTGCCGGGAAGAGATGCAGGACTTCCAGTGGCGCATCCTGCTGGATACAGCTCGTCACAAACGCAGACCTCGTCTGCGGCTCAGCGTGGATCTGACCACGGTGGAAAAGGTGGGAATTCAGCTGCCCTACGTCAGCGTCTACAACGGCAGGCACGGCATCCATCTGGTGGTCCTGTTCGCCGAATATGGGGAACTGAAGTTCCCCATTTCTTACCGGGTCTACCAGGGCAAGTACACCAGCACTCCCGTCACGTTAGCCCTTGACCTGCTGGAAGAGGTGCCAGACTTCGTCGGGAAACGCTTTCAGGTCTGCGTACTGGCAGACAGTGGATTCGAATCCGCTGTCTTTCTGGACGGTGTGCAGCGTCTCGGTTTCGAGTTCGTGGTGGGTGTGAGGAGTAACCGGCGCACGGATCATCCTGGACAGGTGACGGTTGCGGACTGTCCGCATGGGGGGTACGTCAACCTCGCCAACTGGCCTCTGGAAACGCTGTCTCTGGGGAGGATGGACCGTGGGGACCGCGAATTCTTCGCGGTGTCGTCTGAGCTGTTAGAGGGGGATGACATCCTGGCCGAAGGAAAACGGCGCTGGGCGCTGGAATCCTTTTTTAAGGAGGGAAAGCATCAGTTTGGGTTGGCGCAGTTCGCGCTGCGAACTGCCAGGGGTCTGGACCGCTGGATTTTGATGGTCTTCCTGGCCTTCACCCTGACCATGCTGTACCGCTCTGAGGACATGACCCTGAAAGAGGCAGCCCGCTTGGCCCTACATACCCTCTTCCCCGAAGTCAGGCTGAACCACCTGCTGAGCCAAATTCAAAAAGAGCAAGAATTCCTCCACCAGCACGGCTATTCGCTCAGCTATGCAAGGTGCAACTTATGAGTTAAGCCATGTCCAGGGGCCGCTGCCCTATCCTGGGAGGCGTGATAGACCTCGTGACCGAATATGCTCCGCCCGCCGAATTGCCTGCCGCGCTGGAAAGCAGCTTGGAGGCTGTGATGCGGCACTTTGGCGTGGAAGACCGCGAGGTGACGGTGGTGCTGGTGGACGACCCCACCATTCAGGCGCTCAAGGCCGAGCACTGGGGTGAGGACGCCCCCACCGACGTGCTGAGCTTTCCCACCTGGGAACCGGGCGACCCCTTCATGCCGCCGCACCTGGGCGACATCATCATCAGCCTGGATACGGCGCTGCGGCAGGCAGAAGGCCGGGGCCACTCGCTGACCCGCGAGGCCGCGCTGCTGGCCAGCCACGGCATGACCCATCTGGTGGGCCACGACCACCCCCACGCCGAGGGTCTGGGCTTTGAAGAAGGCGCCACCGGGCCGGAGTGGCAGGTGTTCCATGACGCCTGGGCCGCCGCGCGGGCCGCTCTGCCCGCAGGCATCTAGGAAGATGCCCAAGAATGTCGGCTCGCCACTGAGCGTGGCCCGCTGGCGCCGCTCGGCGGGCTACGCCTGGGCCGGGGTGCGGCAGGTGTACCGCAGCGAGCCCAACTTCCGGATAGAGGTCTGGGCCGCCGTGCTGGCCCTGACGCTTACTCTGGCGCTGGGCGCGCCGCTGCCGCCCATCCTGCTGTCCTGCGCGCTGGTGCTGAGCCTGGAACTGCTGAACAGCGCCGTGGAAGCCGCCATAGACCTGGTCAGCCCGGAAGAACATCCGCTGGCGAAAGTGGCAAAGGACGCCGCCGCCGGCGCAGTGTACCTGGCGGCCTTTTTTGCTGCACTGGTGGGCCTCAGTGTGCTGGGGCCGCGGGTGTGGGCGCTGCTGGCAGCGGCGCTGGTCTGACCCCGGCCGGACACGCTGCCTCCCCGTCCAGCGCCTGTACCGTATTCAGCCCCAGCCGCGTGAGCGCAGGCAGACTGTACCGCGCCGCGCTGAGCGTCAGCGTGGGCCGCAGCTGGCCGGGCTGGTCAGAGCGCACAGCGTCGGTGGACGACACGCACAGGTCGCCGCGCCCGCGCCCATTCGGTTCCAGCCACAGGCGCTCGATGTTGCCGGGTGCGCCCGCTTTCGTGCGGTACACCACGCTGCGCATCCCACCCGACAGGTTCCACAGCCGCAGCGTATTGGCCCCGGCTCCGGCCAGATACTCGCCGTCCTGGGTCCAGAGCAAATAGATCACGTCGCTGTTCTTCAGTTCGCTCACTGCGCCGCCAGGCCGCGCCAGGTACACCCGGCAGCCGTGATATTTCACCGCGTCCCAGCAAAAGCGCACCGCCGCCGAATCGCCGCGCGGTGAGTAGAGGGTTTCTTCGTGCGCCCATAAACCTACGTCCATGCCGGCTTTACCGGCGTTTGAGGGGCCAGTCAAGGTGATGGCTTCGTTGCCCAAGTGGATGACCACGGCGGGTGTGGGCGGTGGGGGTGGCAGCGTCATGCCCTTAGCCTAGTGAGCAGAGCTGACGGGGGGGTGAAGGGGGGGTGGAGAGGTGGGAGCCAGAACAAAAGGAAGAGACATTGCCGGCCCTCCCCTGCCGCTGCCAGAACCGCGCAGAGCCTTCAGCAGACCACCCGCCTTTCAGCTGGAAGTCAGCTCTTTGAGCGCTACAGCGATGTACGCAGCAAAAGTGGCCCCGTATGAGTGGCACAGCTCCCCCGGCTCACAAAGTTATCCACAGGTTCAAGTTTCACTGTGGATAACTCTACGGACTCTGTCTGCCAGCGCAAAATTGTTGATCGCTTCCGTGAAACACTGTCCCGCACGCACTTTTCGCTGGGAGGTCCCGTAGGCAAATCCAGCAATGACAGCCCAGACTCCCCTGTTCTCTGGACAAATGTCTGGCCTTGTGGATAACTTCGCGCTCTGACGCTGCCGGAAACAGCAGAAAAATGGACGTTTGCTAAAGGTCGGGTGGGGCCGGCAGTCCCCACATGTCCGCCAGCCAGGCGCCGGCCTGCACCACATCGGTCAGCCGGCCGGGCGCGGGCACGCCCGACCAGGCCAGCGGGACCCGCGCCCGGGTGTGGCGGCGCACACTCAGGTCTTCCAGGTTGCCGTGGTCGCTGCTGATGACCGCCGCCGCGCCGGCGTCCAGGGCGCCGGCCAGCAGGGTGTCTACCCGCCGCAGGTATTCGCGGCCCGCCTGCAGCGAAGGCTCCGGCAGCGGCTGGGCTCCGCTGTGCCCGATGGCGTCACTCAGCCACAGGTCCAGCATCACCAGGTCGTAGGTGCCGGCGCGGGCGGCCTGTGCCAGCTCAGCGCCCAGCCGGGTCAGATTATCCAGCGGCCACTGTGGCTGCCAGGGCGCCGTGTAATTCAGCCCCAGGGTAGGCGGCACCGGGGGCAGGTCCGGCGGGTTCAGCGGCAGCCCCGCGCTGAGCACCGAGTGGGGAAAGCAGCCCGCGCGGGACCGGCCTCGGCTGGCCTGCTCGGCCTGTGCCGCAAAATAGGCCGGCGGATAAAAATTCGCCAGGGCCACCCGCCCCCCGGCCCGGCCGAGCCGCACCGGCAGGCTCCACTGGTCCAGCAACCGGCGCAGCGTGGGCCCCGGCTGTGGCCCGAAATGCTCGCCCATCAGGCGCACCGCGTCCTGCCCGGTCAGCCAGCAGGCCTGCCCAGTGCCGGACTGCGGCAGGCCGGGAACACCCAGCGCAGCGTCCAGCGTCAGCCCGGCATCTACCAGCGGGCGCAGGGTAGGCAGGGCCGTGTCCCAGACCGAGCCGGGCGGAGCGTCCTGCGGGTGGCCCACGCCGTCCAGCGCCAGCCAGATCAGTGGCCGGGCCGGGGGCTGGATCAGGGGCCGGCTCACTCCGGAGAGCCGCCCTGCTCAGGCTGCCGGGGTGGTTCGGGGTTCTGAAAACCGAAACGTTCGCCGTTCTGCCAGGCATTGCGGTCGTTGCCGTAGTTCGGCAGGCCGCCAGCTTCCTTGAGCAGCCGGCCCAGATGCAGCAGATTCCAGGCCATGATGGTGGCATTGCGCTGGGTGAATTCGTTGTCGAAGCCCACCGGCGTGCCCCCGTCGGTGGGGTCTCCATAACTGGGGCCAGGGCCAATTTCGCCCAGCCAGCCACAGTCGGCCTGTGGCGGCACCGTGTAACCCAGGTGCGACAGCGCAAAAGTCAGCGACATGGCGACGTGCTTGACGCCGTCCTCGTTGCCGGTCACCACCACGCCGCCCACCTTGCCGTAAAAGACGCTCTGGCCTTTCTCGTTCAGCTGGCCCGACATGCCGTACAGCCGCTCGATCATCACCCGGCAGATGGACGATTCCTCGCCCAGCCACAGCGGCGTGCCGATCACCAGAATGTCGGCCGCCTGCACCTTCGGCCACAGCTGCTCGGGCCAGGCGTCTTCTTTCCAGCCGTACTCGCGCATATCGGGGTAAACGCCGTTGGCGATGGGATAGTCCAGCGCGTAGACCGTCTCCACCTGCGCCCCGGCCCGCTCCATCAGCCCGGACACGGCGCTCATCAGGCTGCCGGTGTGCGACTGCGCCGAGTCTTTGGTGAGCGAGCAGTTGATAAAAAGGGCCCTCAGGCCAGCGAATTCAGCGGGGGCGGGCGGCTGGTGATCGGTCATCTGCCCAGCCTACGCCGGCCGGGGCCGGGCGCGGGCCA
Source organism: Deinococcus sp. Marseille-Q6407 (assembly GCF_946848805.1). Taxonomy (NCBI): domain Bacteria; kingdom Thermotogati; phylum Deinococcota; class Deinococci; order Deinococcales; family Deinococcaceae; genus Deinococcus; species Deinococcus sp. Marseille-Q6407. The sequence goes on from NZ_CAMPFU010000003.1 coordinate 272,106, forward strand.
GCAAAGACTAAAGGTTTGCTGCAGGTTGGGCACCCCAGCTCACTCAGCCGGTAGAGGCGGTCGGCAGCGGGGGCACTGCCGGCGTGGTCCGCTTATGCGCCGAGCGGCGGAAATAGTCTTCCAGTCGCTGTGCGGTTTCGGCACTCACGGCCTTGCCCTCAAGGTAATCGTCAATCTCGCGGTAGCGCACGCCCAGGGCTTCCTCGTCGGGGAGGGCGGGGCGGTCTTCTTCCAGGTCGGCGGTGGGCACCTTTTCCCAGGTGGAGGCCGGGGCGCCCAATTCGCGCAGCAGCACCGCGCCCTGGCGCTTGGTCAGGCCGCTCAGCGGCATCAGGTCGGCGGCCCCGTCACCGAACTTGGTGAAGAACCCGGTAATCGCCTCGGCAGCGTGGTCGGTGCCCACCACCAGCAGGCCCTTTTGGCCGGCCACGGTGTACTGGGCAATCATGCGCTGGCGGGCTTTGATGTTGCCCTTGGTAAAGTCACCGATGCTGTTCTCGCCGGCCGCCAGCCCCTGCGCCAGCGCGTCCAGCGCGTCCTCGCAGGCCTGCTCCATGGCGTCGGTAGCCGGCTTGATATTGACGGTCAGGCGCACGTCGGGCTGGATAAAGTCCAGCGCCAGCTGCGCGTCGGCCTCGTCGAACTGCGCACCGTAGGGCAGGCGCATGGCGTAAAACTGGGCCTGCCCTTCTCCCCCGGCACGCACCTGTTCGCAGGCCAGCTGACAGAGCCGCCCGGCCAGGGTGGAATCCTGCCCCCCGCTGATGCCCAGCACCAAGCCCCGCGCGCCAGTGCGGCGCAGGTAATCGGCCAGAAAATCGGTGCGGCGCCGGATTTCGGCGGCGGGGTCGATGGTGGGCTGCACGCCCAGTTCCTGAATAATGCGGCGCTGCATCTCGGTGGGGGTGGTCATGCCGGCATTCTAGTGGGCGCGGGACATTCTGGTGAGCCTACGGCCTGGCACCTACAATGCGCCGTATGGGGCTGCTTGAAATCGTTACGCTGCTGGTCGCCGTCACGGCGCTGGCTTCGCTGCTGAACGTCTGGTACTTTCACCTCCCGGCGTCCATCGGGGTCACGGTGGTGGGGCTGCTGTTCAGCCTGCTCACGCTGGGGCTGGTCGCGGCGGGGGTGCCGGCTGCGCAGGACGCGGTTGATGTGCTGCGGGCGGTGGACTTCGACGAATTCGTGTTTCAGGGGGTGCTGTCGTTTCTGCTGTTCGCCGGGGCGATGGGCCTGAACTCGCGGGCGCTGTGGGAGCTGCGCGGGCCGGTCACGACCTTTGCAGTGGTTTCGACCGTGCTGTCCACTTTCCTGGTGGGCGGGCTGGTCTACGGGCTGCTGGGGATATTCGGGCTGCACATTCCCTTGATTCTGTGCCTGCTGTTCGGCGCCCTAATCTCGCCCACCGACCCGGTGGCGGTGCTGGCACTGCTGAAAGAGGCGCGGGTGCCGCAGAAGATGGAAACGGTGGTGGCCGGCGAATCGCTGTTCAATGACGGCGTGGGTGTGGTGCTGTTCAGCGTGCTCTCGGGTCTGGCGGCCTCGTCCGGGGTGCATGCCGGGCACGGCCCCGAGCTGAGCGTGCCGGGTGTGCTGGGCTTTTTTGCCCAGGAGGCGCTGGGCGGGCTGCTGCTGGGTTCCGTGCTGGGCTACCTGGGCTGGCTGGGCCTGAAATCCCAGCACGATTTCGTGACCGAGGTGCTGGTGTCGCTGGCAGTGGTGCTGGCCTGCACCACGCTGGGCCAGCACCTGCACGTCTCGGCGCCGCTGGCGGCGGTGGCGGCCGGGCTGCTGGTGGGCTCGCTGACCGACCAGCAACCGGGGGCACTCAGCTCGCGCGAGAAGTTCGATTCGGTCTGGCACCTGATTGACGAACTGCTGAACGTCCTTCTGTTCTTTATGCTGGCGCTGGAAGTGGTGGTGCTGCACTTCAGCCCCCAGCCCCTGGTGCTGGGCCTGCTGACCATTCCACTGGTGTTGCTCTCGCGGGCGCTGAGTGTGCAGGTCCCGTTCGCGCTGCTACAGCGCACCGCCCAGTTCACGCCGTTTACCCGCCGGGTGATGGTGTGGGGCGGCATGCGGGGCGCGCTGAGCGTGGCGATGGCCTTTACCCTGCCGGCCAGCGAAGGCCGCGACCTGTTTCTGGTGATGACCTACTGCGTGGTGATTTTCTCCATCGTGGTGCAGGGGCTGACCATGAGCGGCCTGGCCGCCAAAGCTGCCGCCGCCGCCGGCGAGGCGCCAGCCAGCGAGGAAGCGGCAGCAGCTCACTAGGCAGTCAGGTTCTCGTCAAATGAGGGCGCGGTCAGAATCTCCCATCACCCGGCGGGCAGGCTGGGTTAAGCTGAACCGCGACGTGACACAGTTTTTCTCTACCGCCCGCCTGCGTCCGGCCCTGCTGCTCAGCCTGAGCCTGGGGCTGGGCACGGCCGGCGCCCAGAGCCAGAGCGCTCCAGGCCACCTCGCTGCGGCGCCGCAGGCTGCCGGCTTCGCCACTGCTCCCGCTTTCCCGGGCGGCAACCTGCCGCACACTTTTGCGCCCGGCACGTCGGCCCTGACACTGCCGGTGCCCAGTGCGGCCCTTCAGCCCAGCGGCCAACCTTTACCCAGCGGCCAACTTTTACCCAGCGGTCAGCCTCTGCCCGGTCCGGCGCTGGCGCCTTCTATCCTGAGCGCCCCGGCACTGAACACGCCGCTGCTGGGCCAGCCGGCGGACCTGCTGCCGGCCAGTGTGCCGGCGGCCAGCCTGCCCACTCCCGACTCCACCCAAATCCGGGGGCTGTGGGTGGACGGCTTCGGCCCCGGCCTGAAGACAGCCGCGCAGGTGCAGCAGATGGTGGACGACGCCGAGAACATGGGCGTCAACGTGCTGGTGGTGCAGACTGTGCGCCGCGCCGACTGCTTTTGCCTGAAATCCAGCCTGCCGGTCGTAAGTGACAAGGACCTGCAGCCGGGCTTCGATCCCCTGGCCGAGGTGCTGCGCCTGGCCAAGCCCCGGGGCATCAAGGTGATTGCCTGGGCCAGCGTGACCGGCATCGGCAACCTGGGCAACCTGAACAGCAACCCCAACCACGTCTACCGGCTGCACGGCCCCCAGAGCAAGGACCCCTGGCTGGTGGTGCGCCAGGACGGCAGCTGGCAGGAAGGCAACGACGCCTGGCTGGACCCGGCCATTCCCGAGGCGGCCCGCTACATCAGCGACGGCCTGCTGAGCGTGGTCAAGAACTACGATGTGGATGGCATTCAGCTGGACCGTATCCGCTACCCCGACAGCGGTGACTGGGGCTACTCGCCCAAGACACTTTACCGCTACCAACTGGAAACCGGCCGCCAGGGCCGCCCCAGCCCCAGCGACGAATACTTCAAGGCCTGGAAGCGCGATCAGGTGACCGGGCTGGTGCGCCGCATCTCCGTGCAGGCCAAGGCCATCCGGCCCGAGCTGTGGGTCAGCGCGGCCACCATCGTTTATGGCAGCCCGCCCGCCGCCGGCGACCTCAAGGCCTTCCAGAGCACCGCTTCTTACCGCACCGTGCTGCAGGACTGGCCTAAGTGGATGAACGAGGGCCTGCTGGACATCAACATGCCGATGAACTACAAGCGCGAGAACGTGGCGCAGCAGGCCGGGTGGTACGACGGCTGGAACCGCTTTGCCCACAGTCTGCAGGGCCGGGGCCTGACCGCCAGCGGCTCCAGCATCTACCTCAACGGCCCGCAGGACTCGGCGGCGCAGGCGCAGCGGGCGCTGCAGGCCGGCGTGGGCTGGGTGGGTTACTCGTACCGCACCCCCACCCTGGCCGTGTACGAGGACAAACAGAACGCTGCCGCCGGCCGCGAAGCCGTGCGGCAGGCGCTGGCCAAGACCAGCCTGGCCCGGCCGGTGCGCTTCGACGGCCCGCCGCCCCACACCCGTGGCCTGCTGGGCACTGTGGCTGGGCAGGAACGTCTGGGCGGCCTGAAGGTGGAACTGCTGCAAAATGACAAGGTCGTTGCCACCAGCGTGACCGATGGCGGCGGCTTTTACGGCTTTATGGACGTGCCGGCCGGTGAAACCCGCGTCCGGGTCAGCGGGCAGGCCTGGAAAACCCGGGTGCCGGATAAAGGCATTGCCCAGGTGCCCAACCTGGTGATTCGCAAGCTGTCGCCGGTCAGCGCTCCGGCGCCCAGCCTCGCGCCCGCGCCCGGTGCCCCCGGCGCGCCCAACCTGGCGCCGCCCACCCCCCAGGAACTGCAGCGCGGCGGCGAAACGCCCGGCTGAGCCCGGCGGCGCGCGGAACTCTCACAGGAGCGGGCGGCGGCCTCCCCCAGCCTGCTCCTCTAAAGCATTTGACAAAAAGATGGCACAGCTTTTTGGTGAGCAAAGCGAGTGCAAAACAAAGAGTAGGACGGAAAATGGAGCGGGCGGCGGTGATGTTCCGACGCACGTGTCATTTGGAGAACTACTCTAGACTGGCCGCATGACGCAAGCCAGCACAGAGGGCATCGGCCCAGAGGATTTCCGCGCGACCCTGGGCCGCTTTGCCAGCGGCGTGACCATCATCACCGCCCGCGAGCCGGACGGCACCGCGCACGGCATGACTGCCAGCGCCTTTGTCTCGGTCAGCCTCAATCCGCCGCTGATTCTGGTGTCGGTAGACAAGCGGGCGCACATGCACAGCGTGCTGCTGGGCAGCGATGTGACGCAGTTCGGCGTCAGCATCCTGGCCCATGACCAGATTCATCTCAGCAACCATTTCGCCGGGCGGCCCGGCCCCGAGGAAGCGGTCCCCTGGCGCGAGCAGGCCGGCTTTCCGGTGCTGGGAGGCACAGTGGCCTCGGTGGTCTGCCGCAAGCAACAGGTGCTGGACGGCGGCGACCATACCCTCTTTCTGGGCCTGATCACTTCTACCGAGTACGCGGACCGCGAACCGCTGCTGTATTTCGGCAGTCGCTACGGCACCCTGGCACCCTGAACAGCCGGCAGTCCATCCAAGCCGGGGCCAGGGCCCGGGGAAAGATGCAGCGGGCCGAGCCGGCGCTGGTCTAGACTGTCCTGTATGACCCGCCTCGCTGTCATCGCTGATCTGCACGCCAATCTGGAAGCGACCCTGGCCGTGCACGCCGACATCCAGCGGCGCGGCATCAGCGAAATCTGGGTGCTGGGTGATCTGGTGGGCAAAGGCCCCCGCCCACGGGAAGTGGTGGACTGGGCGCAGGCGCACGCTGCCCGCGCCGTGCAGGGCAACTGGGACGCGCGGGTAGCCGGGGCCAGTCACCGCCCGCAGGACCTCTGGCCGCGCTCACAGCTGCGGCCGGCCGACCTGAAATACCTCGAAACCCTGCCGTTCGGCATCGAGGAAGAGTTCGGCGGGCTGTGCTGGCGCTTCGTGCATGCCAGCAGCCGGGGGGTATTTCAGAAGCTGTATCCCCATTCCAGCCTCTCGGAGCAGCTGGACAACTTTGCCCCGCAGCCGGCGCTGGGCCTGATGAACTACGCCGACGCGCTGGTGTTCGGCGACATTCACGAGGCGCTGCTGTTGGACGTGGAAGGCCAGCCGCTGCTGAACTGCGGCTCGGTGGGCAACCCCCTGGACAGTGTGCTGCCCAGTTACCTGATTCTGGATTTCAGCGCGCCGGGGTATACAGCGTCTTTTGTGCGGGTGCCCTACGACCGCGCCGCCGAGGTGCGGGCCGCCGAGGCCAGCGGAATGCCGTTCGTGCGTGAATACGTGGCCGAACTGATGACCGGGTCTTACCAGAAGCGCAAGGTTAGGAAACTGGACGAGGACTGAGGCGCGAGGCTGTCAATCCAGCAAGACCTGAGCAATCATTTGTTGTGAGCGCTCCCGGATGCTCGGGGCTGTGTCCCAGTAGTAGGGCAGGGCAAAGAGGGCCACCGACAGCGCCCACCCACGCGCCCGCTGCCAGGTGGCCTCGTCCACGCCGCTCAGCTGTCGGTAGCTTCGGCGCTGAAACGGCGTGAACAACTGCCAGGCACCCAGGAAATCGGCTGCCGGATCACCTACGCCCAGACCACCAAAATCAATCACCGCACTGAGCCGTCCGGCCTGTGTCAACAGGTTGCCGCCGAGCGGGTCGCCGTGAATCCACACCGGCGGCCCGGACCAGTCAGGGGATTCCATCACGGCGTCCCAGGCACGCAGGACGGCGCGGCCATTGACCCGCGCCCCCAGCTCCTGTATCACCTCACGCACATCTTCATCTCGCAGACGCACCGGGCCACCCCGTCCGGCAGCTGGAGCCTCTGCCGGCGCGGGCTGCCGATGAAGCGCCTGGAAAAATCCAGCCAGGTCACTGGTCAGCCCCTGCGGGTGTGATGACTGTCCCGCCTGTGGATGCTTGCCTGGCAGCCAGGGGCAAATGCTCCAGTTCCAGGGATACTCTTCTGCAGCCACGCCACAAAATATGGGCACAGAAACGGGCACCGGCAGCTGTGGGGCCAGCTGCGGCAACCAGCGCCATTCGCCATTCCTTCTCAACATCTTCTGCTGCCCAGCCGATACGCGGCAACCGGACCGCCAGCTGATCACCCAGACGAAATACCGCATTATCAGTTCCATCGGAAGCAACGCGGCGCAGCGGCAGCACAGCCCACTGCGGAGCTTGAGCTGCCAGCAGGCGCCGGACCAGCTCAGGTGAAAGCTCCAGCTCTTCGGCATGCATACGTAGGGTCATTGCTCCGTAGCATAAGTGGCTACAGCAGCGGTTCGCCTTCACCAGCCAGCAGGGTTTCTGTTGTTTTCCTCTAGCGCCCCGCCCGCGTGAACAGCACCAGCCCCACCAGAATGGTGACCAGCCCGGCCCAGGCCAGCGGGCCAGGCAGCGGAGAACCCAGCAGCAGCACCCCGCCCAGCAGCGCGAAGATCACCTCGCTGGCCTGGGTGGCGTCCACCGTGGCAATCTCGCCGGGGGTGCGGGCCTCGTCGCGGGCATACAGAAACAGCCCGGTGGCAATCACGCCCGAGAGCAGCGCCACCAGTGCAGTGCTCACCCTCACCACCTGCCCGCCCTGCGGCAGCACTGGGTGCAGCAGCCCCAGCACACCCCACAGCGGCATGGACCCCAGTGTCATCAGCCAGATGCGCCCGAAGGTGTTTTTCAGCAGCGGCGTGCGGATATACGGCACCCGCGCTGCCCAGGAGCGGGCGCCCGGCGTGCCGGCGGCCGGGCCGGGCCGGGCCGCCTGCCAGACCAGCTGGTTGCCGGCCGGATAACAGAACGCGGCCAGCAGGGCCGGCAGCGCCCCGTACAGCAACGACTCACCCAGGGTCTGCCCCGATGCGCCATGCGGCTGGCCCAGGTTGGTCAGGCAAACCCCAGCAAACACCAGCAGCGCCGAGAAAATCACCCCGCGCGAGAACGGCTGCCCGAAGGCCGCCAGCACGATCAGGCTGGCGACCACCGTGAACTGGAAGGTGGCCGCCACCACCCAGGCACTGGCATAGGCCGAGCTGAAGCACAGCAGCGCGTAAAAGGCCCCGAAGCCCAGGCTGCCGGCCAGCACCCAGAAGGGCGCGTGCCGGCGGAATTCCTGCCACAGCCCCCGCAGCAGCGCCGGGCCACCCTGCACCAGCAGCATGACGCTGAGCAGCAGCAGCACGAACAGGTACCGCAGGCTGGCGCTCCAGAACCAGTGACCGCCCTGAGCGCTCATCTGTTCATTCAACACGTAGGTCGAGCTGAAAAAGGCGCTGGCCAGCAGTCCCAACCCCAGCAGCCGCAGCACTTCAGTCGGCCTGCCCAGGGGTGGGGGGAGCGGGGGGCGCCAGCTGCCCAACCCGCCCGGCCAGTGACCCCGGTTCCAGCAGGCTGGCTCCGGGACCAAAGCGGGCGACCGTGGCGCGGTGCAGCAGCCAAAAAGCGATGCCCACCCCCAGCAGGCTGATGCCGAAGCTGGGCAGGCGCATGATGGCGTTGACCTCGGCCACCTGCGCGTTGAAGGCGTCGCTGCCGAATTCGGCCGTCACCCGCTGGTAGTTCACGAAAGAGTTGAGCAGGCCGCTCAGAATATCCACCAGGGCGAACACCACCGTGGCATTGGCCAGGGCGCGGTGAATCTGTGGGTCGTCCATAGCCTGCTGCGTCAGGGCGCGCTTGTCGGGCGACTCGTTCAGCGAGGCAGCGTCCATGAAGATCCGGAACAGCGGCACACGTGTCCCGGCACTGATCAAAAAGGCCAATCCCAGCAGATACGACCGGGCGCTGTCCTTGACCGCGTACCAGAAGCCGTCCACATACCAGAAGGCCAGCGCGCCCCCGACCAGGGCGCCGGCGCCGCCCAGCAGCGCCACCGGGCTGACATTGCGGTTGCGAATCAGGTCCCAGGCCACGTACACCACCGGAATCAGCGCAGCGGCCAGGTAGGCGCGGACGTTGCCCTGGGTGCCGCCGCCCAGCTGATCTGCCACCGAAAACCCGCTGCCCAGCAGGTTGGGGCTCAGCACCGCAATCGGAACCACCAGGGTGAAAATCAGGTCACGGATGGTCTGCGGCACGGCGCCCTGACCGGGCTTCCGGGGAGGGGAGGGCGGCGGAGACGGCGCCTGAGACGAGGTGGGCGGCTGAGAACGGGGCTGGGTCATGGTCGGCCTTCACTATGCCACGCGGCGCAGAGCCGGCCCGGGGGCCTGGAGAACGCTGGCCCCAGCACAGGCGGCCGCGTTAGCCTGAGGGCCATATGGACATCACCCCGGCCCTGCTGCTCAACGCACTCATGATCTTCAGCCTCCGGATTCTGGACGTGTCGCTGGGCACCCTGCGCATCGGGATGATTGTGCGCGGGCGGCGCAACCTGGCGGGCGTCCTGAGCTTTTTTGAGTCGCTGATCTGGCTGATTGCGGCGGCGCAGGTGCTGAACAATTTGGAAAATCCCATTCAGTTCGTGGCCTACGCCGGGGGCTACGCGGCCGGCACCCTGATCGGCACCTGGATTGAGGAGCGGCTGGCGGTGGGCAAGGTGGTGCTGCGGGCCTTCGTGCCCATCTCGGCACCCGACCTGGCCGGAGCGCTGCGCAGCGCCGGATATTACGTCACGGCGCTCAACGGCTCGGGCCGCGACGGTGACGTGCGGATTCTGTTCAGCGTGATTCCGCGCAAGCAGTCCGGCCGGGTTCTGCGGCTGATCGAGGAGGTCTATCCCAAGGCGTTCGTGACCATCGAAGAGGTGAGCACCGCCGCGCTGCAGGACGCCTCGGTGCGGCAGGAACGCATGGCACGGCGCTTTCGCATCACCCGCAAGTGACTTCTGCAAAGGTCAGCCTTTTCTCAATCTGACGGCGGCCTCCTTTCATGAGCCGCACGGGGCGGCGCTCTAGGGTAAAGGCACTTCACCAAAGGGAGGTTCCACAATGTTTGAAGACCTGAAACGAGAACTGCACGAAAAGATGGCGTCCCTGAATGCGGCCCAAGCAGGCCAGGGCCAGATGTCCGGCCAGGCCGGTGCCGGCGCCCATGATCCCCGCGACACCAACGGTGACGGCGTGGTCAGCGCCCAGGAAGCCGCCGCTTACGTGCGCGACTACCTGCAGAGCGCCAGCCCCGAAGAGCGCGACAGCCTGATGAAGGATTACCTGGGCAAGCTGTCGCCCGAGGACCGTCAGCAGATGGGCGACGCGATTGTGCGCAGCTCCAGCAACCCGGTGCAGCAGGTCAACCCAGCCGACGACCGCGACCTGATTGACGCCTACACCAAGGCTGCGCAGGCCCCCGCGCAGAACGGCCAGAGCCCGCTGGAAGCCGCTTTTGCCGAAGGCGGCGCGCTGAGCAGCCCGCTGGCTAAGGCTGGTCTGGTAGGCCTGGCCGCAGTGATCGGTTCCAAGGTGCTACAGGGCAACCGCAGCTGACTTGCAATCCGCTGGCCCTGCCGGGCCGGTTTCCAGAACTCCGCCCTGCCCCCTTTCCGGCGCAGCGGAGTTTTTCGCCGTCATTGGGACCCTGATCCGGCCCGCAGGAAGGCGGCCGGAGTAAACTCGGAAGTCAGATGCCGCTTCAGTTTCTTCAGACCATTGCCCAGACGCCCGCTCCCACCTTTGAGGAGGAGACCCGGGCCGAGCTGATGGTCCAGCTGTGGCGTGAGCTGGGATACGCACCTGAGCGCGACGGTGCCGGCAACGTGCTGGTGCGGATTGCGCCGGGCAGCGGGCGACCCAGCCAGCGGGGGCCGCTGCTGCTGGCCTCGCATTTGGACACGGTCTTCAGCCCCCAGACCGACGTGACAGTGCGGGCGCAGCCGGGCCGCTGGTACGGTCCCGGCCTGGGCGACAACTCGTCCAGCCTGGCGGTGCTGACCGCACTGCTGCGCGACCTGGACCCCGCCACGCTGAGCGCCCCACTGTGGGTGGCCGCCAATGTGGGCGAAGAAGGTCTGGGCGACCTACGCGGCGCCAAGTACCTGCTGGCCCAGCACGCCCACGAGCTGGGTGCCTTCGTGGCGGTAGACGGCTACCTGGGCTCGGCGGTGACGCAGGCGGTGGGGGTGCGGCGTTATCAGGCGCAGTTCAGCGGGCCCGGCGGCCACTCCTGGGGCGAGGCGGTGCCCAGCGCGGTGCATGCCCTGGGCGCGGCGATCGAGGCGCTTTATGCGCTGCCCCGGCCGGCGCACCCCCGCACCACCCTGAACGTGGGGGTCGTGTCGGGCGGCAGCACCGTCAATTCCATCGCGGCGGCGGCATCGCTGCTGCTGGACCTGCGTTCACTGGGTGCCCGCGAGCTGGACGAGCTGGAGCAGCAGGCGGTGGCGGCCCTGCACCACACGGCGCAGCAGGTGGGCGTGGCCCTGCAGCTGGAACGGGTAAGCGACCGGCCAGGCGGCTCACTGAACGTGGCCGAACTGTTGCCGATGGCTCAGCAGGCCGCCCGCGCCGTGGGGGTCGAACTGCGCACGGCCGCCAGTTCCACCGACGCCAACGCCGCTGCGCCCTATGGCCTGCCGGCGCTGTCTCTCGGGGTCTACCGAGGCGGCCACGCCCACCGCGACGACGAATGGGTGGACCCCAGCAGCCACGCACAGGGCCTGGCTTTCCTGCAGGGTTTTATCGCCAACTACCAGAACTGAGGCCCTGATCCGCGCTGCGGCCTTTTAACGGCGCCGCTCAGGACAGCGGCAGCAGCTGCAGGGTTCCTGAGTTCACGTCTCCGTCAATGGTCAGCACTTCCAGGCGGCAGGGCAGGTCGTCGCGGCCTAGCTCACGGCTCAGATATTCCAGGGCGGCTCGCTGCATCAGCGCCAGCTTGCGTGGGGTCACGCTCTCGGCAGCGCTGCCGTAGCGGCTGTGGCTGCGGTGACGCACCTCGGTAAACACCAGGCAGGCTCCTTCGCGGCTGACCAGATCAATTTCGCCGCCGGGAATGCGGTAATTGCGGGCCAGCAGTTCGCGGCCCTGCGCCTCCAGATAGCGGGCGGCCCGGTCTTCGGCGGCAGCGCCTTTCATCCGGTCTGCTCCGGCCCAACCTGGTCTGGTGCGGCGGCGTGCCCCAGTTCAGCCAGCAGCTCGCGGTAAAGCCCGGCGGCGGCGCGGGCCACTTCCGGCAGCGGGGCCCCCAGGGCCAGGCGGCTGTCAGCCACGGCCAGCGCTTCGGCCAGCACCGCCGGATGCAGCGGCCAGGGTGTAGAGGCGGCGGCTGTCAGAAGTGACGTTGCAGCTTCTGGCCTTCCCATACGCGCACCCTCCTCGCTCAGTTCGTCCAGGGCCTGCCGGGCGGCCTGCCGCTCTGCCTCGCGTTTACTGCCAGCGGTTCCTTGCCCCAGCCGCTGCCCATCACACCAGACCTCGGTCAGGAAACTGGGCGCGTGGGGCGGCCCGCTTTCCTGCAAGCGGAAGTCGGGGGTCAGGCCCTGGGCGGCCAGCGCCGCTATCAGGTCTCCTTTGGGGTTCTCGGCCATGCCCTCAGCATAGCGGCGCGGCAGGCTGCCTCAGTTCCGGGGCACCGGCGCGGCAACACTCCAGATGCCGGCAAAGTTCGCCAGCTGGGTGTCGGTGCCAGGCGTGGCATAGGCACTGATGCTGCCGTCCAGATACAGGGCGTCGGGGCAGTGCAGGGTGTCACGGAAAAAGATGGCGAAGGCGTAGAAATTCACCGGCGCATTGCTGACGGCAAACCGCACCCGGCCATCGCTGCAGACCCCCACCCCGCTGCGCAGCTTGAACGACGTGCTGTGCGGGTCGAACGAAGGGGGCAGCTGGCCCCGGCGCACCAGCAGCGGCCCCGACTGCGCCGCGTACTGCGGGTGCAGCCGACGGGAGACATACTCGTCCGTTTCGGTGACGCCGGCCCGCCGGCCATCCACCCAAAACACCCCATTGGGCTGCCAGGCAAAATTGCCCCCAGTGCGTGCGAAATTCAGCGGCACCTCTTCCCGGCCCTGTTCCACATGCAGACCCAGCGGCTTGAAGCCGGGAGCGTAAATGCCGCTGTTGGTCATGAACAGCGCCCGGCTGCCTTCTTTGCGCAGTCGCTCACGCAGCTGCGCGAAGGTCAGATAAGGTTGCCCGGTGGTGGGGTTGAGCCAGTGCAGCCGCAGGTCGTCGCGCCGCAGGTCCACCGCAGCGACGGTATAGCTGCTCAGGCCACCGCGCACCTGCTGCAGGGTCAGCGCCGGCGCGGTGGGCGCCAGGCCCACAAAGGCCAGGCCCAGGGTGGCTACACGCTGAAGCTGTCGTCGCATCTGCATCCAGTCCATCATGACGGCTGGCTGCCAGGCCGGCATGAAAGAGTGGTGAGCAGCAAGCAGGCAGGCGCAGCAGGACTTGCACGCCGGAAAAGGCTGTGTTACTATTCCTTTCGCGCACGAAAAGGCGTGAAGTACACATATTCGGCAGTAGCTCAGTGGCAGAGCATCCGACTGTTAATCGGACGGTCGTTGGTTCGACCCCAACCTGCCGAGCCAGTAAGAGAATCCCCCGTCCTGAACGGGGGGTTTTTCTTTGGAGCAAAAGTAAGAGGGAGGCGGCGCTGCGCCCCTCCCCTACTCCACGCTCTCCGCCTAGTCGCGGCGGCCCAGGCTGCCGATCAAGGAGATGCGCTGTTCGGCCATGATGCGTGCCACCGCGTGCACCGGCTGCGCCGAGTGCTGCGCCACCTCGCAGATGCGGGCCACGTTCTGGTACACCAGCTCGGCGGCTTCTTCCTTGCCGCAGCCGTAAGCTGCTGCGATCAGCCCCGCGCTGTTGATAGCAAAGTCGGGCACATAGACGATGCCGGCTTCGCGCACGGCGTTTTCTCCGGCGTGGGTCAGGGGATGGTGCTCGCCGCCGGCAATCATGCGGCACTGCAGCCGGGGCACCGCCGAGAGTGGAATGCTGCTGCCACTGGAACAGGGCGCAAAGATGTCGCAGGGCGCGTCGAACAGGTCGGCCGGCTCCATCGCCACCGCGCCGAAGTCCTCGACCAGTTCCTGCATCACGGCGGGGCGGTGGTCGGCCACGATCAGGCGCGCACCTTCGCGGTGCAGGTGCTCGGCCAGTTCGCGGCCCATGGCGCCCAGCCCGTAGATGGCCACCCGCACGCCGCGCAAGCTTTCGCTGTCCAGCACGTACTTGGCCGCTGCCTTCATGCCACGGTAGACGCCGTAACCGGTCACCCGGCTGGTGTCGGTGTGCTGGCCCAGCGTGCCGGGCGTTTCCTGCGCCACAAAGGCGATGTCGCGCGGCGTGACGCCGATGTCTTCGGTCAGGATGACCCGGCTGCTCAGCGGCCGCAGCTCGCGCCCCAGCGCCCGGAACAGCGCCTCACGGGCGTGTGGCTGGGATTTGGAACTGAGCAGGTCGCCGCCGTCGCCCGACATGATCACGCAGGCGCCGCCCCCGTAGTTCAGGCCCGCCAGCGCCGACTTGAGGGTCAGGCTCTCGCTGAGGTCCAGCGCCGAGCGCACCAGGTCTTCTTCGTCCAGCTGCCGCAGCCGCACGCCGGCAATGGCCGGGCCCAGCACGGTGGAGTGCACCGCCAGCACGGCGCGCAGGCCGGTCAGGGGGTGCTGAATCAGGGACAGGGCTTCGTGGCCGCGGGAATGGAGTTCGTCAAACATCAGCATTGGTCGGCTCCTTGCCGGCGGGGCCGGGGGTGTGAGAGGCACGTCATAGAGGCAAGATATACTGCGCCGTGAACACCTGACAGGTGGTCCCGCCGCTATCTTCAGCGGAGCCGTCAGCAGCGCCCTCCGCCAGTCCGGGTGATTTTTGCCCCGCGCCCGGCAACCAGGGCCGCCTGCCCCGGCCAACCGCTTTCCTTCTTTCCTGTTTTGCAGCGTTTTGCAGAGTGGACCAAAGGCCCCCCGCCGGAAACGGAACGGCCGGCAGTCCAGGCCAGTCAGCAGGCCAATCAGCGAGGTCAAGATGAATGCAGTTCTGTCCCGAATCCCGGTCAAGATGCTCGGGGACGTGATGTCCACGCGCGCCCTGGAACGCATTATCCAGGACGCCGCCGAGGAGCGCCGCGTCCACCCCGCGCAGCTCGATGCCCAGGCGCTGGAAAGCGTGCTAAAAAAGGACATCTACCGCCGGCTCCAGACCAGCCTGCCGGCGCAGCTGGCCAAAAAGCGGGTGCAGGACGTGCTGGCCGAGGTGCAGCGGGTTGCGGCCGAGGTGGGCACCGTGGATTACGTGCCGGCCGACCTCAGCAGTCTGGAAGAGGGCGTGCGCAAGTTCACGCTGTACTTCGACTGGCCCGAGTCACAGCGCCTGCGCGGCGTGCTGAGCATGGCCCGGCAGGAAGAGGCGGTGGGCAACGACGTGACTGCCCTGCTGGACGAGGGCGAGACCCTGATCGGGCAGATGGAGCGGCGGCTGGCCGAGGGCCTGGTGGCCCAGGGGCAGGACCTGGCCGAGCTGAAAGCGTCGTTCGAGCGGGTCAGTGGCCTTGGTGGGCGCGAGGTGCGGCGGCTGGACACCTTGCTGGAACAGATTGACGACGCTCAGAAACAGGGCATGCTGCTGCCCGGCGAGGTAGAACGGGCCCGCACCCTCAGCCTGAAGCTGCGCCGGCAGCTGGAATCGTCTGTGGTGGAAAGCAGCGCCGGCGCGGCCGTGCTGGACCCCACTGCCGAGGCCAAGATCCGGGCGCTGGAACAGGAACACGCCGGGCGGCGCCTGGAAGACCTGATGACCGAATTCGGGCAGCTGATCGGGGTGCGGCCCGAACTGGAAGCGCGGGGCCGTGAACTGAGCGCGGCGCTCACCGCCGGCACCCTGAGCGACGCGGCGCTGGACCAGTGGCAAGAAGAGCTGAATCAGCAGCGCACCCAGCTGCGCAGCGAGCAGCTGGAGCAGCTGAACGAGCTGGAAAGCCGCCTGGCCGAGCAACCGGCCAGCCAGGAAGCCGAGCAGGCCCGCATCACCCAGGGTCTGGCCCGCCACACCCTGGAAGAGGGGGGCCTGGCCGCCGACGAACTGCGCGACCTGGACCTGGCGCTGAGCGCCCTGCAGGCACCGGGCAGCTCGGCCGAGGCCCTGATGCGCCAGCAGCGCGAGCTGACCGAACTGGAACGCAGCGCCCGCGACGTGACCGGCGCCGCCGAGGAGCTCGCTCCCCAGATCACCCAGGCCCGCGAAACCCTCAAGCAGGGCGGCAGCGTTGATATCGACAGCATGTACGGTGTTCTGGAACGCCGGATGGGGCAGGCAGCGCAGGAACGCGAGGACCTGGACGTCCGGGCCGATCACGTGATTCGCGAGTACGATTCGGTGCGCGACCTGGCCGGCGAGACCACCCAGAAGCTGGGCCGCCTGGCCGACGCCCTGCGTGCCCAGCGCCGCCTGGGTCAGCTCTCGGCCCAGGCCCGTGGCCGCTACGTGCAGACCCTGACCGAAGCCGAAGCCCTGCTGGACGAAGCCCGCGCTGAGTACCAAGCCGCTCAGGAAGTCACCGCCAGCTTCGGCGAAGATGCCCTCAGCGACCTGCTGGGCATCTTCGACCTGGAAGGCGAAGGCGGCAGCGATGGCCTGTTTGACGTGGACACCAGCGAACCGGAACCCGGCGCCGACCTGCTGGTCAGTGATGCGGCGCCTGCCGCCTCTGCACCGGGCCAAGCCGAGCCGCGCGCCGGTGGGGGCCACGCCAGTGAAACGGCCACCGCTGCCGCGTCAGACGGCAGCTTCAACCCCTTTGCCTTTCTGGGCGGCGCAGCGGCGACCACCTCGCCAGCCGCTGTATCAGAATCGGACCCAATAGAACCAACAGAACCGGATCCTGCGGCAGCGGCCACCGAGGCGGAAACGGCGCCTACAACAGATGACCAGGCAGGCGCGGCAGCCCTGACCCGGCCGCTGCCGCCCAGCGCCTGGCTGTTCACGGCTGACGGGCAACTGCAAGGCGGACAGCCCAACCACGCCGCCGAGCGGGTCGCCTCTTTGCTGGAACGCGCCGCCGCACTGGGCATTCGCCGGATGCGCTTCGAGGACAGCGACTGGAGCTGGAGCGCCCGGCGCAGCGCATCCGGCAGCTGGCGCCTGGCCCGCGCCGCTGACGCCGCCACGCTGGAACTGAACAGCGGCGCCTGGCTGAAAGAAGACTGACACTGCCCCGGCCGCCCGGCCAATCCAGCCGATTCAGAAAAGAGACGCGTAGCCGGTTACCGGCACACGCGCCTTTTTGAACAGAGACTGGCAGCTTAACGCCCAAGCTGCCAGCGGTCAGACTAGATCCGCACCGTGACGCGGGCGCCGTCGTCTTCGAGGTGAACGCTGTCGATAAAGCGAACTACCCGGGTGGCGTGGCCCATCACCAGGGTGTGGGTGCGGGCGCCGCCGCCGAACCGGCGCACCCCGTACAGCAGGTCACCGCTGGTGATGCCGGTCGCGCTGAACACGATTTCGTTGCCGGGGGCCAGTTCGTGGGTCTTGTAGATGCGGCCCTCTTCCACGCCCATCTGCCGGAAACGCTCGCGCTGGGCGTCGTCCTCCGCGATGAACTTGCCCTGGATATGTCCGCCCAGGCACTTCATGGCGGCGGCACTCAGCACGCCTTCGGGGGCGCCGCCCGAGCCCATCAGGCAGTGCACGCCGCTGCCGCGCACCGCCACAGCCAGGCTGGCGATCACGTCGCCGTCACCGATCAGCTTGACGCAGGCGCCGGCTTCACGAATCTGCCGGATGTGCTCGGCGTGGCGCTCGCGGTCCAGAATAGTGACCAGCAGGTCGTCCACGTCGCGGTCCAGCGCTTCGGCGATGATTTTCAGGTTCTCGGCGATGGAGTAGTCCAGGCTGACCTTGTTGGCGGCGGGCGGGGGCACCACCAGCTTTTCCATGTAGCAGTCGGGGGCGTGCATCAGGCCGCCCTTTTCGCTCAGGGCAATCACGGCAATGCCGTTGGGCAGGCCCTTGGCGGTCACGATGGTGCCTTCCACCGGGTCCACGGCGATATCCACCTCGTACTCGCCCTGGCCCAGCTTCTCGCCGATATACAGCATCGGGGCCTCGTCCATCTCGCCCTCGCCGATCACCACGGTGCCGCGGATGTTCATGCTGTTGAGCACCTCGCGCATGGCGGTGGTGCCGGCGTCATCCACGGCGTTCTTGTCGCCCATCCCGACCTGCCGGCTGGCAGCCAGCGCCGCCGCCTCGGTCACACGGGCCGTTTCCAGCACCAGGGCATGTTCAAACTGCTGAGAGCGGATCTCCGCCTCGGTCGGATTGTTGTCCATGGCTCAAAAGTAGCATGCCGCGGCCGCGCTGGGCCGCCCCACAGCGCGTGACTGGCCCGGGAAAAAGGCCCCGGGACAGAGGCTAGTGCAGCACGCCGGCCCAGACCAGCAGGGCCCACAGCAGCACCGGCACCGCCAGGGAAAGCACCGTCAGTTTGATCAGTCGCCACCAGTCGTTCAGCCATTCGGGCATGCGGCCAGCATAGCGCGGGGCGGTCCGGCGCTCTGTCCTGCAGCGTTACCTTCTGGCTCAGTGTCTTCCGGCCCAGTACCTTACAGTCCAGTGCCTCAGCGGCTTTTCACCGTCCTACCCGCTGCCCGTGCCTGGGCCCACGCCCGCGCCCGGCCTGATGCCTGCGCTATGCTGACAGCGTGACCCAGGTGCTGCCCATCCTGCATCCCACGCCCCGGTTTTTGGAGGGGCAGGTGATTGCCATCACCGCCGCTGACCGTGGGTTCGGCCGGGTGATGGCTCAGGGACTGGCCGACGCGGGCGCCACGCTGGTGCTGGTGGGCAAGATGGGCGAGCAGCTCGCAGGGCTGGCCAGCCTGATCGAGCGCAGCGGCGCGACCGCCATCCCCATGCAGGCCGACGTGTCGGTGCCGCTGGACTGGATCAAGGTGCAAAAACGCATCGTGGAGATTTTCGGCGCGCTGCAGGGCGTGGTGCATTCGGCCGACAAGCGCACCCACCCTTCGCTTACGCTGCTGAGCGAGAACGAATGGATGGACCTGTTTCAGGCCAACATGAAAAGCAGCGTGGGCATTGCCCAGACCCTGCTCCAGCGCCTGCCCGGCTCGTGGCTGACCATCGTGGGGCCGCATCTGGACGAGGGCGGCCTCCAGGGCAACACCCTGCGCGGCGGCCTGCGCGGACTGGTAGACAGCGCCCACAGCGAGGGACTGCGTATCAACCTGCTGCTGCCCAGCCGCTCGCCCAGCGGCGAGGATGAGCTGAATATCGGTGTGGTGAATGCCGTGACCGCCCTGGCCTCGCCGGCACTGATGCACCTGACCGGCATGTGCATTGACGTGCCGTTGCCCGTGGTGCAGCGCTCAGACCTGGACCAGCTTTCGCCCGAGCATCGGGCCAACTTCCTGCCGCCGGAGCCGCCCCGGAGCGAGCCGTGAGCAGGTTGCCGGCAGGGAGAGTAGCGTGAACTGCCCCTACTGCTCGTCGCCCGATAGCCGGGTAATCAACTCGCGCCCCAGTGACGAAGGTGCCAGCATTCGCCGCCGCCGTGAGTGCCAGAACTGCGGGCGGCGCTTTACCACCTACGAGCGTGCCCAGCTCGAACCGCTGATGGTGGCCAAGCGCGGCGGTGGGCGGCAAGCCTTTAACCCCGACAAGCTGCTGCGCGGGCTGCTGCTGGCCGCCGAGAAACGCCCGGTTGACGAGGCGGCGCTGCGGGCCTTCGCCTACTCGTTCGAGGACGAGGTGGGCCGGCCCGAAATCACTTCCGAGGACATCGGCCGCCGGGCGATGGCTTTCCTGCGCCCGCTGGACGACGTGGCCTATATCCGCTTCGCCAGCGTGTACCGCGACTTCGATTCGGTGGAGCGCTTTCTGGAAGAGATTCAGGGCCTGCGCGAAAGCAGTGCCGGGCCCGAATCAGAAAGAGAAAAACCGGTCGAGTAGCGCCCGCTGCTTGTCCTGGCGGCCTGGGCTCAGTTCTGCCGCTGGGAGCCGCCGCTGGCCGGGCTGGGAATCACCGGGCTGGTGTTCTCTGGGGTGTGGCCCTGGACACCACGCAGCAGCTCGCGCAGGGCGGCAAAGTCGGCTTCGATGTCGCCGGTCGGCTGCACGTAGCCCACCAGCCCGAAGCGTTTGCGTCCCCAATCCATTACCGTGACGCCGATGGGCACGCCGGCTTCCAGCGCCATGTAATAAAAGCCGGTCTTCCAGTGTTCGGTGCGGGTGCGGGTGCCTTCGGGCGCAATGGTCAGCATGATCTCGTCCGACGCCTGAATAATCTCGACCACGGCGTCCACGAAGTTGCCCCCACTGCGGCGGCGGTCCACCGGAATGCCGCCCCACCAGCGCAGCACCCAGCCCACCGGCGGGCGAAACAGGCTGTGCTTGCCAATCCAGCGGGCCGGGCTGCGGGTGGCCCAACGCCAGAAAATCCCCGGCCAGAAGTCGGCGTTGGAGGTATGTGGCGCGGCCACCGCCACGATTTTGGGCCCCGGCGGAGGCGCCAACAGAATCTGCCAGCCGGCCAGCCGCAGAGCCGCCGCGGCCAGCCGGGACACCGGGGTGTGGGGGCGGTTCATCCAGGTCAGGGAACGGGGAGCCATTGGGCGGCAGTATACCGGCCCGGCTTTGCCCCGCCACTGACAAGCGCCCCTGCCACTGGCCCTGCCAAAGAAAGCCGGAGCAGCCAGAGCCGGAACAGTCAAAGCGCGCTTAGAACAGGGTGCCACCCGTAACCGGAATTACGGCCCCGGTGATGTAACTGCTTTCCTGCGAAGCCAGCAGCACATAGGCACTCGCCAATTCGGCCGGCTGACCGGGGCGGCCCAGCGGCACTGCCTCGCCGAACTGCTGCACCTTGGCCTGCGGCTGCCCGCCACTGGGCTGCAGCGGCGTCCAGATGGGGCCGGGTGCCACCACGTTCACGCGCATCCCCCGGCTGGCCAGCTGCCCCGAGAGCGCCTGTGCAAAAGCCACGCCGGCCGCCTTGGTGGCTGCGTAGTCCAGCAGGTTCTTGGAGGGCTTGGAGGCCTGGATGCTGGAGGTCACGATGACGCTGGCCCCCGGCTGCAGGTGCGGCGCGGCGGCCCGGCTCAGCCAGAACATGGCGTAGACATTCACCTTCATGGTGTCGTCGAACTGCTGATCGGTGATGTCGGCGATGTCGTCCTGGCTGACCTGCTTGCCGGCATTGATAACCAGAATGTCCAGGCCACCCAATTCTTCCACCGCGCGCCGCACCAGTTCGTCGCAGAATTCACGCCGGCGCAGGTCGCCCGGTATCGCGGCAGCCCGGCGGCCCGCAGCCTCGATCAAGTGCACCACTTCCTGCGCGTCGCTTTCTTCCTCGGGTAGATAGTTGATGACCACGTCGGCGCCTTCGCGGGCGTAAGCGATGGCGACGGCCCGGCCGATGCCCGAGTCACCGCCGGTGATCAGGGCGCGGCGGCCCTGCAGGCGGCCCAAGCCCTGATAGCTCTGCTCGCCGTGGTCAGGCAGCGGCTGCATGGCCGAGGCCAGCCCCGGCGCCTGCTGCGGCTGGCGGGGAAAGGGCGGCTGAGGATACTGCGTGAGGGGATCACGCTGCTCGAACTGATTTTGCACCTGTTCCGGCAGGTGCTGACGGTCTTGACTCATAGCGCCAGTATCCGTGCTGCGGCCGCGCCGGGCATGGCGGCCCCGGTTAGAGAACCTTTACGGCGCCGGCTCCTCGCCTGGGCCATAGCGGCCCTCGGCAGGCAGGTCCAGGCCATCCTGCACGGCGCGCGCCAGGTTCAAGGCCTGCGGAAAAGTCATGGCGGCATACCAGCCCTGTTCCAGCGTGCCCCCCTCGGCCCGCTCGCGGTACACACACAGCGTGGGGCCGTAGGAACAGGCACCCAGGCAGCCGCTTTCAGTGAGGCGTACCTGTCCGCCCGCCTTGTAGTAGGCCAAGTGTTCGCGGTCCAGCGCCTGCCACAGCGCCTGATAAAGCAGCCGCGAGCCACGGTTCTGGCAGTTCTGACCCTGGCACACCAGCAGATGCCCAGCAGTGGGGAAATATTTGGGGCCAGCTTTGGTCATATGGCTCAGGGTAGTGCAGAAAGCGGGCGCTGCGGCACCCGCCTCTCTTTTCCGCGCTACTCCAGCGGCACCAGCACCGGCCGGCCGGCGGCCTGCACCACTTCCACCTGCACGCCGTAAGCCGCCTGCACGTTGCCGGGGGTCAGCACCTGCTCGGGCGTGCCGGCGGCCAGCACCCGCCCCGCGTGCAGCAGCACCAGCCAGTCGGCGCGGGCGGCCAGGTTCAGGTCGTGCAGCACGGTAATCACGCCCACGCCGCGGCCCACCTCGGCGCGCAGGTAGCGCATCACGTCCAGCGCGTAGGCCAGGTCCAGATGGTTGGTGGGTTCGTCCAGAATCAGAAAGTGTGGCCGGGCGGCCAGGGCGCGGGCCAGCGCCACCCGCTGCGCCTCGCCGCCCGACAGCTCGCTGACCCGGCGCTCTGCGAAAGCCAGGGTGTCGGTGCGGGTCAGGGCCTCGGTCACGGCGGCCTCGTCCTCGGCGGACCAGGGGCGCACCGGAAAGAGGCCCCAGCGCCACTCGCCGGCGCCGCGGCCCAGTGCCACCACGTCGCGCACCCGGGCGTCGGGCGGCAGCCCTTCGGTCTGGGCCAGATACGCCAGCTGCCGCGCCCGCTCGGTGCGGGGCCAGGCGGCGAGCGGGCGGCCCAGCAGCTCCACCGTGCCGCCGGCCAACGGCGAGAGGCCCAGCATGCCGCGCAGCAACGTAGACTTGCCGGCCCCGTTGGGACCGATCACCGCGCTGAGCCGGCCAGCCTGAAAAGTGGCCGAGACATCCTGCACCGCGTGAACATCGCCCGCGTACACGCTGAGGCCCTGCGCCGCAAAGGTGTCCGCGCCGCTCATACCTTGACCCGCCGCAGCAGATACAGGAAAAAGGGCCCCCCCAGCAGCGTGGTCACGATGCCCACCTGCGAGAGCGGGGTGGTGCGGGCCAGCAGGTCGGCCAGCACCAGCAGCAGCCCGCCGGCCAGCGCCGAGATGGGTAGCAAGGAGCGGTGGCTGGGCCCCCAAATCAGGCGCACCGTGTGCGGCACGATCAAGCCCACGAAGCCGATGATGCCGGTGTAGGACACCGCCGCCGCCGTCGCCAGGCTGGCCGCCACGATCACCAGCAGCCGCAGTTTCTCAACCGGCAGGCCCAGGCTGGCCGCCGTCAGGTCGCCCAGCTGCAACAGGTCCAGGGCGCGGCCCAGCGCCAGCAGCACGCCGCAGCCGATCAGGGCATACGGCAGCACCTGCCCGATGTCGGCCCAGCTGGCGAAACTGAGGTCACCCAGGGTGTAGGCCAGCACCTCGCGGGCCCGGTCCTCGCCGCGCATGATCAGGAAGGTGGTCACGGCACTCAGAAAACTGCCCACCACCACCCCGGCCAGTACCAGCCGGGTAGGCGGATAGCGCCGCCCCGAACGCCCCAGCAGCAGTGTGACCGCCACCGCACCCAGCGCCGTCAGCATCGCCAGCAGCGGAATCAGGCCGCGCGGCAGGTCCAACAGCAACCCGGCCGTGGCGCCCACCGCCGCGCCGCTGGCAACCCCCAGCAGGTAAGGGTCGGCCAGCGGGTTACGGAACACGCCCTGAAAGGCCCCGCCGCAGACCGAGAGGCAGGCCCCCACCAGCACTGCCATGGCCACCCGTGGCAGGCGAATATCCCAGATGATTGCATCCGCCTCGCGCAGCTGCCCACTCAGGCCGCGCAGCACAGTGTCCAGCACCTCGGCTGGGGGAATCGGCACGCTGCCCACCGCCACGCCCAGCACCGCGGCGGCCACCAGCAGCAGCACCAGCGTGACCAGCAGCGCCAAGCCGCCGGAATCCAGCCGGGCCGGACGCCATCCTTCAGAGTGCGACCCCTGGGGCTTCATTCCCACAGCTGGCCGAAATCCGGCTGCGAGAGCCGCAGAATCTCGCTTTCCAGCTCGGCCAGCAGCGCCTTGCTGCCGCGCGACGGGCTGATGGGCGGCCCCAGCCGCAGCACCCAGCGTGCCCCGCTATGCCAAATACCCCCCGGCACCACCGGCGCGCGGCCTTTGAGCGCCAGCAGGACCACCCCGCCGTGCATCTGCCCGCCGGAGCGGGTGCCTTCGGGGAAGATGCCCAGGGTGCCGTTCGCCTTCAGAATCCGCAGGGCGGTACGGACCGAGCCGACATCCTGCCCGTCACGGTCCACCGGAAAAGTGCCGCCCCGGCGCAGAATCTCGCCGATGCCCGGCACGAACAGCTCGCTTTTGGCCATGAACTGCACAAAGCGTCCCGACTCGGGCGGTACGCCGCGCGCCAGCACGAACGGATCAAGGGCCGTGCGGTGGTTGCTGGCCAGAATCAGCGGGCTTCCGGCCGGGGGAATATGCTCGCGGCCATGAATTTCCAGGTGGCTGCCGCTCAGCAGGAGAGGCAGGTAGGTGACCTGCCGCACCAGCTGATAAATCAGCGGATCGACCGTTGGGGGCTGGGGCTGCGTCGCAGCGTCTGACATGACGTTCAGCATAACGCTCACCCCGCCCGGCCGGGAACCGTAGCCGGGTGCCTGTTCCTGCGGCACGGACGGCGACCTGTTACTCCTCTGCCGTATCTGCCGGGTCCTCTGCGCCGCTGCTTTCTGCCCCTGTCTCTGTTTCCGCCAGCCAGTCGGCCCCGCCCACCGCCTGTGATACGGCGGCAATACGGCTCTGGCACACCTGGTAGGCGGCGCGGGCTTCTTCCAGCAGCGGCAGCACCCGGTCCAGGTCAGTGTCCCCATTTTCCAGCTCGGCCACGATCCGGCTGAGGGCCGCGTAGGCTTCGCGGTAGGACGGCTGCGGGTCAGCGGCGGCTTTGGCTCTGGGCATGGGGCCCAGTGTACCGCCGGTGCCGGCCTCCGTTTTCTCTGTCCAGCTGCGCCGGAGCCGGCCGGGAGGGGGCCCCTTTCAGGACCGGCGCGCTCCTCTACACTGTGGGTTATGGCTCGCCGCACCGCGCCTGGACCGTCCCAGGCCGCCCAGAAACCACACCGCACCCGCGACAAGGTCGAAACGCCGGCCGGTTTTCTCGCCACCCACGACCTCAAGGAGCGCGGCTGGACCGTCCGCCTGATCGAGAAATACCTCGGGGAACACGACTCTACCCGGCCCAACGGCCTGAAGATGGGCGGCCGGCGCCTGCCCCCGGTCAAGCTGTACCGGGAAGAACGGGTCGAGGCGGCCGAGGGCGACGAGGAGTTCCTGATTGCCCGCATGAAGGCCGAGGACGCCCGCGAGAAGCGGCAGGCGGCCAGGGAACGCCGCGAGCGCGAGCGGGCACTGCTGCTGGAAAGCGCCGCCGAAAGTTACGTGCCCCGGGTACAGTCGCTGGAAGTACGTAAGGGCGCGGTGAACAAGGCCCGCGAGCCGTACCTGCCGGAGCTGGAGCGCACTCTGAATATTCTGGGGCGCGAACTGGGCGGCCTGAAACCCGGCGAGGAAAAGGCGCTGCGTGAAGCTCTGCTTTACCGTCTGCATCTGGCGCTGGCCGGCGTGTACGAATGGTATCCCCACCCCGACCTGAAAAAAGCCGGCAAGAAAAAAGCAGCGGCCCAGCTGAGCCCCAGCGCGGCCAGCAGCAACGAGGCCAAACCCAGCGACTGGCGCGACTGGGACTGGGACGACGCCTGAAACCGGGCCACAAGAAAAAGCAGCGGGCACAACACTGGCCCGCTGCCTTCCCTCTTGTCCGTCTGCTCTGCCGGCTTACTTCCAAATCTCGTGTGGCAGGCGGCGGTCCAGCTCGGCGTCGGCGTGGCGGTCGAACACTGGCTCGGCCGTGCCGGCGCGGCGCTGACGGTCATAGTCGTGCAGCAGCCGCAGCGCCACCGGGCTGAGCAGCAACAGGGCGATCAGGTTGGTCACGGCCATCAGGCCCATGCTGAGGTCGGCCATGTTCCACACGGTGGGCACGTCACGCACGGCCCCGAACACCACCATGCCCAGCACCAGCACCCGGAAGACATTCAGCAGCGTGCGGTTGCGGCTGAGGTACTGCACGTTGCTCTCGGCATAAGCGTAGTTCCCGATGATGCTGGTAAAGGCGAACAGGAAAATGGCGACCGCCAGGAAATCATTGCCCCAGGCACCCACGTGCTCGGTCAGCGCGGCCTGGGTCAGCTGCACGCCGGTCACGTCCTTGTCGCCCAGATGTACGCCCGAGAGCAGGATGATGGCCGCCGTGGCGGTACAGATGATGATGGTGTCCACGAACACGCCCAGCATCTGCACCAGTCCCTGCTGCACCGGGTGGTTCACGCTGGCCGCCGCCGCCGCATTGGGCGCCGAGCCCATGCCGGCCTCGTTGCTGAACAGGCCACGCTTGACGCCGTTCAGTAGCGCGGCAGCAATCCCGCCGGTCACGCCACCGGCCGCCGCCTGCACCCCGAACGCACTCTGGAAGATGTGCGAGAACATCGCCGGCAGCTCACCCAGGTTGGTCAGGATGACGTAAATGGCGATCAGCAGGTACAGCACCGCCATGATCGGCACCACCACTTCGGCCACCCGTGAGACCCGCTTGATGCCGCCGAAAATAATCGGCGCGGTCAGTAAGGCCAGCACCAGCCCCACCGGCAGCGCCCCAACGCCGTAGCCGCTCAGGGCCGCCACGATGGAGTTGCTCTGCACCGCGTTGAACACCAGCCCGAAAGCCAAAATCAGAAAGACGGCGAACAGGCTGCCCATCCAGCCCTGCCCCAGGCCCTGGCGAATGTAGTAGGCCGGGCCGCCCCGGAAGCCGTGATCGGCGTCGGGCACCTTGTAGGCCTGTGCCAGGCTGGCTTCCAGCAAGGCGGTGCTCATGCCCAGCAGGGCGGTCATCCACATCCAGAACACCGCACCCGGCCCGCCCAGCGAGATGGCGATGGCCACCCCGGCGATGTTGCCGGTGCCCACCCGGCTGGCGAGACCGGTGGCAAACGCCTGAAACGAGGTGATGCCGCCGCGCCCGCCGTCGGCAGTGGAGTCGCTGTCACGGCTTGCCAGCACCGCTTTCCAGGCGTGGCCCAGCAGCCTCAGCTGCGCCGCCCCAGTCCGCACTGTGAAATACAGCCCGGCGCCCACCAGCAGGTAGATCAGCACCGAGCCCCACAGCAGGCCGTTGCCCCAGTCAATAAAGCTGTTCAAGATGTCCATTAAAACCAGAGTAAACGATGGGTCAGACGTCACTGGCGTGCCGGGGAACTCTGGCAGCCCGCGCCACGTACCTCTGGGGCAAGATGCAAACCCCTCCAGCCCTCCAGCCAGCTCCGGAACCGCGGGCCAGATGGTGGAATGCTGCAGTCGCCTTGACCCTGGTCCCGGTCCTGATGGTGCCGGCCCTGCTGGTGCTGCCGCCCCTGCTGCGGCTGCCCCGCTACGAGGTCAGCGGCGGGCAGATCACAGCGCGGTCTTTGGCCTCGCGGACGGTGATTCCGGCCGGTACGCCGGTGCAGCGCAGTCCGGTTACGTTAGGCGGCCGGCAGGTGGGCAGCGCTGCGCGCGGGTATGTGGTGGGGCGTTTCGGCAGCGCGCAGGGTTCGCTGAACGTGTACAGCGACGGCTCGCAGGGGCAGGACGCCCTGACTTTCGCCACCCGGCCGCGGCCCACCCTGCTGACCCCGGCCGACCCGGCCGCGCTGCTGGACGCCTGGCGCGGTGGCAGAAGCGGCACCTTTCGGCCTGCCAACCCTCCTGGCACCGACCCGGTGTTGGCTGTGCTGACCGCGCTGCTGTTGCCGCTGATGTACGCGTTGCTGCGCCCCTGGCGGCTCAGCTATGCGCTGGACGGAGACGCACTGGTGGTCCGCACCACCTGGCGGCAGTGGCGGCTGCCCCTGGCCAGCACCCGCGCCGCCCTGACCCGTCAGCCGCTGGGGATGCGGCTGTTCGGCACGGGCATGCCCGGCTACTACACCGGCACCTACGCCAGTCATGCCGTGCCCGGCGGCCAGGTACAGGCGGCCGCCAGTCGCCGCCGGCCAGAGCAGGCGCTGCTGCTGGAGCATGGCGGCACCACCTTGTACCTCACCCCGGCCGACCCGGCAGCGGTCGCCGGCTGGTTCGGCCAGCACCAGGAACCTCAGTCCCCAGAATCCCAGTCCCCAGAATCCCAGTCCCCGGAAGCTCGGCCCCAGGAATCCCGGCCCCAGAGCTGAGGCGCCGCAGCTGAGCGCCTGCCCACGCTTAAGGAATCAGCCGTTCCAGCTCGGTCAGGCGCGCCCGCAGGGTTTCGGAGTCGGGCGCGGTCAGGTTGACATGGCCCAGTTTGCGCCCCGGCCGCCAGGCCTTGTGGTAGAGGTGGATGTGGGTGCCGGGCAGAGCGTCTACCGCGTCCCAGTCGGGCTGCGCGGCTTCATCTTCCACGCCGACCCAGTTCACCATGGCGGTGGGCAGCAGCGGCGCCCAGTCGCTGAGCGGCAAGCCCAGCACCGCCCGCACCTGCGCCCCGAACTGACTGAGGCCGCCGCCGTCCTGGGTCAGGTGCCCGGAGTTGTGGACGCGGGGGGCCACCTCGTTGACCAGCAGCTCGCCGCCCGGCAACTCGAAAAATTCCAGCGTCATCAGCCCTTCCAGCTCCCAGGCTTCGGCCACCCGCCGGGCAATGTCGCGGGCCTGCTGCGCCGCTCGCTGGTCGCCGCCCAGATACAGCGAGGTCCGCAGAATGCCGCTGCGGTGCACATTTTCCACCAGCGGCCCGAAGGCCAAGTCGCCAGCGGCGGTGCGGGCCACGCCCAGGCTCACCTCACGGGCAAACGGCACCAGGCCTTCCAGCACGCAGGCCACCCCGCCCAGCTCCTCCCAGGCGGCCCGCAGCTCGGCGTCGCTGCTGACCCGGCGCTGGCCTTTGCCGTCGTAACCCAGTTCGGAGGTCTTGAGGATGCCCTGGCCACCCACCCGTTCCAGCGCGCCGGACAGGTCACTTTCGGCTTCAATCACGGCAAACTCGGCCGTGCCGGCTCCGGCGGCCCGCAGGCCCGCTTTCTCGTGGGCGCGGTGCTTGGAATGGGCCAGCAGCCCCGCGCCGGGGCGCACCGGCACGCGGCCTTCTAGGTATTCCAGCGCCGCCACCGGCACATTCTCGAATTCCAGCGTCACGGCGTCACAGCCGGCCAGCACTTCCAGCCCCGCCGGGTCGTCGTAAGGCGCCTGGATATGCCGTGCACACAGCGCCGCGCCCGCATCCGGCGCCGGTTCCAGCACTGTAACCTGCACACCCAGCGGAATGGCGTCCAGCGCCAGCATCTGTGCCAGCTGCCCGCCGCCCAGAATGCCCAGGGTCAGCCCTTCGCGCTTCATTCGGCACCTGCCTGGGGGTGCTCCCCGAAATAGGGATCGTCCAGCACCGCCTGGGTCTGGGCCTGGCGGAAGCTGTCCAGCGCCGCCCGCACGGCGCTGTCGCCGGTGGCCAGCATGGCGGCGGCAAACAGCGCCGCATTCTTGGCGCCCGCCTGACCGATGGCAAAGGTCGCCACCGGCACCCCGGCCGGCATCTGCACGATGCTGAGCAGGCTGTCGCGGCCACTCAGCGCCCGGCTCTGCACCGGCACGCCCAGTACCGGCACCCGGGTAAAGGCGGCCAGCATGCCCGGCAGGTGCGCCGCGCCGCCCGCGCCCGCGATGATGCAGGCCAGGTTCAGCCGCTCGGCGCGGGCGGCGTAGCTGGCCAGCAGATGCGGCGTGCGGTGCGCCGAGAGCACCCGCACCTCGTAAGCGATGTTCAGCTGGGCCAGCAGGTCCAAGCAGGGCTGCATGGTTTCGAAATCCGAGCGGCTGCCCA
This sequence comes from Deinococcus sp. Marseille-Q6407, assembly GCF_946848805.1. Classification (NCBI taxonomy): domain Bacteria; kingdom Thermotogati; phylum Deinococcota; class Deinococci; order Deinococcales; family Deinococcaceae; genus Deinococcus; species Deinococcus sp. Marseille-Q6407. The sequence goes on from NZ_CAMPFU010000003.1 coordinate 301,255, forward strand.
TCACGACGCCGACCCGGGGTGACGGGGAAGAAGCTTCTGCGGTCATGTGCTTCAGTGTAGTGCGGCGGCGCCACCTGCCTGCGGCCAGCGGGTACGCAGCGGCGCCAGGCTACACCCGCCGCAGCAGCTCAGTTAGCAGGGCCACCCGCTCCGGCCACAGGTCCAGCCGGATATGCTCGTCGGCAGCGTGGGCCCCGTCGCCGGGGGCACCCAGCCCGTCCAGCGTGGGGCACAGCGGCGCGGTGAAGTTGCCGTCGCTGCCGCCGCCCACCGCTGTCTCACTGAGGGTGAAGCCCAATTCCTGCGCGGCCGCCTGCGCCTGTGCGAACAGCGCCAGGGTGCCCTCACCGCGCGGAAAAGGCGGCCGGTTCACCGCCAGCTCCCACTGCGCCCCCACCCGTGGGTCGGCCGGAGTCAGGGCGGCCAGCTCATCCAGCACCCGCCGGTCCTCACCGGCCTGTGAGACCCGCACGTCCAGCTCCAGGCGGCACTCGGCCGGGACCACGTTCACGGCGCTGCCGCCGGCAATCCGGGTCACCAGCACACTGGTGCCCAGCTCAGGGCGCGCCGCCGCCTCGATGCGGGGCAGCAGTTCCGCCGCAGCGGCAATAGCACTGGCTCCCCGCTCCGGCTCGTTGCCGGCGTGAGCGGCACGCCCAGTCAACGTCAGGGCGGCGTCAATCACGCCCTTGCGGCCAGTTTTCAGGGCGTGGGCGTGCCCGGCGCTCCCTTCCCCCACCGGCGGCTCCGGCACCAGCGCAGCGCGGGCCTGGCGGGCGGCCGCCTCGATATGGGCGCGGCTGCTGACACTGCCGCTCTCCTCATCCGGCGTGACCAGCAGCACGACGCCGCCCTGCGGCCATTGCCCCCGCAACTGCCGCAGAGCATGCACCGCGCCGACCAGTCCGGCCTTCATGTCGTACACGCCGGGCCCGAACAGCCGCTCGCCCTCGGTGCGCAGCGGCATTTGCTCCAGCGTGCCGTGCGGCCAGACGGTATCGGCATGGGCCAGCAGCAGCAGCGGGGGCCGGGTGCCGTCCACCCCGAAAGCCAGCCGCCGGGTGCCGCCGGAAAGCTGGCTCACCTCGCCGCCCAGGTCACGGGCCCAGCCTTCCACCATGTCCAGCACGTGGGCCACCGCAGCCGGGTCGTTGGAAGGAGATTCCAGGCGGGCCAGGGTCAGCAGATCAGGCAGCAGGTCGGCGGCAGAAAGGAGCATGGCTCTATAAGACAACAAAAAAGCGAAGCCACCTTAGAGGCTTCGCCGCTGGCAGGGATACAAGGACTCGAACCCTGAATAACAGAACCAAAATCTGCTGTGTTGCCGATTACACCATATCCCTATAAAAAATTCCCCGGAAGGCGGCTTTGGCAGGGATACAAGGACTCGAACCCTGAATAACAGAACCAGAATCTGCTGTGTTGCCAATTACACCATATCCCTATGGCGCCCGTCCGGGGATTGCTCTAATGAGCGAAAAAGAGTATAGCGGCCGTCTGTCAGCCCGTCAAGCCTAAGGAGAGGGCCATCCCCCTTACGGAAAGGCAAGGCATAAAAAAAACCGCTCACTTGGAGCGGATATGTTGAAAAGTATAGGGCAGTATGCAGTATTCGTCAAGAGGATGCAGCGACCGCCGGTCTGCGTCCTGGACAGTTCCTTTGACCTGTCAGCCCACCTGTATTCCCGCGCCCGCCTGCAGCAGTGTTTCACGGAGCAGACCCACCAGATAAAGGCTGCCGGTGACCAATAGGGTGCCGCCCGCTGGTGTCAGGGCCAGGGCGCGGTCCAGCGCCTGCCGTGGGTTGGGCTGGGCTTCACCGCCATAGCGCGCGGCCAGCGCCTGCGGGTCCGCCACCTCACCCTCTTCGTCCGGGGCGGTCCAGACCAACTGCGAGGCCAGCGGCAGCAGCGGCGCCACCGTCTGGGCGGTGTCTTTGCGGGCGAACCCGCCAAACAGCAGGGTATCGGCCCGGGGCAGGCTGGCGGCCAGTGCCTGAGCGGCAGCCGGGTTGTGGGCGCCGTCCAGCAGCACGGTTCGGCCCTGGCAGCCAAAGCGTTCCAGCCGTCCGGGCCAGGATGCTCCCAGCGCCGCTTCCAGGCCGTCGTCATAGCCCAGCAGGCGCAGGGCCGCCAGGGCCAGCGCAGCGTTCTGCCGCTGATGGGCGCCGGCCAGAGCGGGTGCGTGCGGCAAGGCGAACAGGTCCGGGTGGGTTTCAGGCAGGTAAAGCAGCGCACCGCTCCTCTCCGCTGCCGCCTGCACCGCCGCCTGCGCTTCACCGCCTACCGCCGTGCTGAGCAGCGGCGCCCCTGACAGGGCGGCGCCGGCCTTGTCGGCGGCAATCTGGGCGATGCTGTCTCCCAGTGCGGCAGTGTGGTCCAGACCCACATTGGTCAGCAGCACGGCGTCCACATTCTCCAGTGCCTGGGTCGCGTCGCTCAGGCCGCCCACACCGGCTTCCATCACCGCCACTTCCACCCCGCTTTCGGCAAAAGTCTGGGCCGCCAGCCCCAGGGTCAGGTCGAAAAAGGCGAACTCGGGCGCTTCCCGCTGCGCCCAGGCCACGAACTCGCGGGTGCGGGCTGGGGCCAGCTCCTCGCCGGCAATCCGGATGCGTTCTTCAAAGCGGTGCAGGTGCGGGCTGGTAAAGCGCCCGGTCCGCACGCCGGCCGCCAGCAGCCCGGCTTCCAGCATGGCGCAGGTGCTGCCCTTGCCGTTGGTGCCCACCACCCGCAGCGAGCGAAAGCGGCGGTCCGGGGCGCCCAGCCGGTCCAATAGCTCACGGGCCGCCTGGGGACCGCGCTCCCGGCCAGCAGCGGCGCGGGTGCGGGAAAAGAGCCAGTCATATGTGGGGTCGGGCGTCATGCTCTCAGGCTAGCGCCGGCCCGGGGCGGGGGCGACCGGCCGCCCAAACTGCCCCGCTTGACCCTGCCCTGCCCCCGAGGCCATCCTGAAACCATGCGCCGGTCCGCCTCCGCTTCCTCCGCCCTCTCGCCCTCGGCGGGAGATTACCTCAAGCAGCTGTATGTGCTGGGGCAGGAGGGCCGGGTGTCCACCCAGGCGCTGGCGGCGGCGCTGCAGGTGGCCCCCGCCAGCGTGACCGGCATGCTGCACAAGCTGACCGAGCGGGGGCTGGTGCTGCACGCGCCCTACCGCGGCGCGCAGCTGACCCCCGAAGGTGAGCGGGCCGCACTGAAACTGCTGCGCCAGCACCGACTGCTGGAGCTGTTCTTGCAGCGGTCGCTGGGGGTGCCGCTGGAAGAACTGCACGAGGAAGCCGAAGCGCTGGAACACGCCCTCTCGGAGCGGCTGGAAGCCCGCATCGCCGCCTGGCTGGGCGACCCCAGTTTCGACCCGCACGGTGACCCGATTCCCAGCCCGGCCGGCGACCTGCCGCTGCGGGCCGAGCGCAGCCTGACCACCTTGCAGGTGGGCGAACAGGCGCGGGTTTCGCGGGTGCCCGACCAAGACGCCGAGGAACTGCGCCGGCTGGTGGAATCCGGCCTGCGCCCTGAAGCCGAGCTGGAACTGACCGCGCTAGACAGAGACGCCGGCACGCTGGACCTGCAGATTGCCCCGCCCAGCGGCAGCCAAAGCACCGTCTGGACCCCGCTCAGCCTGCCGCTCAGCGTGGCCGCGCAGATTCAGGTTCACGGTGAGGGGCCGCTGGCCGCCGACGGGGGTCTGCCCGAGAGCGATTAAACGCCGGGAAAGCTCAGAACTGCACCACCCGCCAGTTGTGCAGCGGGTCCTCGCGGCCGGGGTCCAGCATCAGTTCCAGATATTCGCGGCGGTGCAGGGCGTCGGCCAGTGCGAAGCGGTGCCCCTCGTGCACCATGATGCCGCGCTCCATCGGCGTGTGCCCGTAGACCCCGAAGGCCAGTCCAGCCATCGCCACGTATTCGGGTGTGTCCAGAAACCAGCGCCGGCTGGAGGCGTCACTGTAAAACCACTCGTCGTAGCAGGCGTGCGCCGGCAGCGGCCCCACGTGGGCGAACTGCACCTGCCCCACCCGCAGCTCGCGCAGAAAGGTCGTGACCCAGGCGCTCAGGTCGGCCGGCAGCGGCACGCCGCCGTGCTGCGGGTCGAACTCGGTGTGCTTGAGGCCGCCGCCAGTCCCCAGCACGAAGCGGGGCTGCACCAGCACATCGTCATGGTTGCCCAGAATGATATGCACAGCGCCGGGAGCCTGCGCCTGATAAGCCTGCACCGCCCGCAAGCCGTCTATCTGAGCCTGCGCCGCCTGCGCCAGACAGGCCGGGTCATGGCGGTCGTAAGGGGCGCCGGTCAGCTGCTCGTAGGCCAGCTGGCTTTTGGGGTGAACCAGGTCGCCCAGCAGCACCACCTGATACAGCCCACTGCGGACCGGTGGGGTGGGCCGGCCGTCGGGCAACACGCAGCCGGCGGCCCGCAGGGCCCCCCAAAGGGCCCTGAAATCGGCATGGACATCGCCGATCACGATGAATTTACGCAGTCCCGGTGCAATGCCGGCGGGGGAATGGCCCGTCACCAGAACCCGGTCAGGCTTCCCGCAGGACTGCCTGCAACTCCTTGTAGATCTGCCGGCTTTCTTCCAGGGTGCTGCCGTACCCGCGCATCAAGATGGGCGCGATGTCCTTGCCGTGCCCGGCCGCACGCAGCTGCGCGATCAGGTCGTCGATATGCCCACGGGCCTTTTCCATCTGGGGGTCACGGGGCGGCTCAGGCGGCAGGCTGGGGCGGGGGGCGGGCGGCGCCGCCTCGGTTTCCGCTTCCAGCAGGGTGGTGTCGGCGCCTTCTTCGGGGTCGTAGTCCACCCAGTGGCCTTCACCCGGCACGCTGATGCCGTACAGCCGCGCCACATCGGCCAGGGCGGCCAGCCGGGCGTCTTCCAGGGTCAGGCCGGTCGCCAGGCCCTCGCGCTCCAGCCCCGCTGCGCCGAGCCGCGCCCGCACCACCGGCGGCTGCATGCCGTCACAGGCCCAGTGCAGGGTCCATTCGCCGCCCTCGGCCCGGTCCAGCTGGCCCACCAGCACTTCCAGCTGCGGCGCCGGCACCACCCGCGCCTGATCGCCGCGCACCTCCAGGGTGGCCCAGGCCGTCATACTGACCCGCAGCGCTTCCCTGACCCCGTCCAGCCTGGCCCGCCGTTCCTGATTCATAGGCGGCAGTCTAGAGTATTTCCCGGCCGGAAAACGGGCTTTTCCTGCGCTGCTGGGGCCCGGCCTGGGCAGCGCCCACGCTCAGTTCAGCAGGCGTTCTTTGCCTATGGTGAGCTGAAATTCCGGAATGGCGACCCGGCACTGCTCGCCCCAGGCATTTTCCAGGGTGTAGTGGCCCGACATCAGGGCAGCGGGGCTGTCCACCGTCACAAACGAGTCGTACATGAAAAGGGTGCCGGGGGTCAGCAGCGGCTGCTGGCCCACCACCCCTTCGCCCTCAACCTCGGTGCAGCGGCCCTGGCTGTCCACGATCTGCCAGCGGCGGCGCAGCAGCTTCCAGGTCTGCTCGTCCTCGTTTTCCAGCCGCACCACGTAGGCAAAGCACTGGGCGCCCGGCTGACTGTGCTGCGGCAGATGATAGGCTTCCACGCTGACCCTGACCCGGGCCGGCAAGGAAGGCGGGGGAAGCGGATCCGTGGCGGCTGGCATCTGCCCACCCTAACGCGCCGGGCAGCCTAAACTGTCAGCATGACCCTTAAAGAAACTGCCATTAAACACCAGGAGTTCCTGTTTGATCTGCTGCGTGCCGCTGGTCCCAGCGGTGCCGAGCGCCGCCCCGCCGACGTCTGGAAAAAGGAAGCCGCCAGCTTCGCCCGCGTGAGCGAGGACCACTACGGCAACGTCTATGCCGAAATCGGTCCCGAAGGCGCACCTGCCGTGGTGATGATGGGTCACCTGGACGAAATCGGCCTGATCGTCTCGCACGTGACCGACGAAGGTTTTATCTACTTTCTGCCGGTCGGCGGCTGGGATCCCCAGGTGCTGGTAGGTCAGCGCATCCGCCTGCTGGCGCCAGGCGGCGACCTGATCGGCGTGATCGGCAAGAAGGCCATTCACGTGATGTCGGCCGAGGAACGCGAGAAGGCCAGCAAGCTGGAAGACCTCTGGGTGGACATCGGCCTGGACGGCCATGACGTGAAGGCCGCGGTGCCGGTGGGCACTTACGGCGTGATCGAACAGGGCCCGCTGCAGGTGGGCAAGCGCATCGTGGCACGCGCGCTGGACAACCGCGCCGGCTCCTTCGCGGTGCTCGAAGCGCTGCGGAAAGTGCACGAAGGCGGCCAGGAACTCAGGCACCGGGTCATCGCCATCGGCAACAGCCAGGAAGAAATCGGCACCTTCGGGGCCGTGCTCAGCGCCTTCAAGACCCGCCCGGTCGCCGGCATCGCGGTGGACGTGACGCACGAAACCACCCAGGTGGGCGTGGAAGCCAAGAAGTACGGCGTCAGCCCCTTCGGTTCCGGCGCCAGCCTGGCCGTGGGCCCGATGAGCAGCCCGGTGGTCAACCGTCAGCTGATGGACGTGGCCGGCAAGAAGGGCATTCCCTACACCCTGAGCGCCACCGGCCGCTACACCTTCACCGACGGTGACGCCCTGACCATGAGCCGCGAAGGCGTGCCCAGCGCCGTGCTGAGCATTCCCAACCGCTACATGCACTCGCCCAGCGAAATGATCGACGGCCGCGACCTGCAGGCCGTGATCGACCTGCTGGCCGCCTGGGTAGAAAGCCTGGAAGAAGGCACCGAGTACCTGCGCTGAGCTGAGCGCTGAACTTACCGCCGCTCTGCTGGCACAGAGAAGCCCGGTCGCAGTTGGCCGGGCTTTTTTCTGGGTGCCGGGATGATCTCAGGGGTCAGCGGCCGGCAGGGGCACCTCGCCCAGCTGCGCCAGCACCGGCCACAGCGCCTCTGCCAGCCGCAGCACGTCGCGGTTTTCGGGATGCTCGCGCGGATCCTCGCCGCCCTGGCTGAGACAGGCCACGGCCAGCGGGCGCGGGGTCAGCAGCCAGCCGGCGTCGTGGTGCACCCCTGTCAGCTCGCCGCTTTTGCTGAGCACCTGGTAAAGCGGCAGGCCACCTGGGCCACACGGCACTCGCCGCCCGATCAGATCGCGCAGTTGCTGGCGGCCCAGAATATCCAGCGCCAGGGCGGTGTGCGCCGGGTTGAGCAACTCGCCGCGCCGCAGCGCCCCCAAGAGCCGCAGCTGGTCGCGGGGGGTGGTGGCGTTGCGCTCGCCGCGCCGCTGGGCCGCGTTCTGCCGCTCCGGGGGTTGCTGTAATTTGCCCACCAGCCGGGTGCTGGTCAGGCCCAGGCGGGGTAGGGTAGCCTGCACCCGCTCTAATCCCAGCCGCTCGATTACCAGATTGGCAGCAGTATTGTCGCTGACGATGATCATCAGGGTCAGCAGGTCGCGCCAGCTGAGGGCCAGACCGGCGTCCAGCTCGTGCAGCACGCCAGCGCCGGGCGCCCGCTCGTGGGCCGGCAGAGGCAGACGCTCCTGCAAAAGCACCTCACCGCGCTGGGCGGCCTGCAAACCCAGCACCAGCAGCGGCAGCTTGATCAGGCTGGCCGCCGGAAACACCTGATCCGCGTTCAGGCTACACAGCTCGCGGCCCGCTTCATCCTGAATCAGCAGGCCCACTGTGCCGGCAAACCCGCTGGCGGCCAGGGCACGTTGGAATTCGGCTGGATTCACCGGATTCACCGCAGCCGCCCGCGGCACAGCTCGGCCAGCTCGCGCAGGTCGCCCTTGGCCGGGTCGCCTGCCGCAATCCGGGCCAGCAGCTCATCCGGGGTCAGCCACTCGGCGCCGCTGAAGTCGGCCGGGTTGTAGGGCGGGGCCTCCTCACTGCGAATCACATAGACGTGCATAAAGGCGCTGAGCGGAGCCTCCATCGGCGAGAACAGGCCCAGGTCCTCCCAGGCCAGCCGGTCCGTGTCCCAGTTCAGTTCCTCGCGGGTTTCGCGGCGAAAGGCGGCCTCGTAACTCTCGCCGGCGCCCACGTGGCCGCCCACGCTCATGTCCAAGCAGCCGGGAAAGGACCGCTTGCTCCGGGTGCGCCGGGGAATCCACAGCTGCCCGGCCCGGTTCACCACAAAAGCGTTGATGACCCGCACGTAGCGGCCTGGGCGCGGCGCATTCCAGTGATCTTGGCGCTCTACCCGGCCCACCACCCGGGCGCGCTCGTCCACCTCGTCCAGCCATTCTTCCTCTGGCGCTTCCCCATCAGCCGGCGGCACATCCAGCCGCATCAGCACGCTGACCTCCTGAAAGCCGGCCCGGCGGTACAGTTCGCGGGCCCGCCGGTTGTGGCCGAACACATGCAGCCCGATGTGTGGCACTCCCTGCGCCTGGGCAGCGGCCTGTAGAGTCTCCAGCGCCTGCCGGCCGTATCCCTGGCCCTGAAACTGCGGCTGCACCGCGAAGTCGTAGATGAACCATCCGCCGTTCTGCTCGGCGTACCACAGCAGGCCCACCGGCCGCCCACTGCCGCTGTCCAGCAGCATCTTCACAGCGGTGTCCCGGCGTGTCTCCCCCCTGCGGCAGCAGCCGGGCATGCTCGGCGCGGGCCCGTTCCAGGGCGCCCTCGGCAGGCCAGCGGCCGGCTTTTACGTTTTCACCGGCATAGTCGTGGGCAGTGGTCTCAGCGTAGGCGGCATATTCGGCGGCGGTCACCGGGCGCAGGGTAATGGGCATGGGTTCAGGTTCCTCCGGAAGTGTGTCTGCCGGTCTGGAGCTGCCGGTCAGTCGGCCGACTGGGCTGTCAGCTGGGGCGGGGCCAGCGGCTCAATGCGAATCCGGGTGTTGTGAAAAGTGCTGCCGCCCCCCAGGTCGGTCAGGGTCTGGGCGGTCAGGGTGTTGATGCTCTTGCCGTCGGGGGCGGCGCTGCCCCACCAGATGCCCTCCACCACCGCCACGCCCGGCTGCACAGCGTCAGTCACCTGTACCCGGCGCTGCACCTCGCCCTGCTCGCTGACCAGTCGGGCCAGTTGGCCGTCTGCCAGGGCATAGGCAGCTGCGTCATCCGGGTGCACCATCACGTGTGGTTCGGTGCCCTCGGCGCGGTTCAGCCGGTCCAGCAGGCCATAGGTCGAGTTCAGGAAATGGTGCGCCGGCGGGGTCAGCAGGCGCAGGGGATACTCCGCCGTCAGCCGGGCCTGCGGTTCTTGCTGCCGTGGCACCGGGCTCAGCTGGATCCGGCCGCTCTCCGTGGGCGCTCCTTCCGCATAAGGCCGCCACCCGGCCGGCAAGTTCAGGCGCACGGTGCCTTCCGCCTTCAGCCGCTCGGGGGTAATGCCGGCCAGATGTGGGTGCGGCGAGTCCAGCAGCTCGGCCAGCAGGTCGTCCAACGTCCAGTACAGCGACGGCTCGCTAACGCCCAGGCGGCGGCCCAGTTGCTGCATGATCCAGGAGTTGGGCCGAGCTTCTCCCAGCGGGGCCAGCTCAGCGCGGTTGTAGCCGATCCAGTGGTGGCCGTAGCTGGTAAATGCGTCCTCGTGCTCCACGAAGGTGGTGGCCGGCAGCACCCAGTCGGCCAGCGCGGCCGTTTCGGTCATGGCCTGTTCCAACACCACCACCAGCAGGTCCGGGCGGGTCAGCCCGGCACGCACCCGGTCCGAATCCGGCGCCACCGTGGCGGGGTTGCAGTTGTAAATCACGGTGGCGGCAAAGCCCTGCGCGGGGTCCAGCGCGTCGCCCAGCGCATTCATGTTGATGGTGCGGGTGCCTTCCCGCAGCAGGTGTGCCCCGCCCAGCCGCGCCGCATTCAGCCGGAAAGCGCCGCTGGTGCTGAGGGCCGCGCCGCCGCCGGCATGGCGCCAGTCGCCGGTCAGCGCCGGCAGCAACGACACCGCCCGCAGGCCCGCCCCGCCGAACTCGTGGCGGGTCATGCCGTAGCCCAGCCGAATATAGGTGGGCCGGGTCATGCCGATCAGGCGGGTCAGCTCCAGCACCTCGGTCTCGCTCAGGCCAGTCACGGCAGCGGTGCGGGCCGGGTCCCAGCCGCTCGCTTCGGCGCGCAGTTCGTCTGCGCCCTCGGTCATGCCAGCGATAAAAGCTTCGTCGGTCCAGCCATGCGCGAACAGCCCGTGCATGATGCCCAGGGCCAGCGCCGCGTCGGTGCCGGGCTTCAGTTTGTAGTGAGTATCGGCAAAAGCGGCGGTGCGGGTGCGGTAGGGGTCCACGCACACGATCCGGGCGCCGCGTTTGCGGGCGGCGGTCAGCTGCGGGGTGAGGTGGGTGTTGGTGCTGAGGCTGTTGATGCCCCACAGCACGATCAGTTCTGCCTGCGGCACGTCCAGCGGGTCGGGGGCCATCAGGGGGCCATAGCCTATCTCCCAGGCCGCGCTTCCGGCTGCCGAGCAGATGGTTTCTTCTATCTCGGCGGCGCCCAGCGCCCGCCACAGGGTCTGTACGTGTTCGCCTTCCAGCAGGCCCATGTTGCCGGCGTAGTGGTAAGGCAAGATCGCTTCCGCGCCCCGCTCGGCAATGATGCGGCGCAGCTGCCCGGCAATCTCGTCCAGCGCCTCGTCCCAGCCCACCGCCTCCCACTGCGGCAGCGGGTCGGTCTTGGGATTGACGCGCCGCAGCGGCGTGAGCGGCCGCCCCGGATGGTTCTGCCGGGCCGGATAATGCACCGTTTTGGCACAGGCAAAGCCCCGGGTAAAGGGATGCTGCGGGTCACCGCTCACCTTGACCAGTCGCTCGCGGCCCGTGTCGTCGGGCGCAAAGGTGACCTTCAGCCGGCAGGCATCCGGGCAGTCGAGCGGGCAGGTCAGCAGCGCTTCACGGGGGCTCATGCGGGCCATTCTAGCTGCCAGAACTCCGGCGGCCGGCAGGTTTTTCCAGCGGCTGCCCATTCTCCTACATCCGCCTCACATGTTAGACTCAGCCTCTCAAAGAGAAACCTTTTCTAGCTGGCATTTGGCAACATTTGACTGGCCTGGGTTGACATACCAGCACTTTCTCCCATTCAAGCGAGGTCAAGGCACCCATGAAACAGACCACCATCTTGATCGGCCTGACAGCGGCCCTACTGAGCGCCTGCGGGCAGACCCCAGCGCCCTCCACACCTCAGACACAGGGCCTCAGCGACTACGCGCAGCACCGGGCCGCGCTGCCGGGCGCGGCGGCCAGCACCGGCCCAAATGCACCCCGGCTGAATGTGCAGCGGGCCGACGGGCAGCGCACCGACCTGGACCACTCGCTGCCGGCCGGCGCACTGCAGGGCCAGAGCTTGGAGCAGCTGGATAAGAGTGTGCCGATCATTCTGGTGCACGGCCTGGGCGGCTGGGGTGACGGCGAACTGCTGGGCTTCAACTACTGGGGCGGCCCCGGCGGCACGGTGGCCGACCTGCGCTCGCAGGGCTATACCGTCTATGCGGCCAGCCTGGGCCCGGTCATCTCCAACTGGGACCGGGCCAGCGAACTGTTCGCGCAGATCAGGGGCGGCTGCGTGGATTACGGCGCGGCGCACTCGGCTGCGGCCGGGCACCGCCGCACCGACCCGGTCAAGTGCTACCCCGGCTTTTATCCGCAGTGGGACGCCGCGCATCCGGTCAACCTGATCGGGCACTCGATGGGCGGGCCTACCTCGCTGGCACTGGTCAGTCTGCTGGACCGGGGCAGCCCCGCCGACGCGGCCGGAAGCAACCTGTTCGCCGGGGGCCGCGCCGGCTGGGTCAAAAGTGTCATGACCATCAGCGGGGCCAACAGCGGCAGCCCGGCTACCGATCAGCTGGTGTCGGCGCTGCCTCTGCTCAAGGACCTGATTCTGTCGGCGGCGGCCCTGGGCGGCGGGACGACCACCGGTAACTCCCTGTACGACATGGACATGGGGCAGTGGGGCCTGCGCCGGCAAGCGGGCGAGAGCCTAAATGCTTATCTAACCCGCGCTTTCCAGCCGAATTCACCCCTATGGAAGTCCGAAGACCAAGCCGCCTTCGACCTGAGCGTCGAGGGCGCCTACCAGCAGAACGCCCGGCTGCCGCGCAGCGAACACACCCGCTACTTTTCCTGGGCGTCCAGCGACACCTACCCGGGCCTGCTGACCGGCTGGCACTACCCGCGGCCCACCATGGCAGCGCCGCTGCACATCACGGCCTTTCCTTATGCCTGGCCGCTGCCGCCCGGACTGGGCAACCTGCGCGGCACCAGCGCCAAGGGCACCGTGACTTACGGCCCGGAGTGGTGGGAAAACGACGGCCTGGTGCCGGTCTACGCCCAGCACGCTCCGCTGGGCCAGAGCAGCGTGGCCTATACCGGCCAAACCACCCAGCCCGGCCAGTGGTACCGCCTGGGCAAAATGGAAGGCTACGACCATCTGGACGCCGCCGGCCTGCTGACCCTGCGCGACTTCCGGCAGTTCTACCGCGATCAGGCAGCGTTCCTGAGCAGCCTCAAGTGACCCCGGCTGGGCGCCAGGGCTGCGCCCGGCCTTTACACTGCGGGCATGGCCTACTGGCTGATCAAATCCGAACCCGACGTCTTCAGCTTCGCGGACCTGCAGGCGGCCAGGCGCGAACCCTGGAACGGCATCCGCAACTATCAGGCCCGCAACTTTCTGCGCCAGATGCGGCGGGGTGACCTGTGCCTCTTCTACCACTCCAACGCCCGGCCGCCCGGCGTGGTGGGCGTGGCGCGGGTGGTGGGGGAAGCCGCTCCGGACGACCTGCAATTCGACCCTGCCAGCGAGTATTACGACCCCAAAAGCAGCGCCGAGGCCCCACGCTGGAGCATGGTGGACATTGAGCCCGCCGCCGAACTGCCGCAGCCGGTGACGCTGGACCGGCTCAGGGAGATGACCGCCTGGAAAGATTCGCCGCTGGTTCGCCCTGGCAACCGCCTCAGCGTACTACCGGTCTCGGAAACGGAGTTTCAGGCAGCACTGGCTGCGGGAGGGCCGGCCGCACTGCCTGACCAGAAACCCGCCATGCGGTAAGCCCTCTATAGAGGTTTCCTTCACAGAGTTGCCATCTTTACCAAGTCATAATGTTGGGCATGGCTTTCCTCCTGATCGGCATTTTGACGGTGCTGTTTTTGCTGGTGGCTTCGCTGCGGCCTCAGGTCGGTGAAGAGCCAGCCCACAGCGGCCCCCGGCAGGACTGAAGCCGCTCCAGCTTTTTCTGTCTGGCCCGCCCTGGCCCGCGCCCGTCTGCCCCGGCGCGGGCGGTTTCTTTTTTGCAGTGCTGACCTTCTGGCCCCGGCCCTCCAAAGCCGCCCGGCTTATTTGCCGAAGCGGCGGTTGCGTCCCTGAAAGTCGCGCAGTGCCCGCAGGAAATCCACCCGCCGGAAGCCCGGCCAGTACACATCGCAGAAATAGAACTCCGAATACACGCTCTGCCACAGCATGAAGCCCGAGAGCCGGATCTCGCCGCTGGTACGGATGATGAAATCGGGGTCGGGGATGCCGGCGGTGTAGAGGTGCCGGCTGATATCGGCCGAGTGCAGCTGATCGGCCACCTCAGTCAGGGTTTTGCCGGCGGCAGCCTGCTCATAGAGGTGGCACTTGACGGCATTCACGATTTCCTCGCGGCCGCCGTAGCCCACCGCGATATTCAGCCGCATGCCGGTGTAGCCGGCAGTGCTTTCTTCCAAGTTCTCCAGCGCGCGGCGCACCTCGGGCGGGAAATCGTCGTGCTGGCCGATCACCTGGACCTGCACCCGGTTGCTGTGGATGCGGGGGTCCACCGCCAGCTGGGTGGCCTCGCGGCGCAGCAGGTTCAGGATGTGCGAGAGTTCGGCAGGGTCACGGCCGGCATTGTCGGTGCTCAGCACCCAGATGGTCACAGCAGGAATGCCCAGTTCCAAGCACCATTCCAGCACTTCGTGGGCCTTTTCGGCGCCGATGGAATGGCCCATTTCGCGCTGCAATCCAGCAGCCTTGGCAAAGCGGCGGTTGCCGTCCAGAATCAGGCCCAGGTGCTGCGGCACGGCGCCGCCGGAACGCACCTGAGCGGCCAGCTGCGCCTCATAGCCGCTCAGCACGGCGCCGCGCAGCGAGTTCTTGACATTCTGCCCGGCGCTGAGCCAGCGGGTCACCAGCTGCGTTTTAGACGTCTGAGCAGCAGCAGGGGCGGCGGGGTCTTTCGGGGTCACGTCCCTCAGTTTAGCAGTGGGCCGCGGGCTACACTGCGGGAATGTTAGGCAAGACTTACACGACGACCCTGGGGGGCCGCGAGCTGACCCTGGAAACGGGCCGGCTGGCCAAACTCGCCAGCGGCGCGGTGACGCTGCGCTACGGCGACACCCTGCTGCTGGTCACCGCGCAGGCCCGCACCGAAAAAAGCATCCTGGACTTTCTGCCGCTCACCGTGGAATTCGAGGAAAAACACTACGCCGTGGGCAAGATTCCCGGGAGCTTCAGCCGCCGCGAAGGCCGCCCCGGAGAGAAGGCCATTCTCTCGGCCCGTATCACCGACCGCCAGATTCGCCCGCTGTTTCCCAAGGGCTACCGCCACGAAACCCAGGTGATCATCACGGTGCTGAGCGCCGATCAGCAGAACGCGCCGGACGTATTGGGTCCCATCGGCGCCGCCGCCGCACTGAGCATCTCCGATATTCCCTGGGCCGGGCCCACCGCCTGCGTGCGGGTAGGCCGGGTGGACGGAGGGTTCGTCATCAACCCCACCGCGCAGCAACTGGAACACTCCGACCTGGACCTGGTGGTGGCCGGCACCCGCGACGCCGTGATGATGGTGGAAGCCGGCGCGCAGGTGGTGGCCGAAGGCGACCTGGTGGACGCCATCGAATTCGCGCACGCCGAGATGCAGGGCGTGATCAGCCTGATCGAAACCATGCGGGCCGAGCTGGGCAAGGAAAAATTCAATTATCTGGCCGACGACGAACTCTCGCCCGACCTGGTGCCCGAACTGGCCGAAGCGGCCCGCGCCGGCGGCCTGCGTGCCGCGCTGCTGACTGCCAAGAAGCAGGAGCGCAGCGCCAACCTCAAGGCGCTGCGCGACCGCCTGATTGCCGAGCGAGTGCCCGACAGCGAAGCCGAAGGCGCCCGGGAGCGCACCGAGGAACTGAAAACCGCTTTCTCGAAGGTGGAAAAGCAGGAACTGCGCCGCCTGATTCTGGAAGAGGACCTGCGCGCCGACGGCCGCGACACCCGCACCGTGCGGCCCATCTGGATCGAGGCGCGGCCGCTGCCCCGCGCCCACGGCAGCGCCATCTTTACCCGCGGCGAGACGCAGGTGCTGGGCGTAACCACCCTGGGCACCGAGCGCGACGAACTGCTGGTGGATGACCTGACCGCCGAAACCGACGACAAGTTCCTGCTGCACTACAACTTCCCGCCCTACTCCACCGGCGAGGTCAAACGGATGGGCGCGCAGTCGCGCCGCGAGGTGGGCCACGGCAACCTCGCCAAGCGGGCCATCAGCGCGGTGCTGCCTTCGTTCGAGGAATTCCCCTACGTGATCCGCGTGGTGGGTGAAGTGCTGGAATCCAACGGCTCCAGCTCGATGGCGACCGTGTGCAGCGGCACCCTCTCGCTGATGGACGCCGGCGTGCCGCTCAAGGCCCCGGTGGCCGGCGTGGCGATGGGCCTGGTGATGGAAGAAGGTCGCTACCGCATCCTGACCGACATTCTGGGCCTGGAAGATGCCCTGGGCGATATGGACTTCAAGGTCTGCGGCACTGCCGAAGGCGTCACGGCCCTGCAGATGGACATCAAGATCGGCGGCATCACTCCCGCCATCATGCGTGAGGCACTCGCGCAGGCCAAGGAAGCCCGGATGCACATCCTGGGCAAGATGGCCGAAGTGCTGCCGGCGCCCCGCAGCGAACTCTCGCCCACCGCGCCGCGCATCATCTCCATGCGAATTGACCCGGAACTGATCGGCAAAGTGATCGGCCCCGGCGGCAAGCAGGTGCGCGAGCTGGAAGCGATGGGCGCGCAGGTGACCATCGAGGAAGACGGCCTGGTGCGGATTTTCAGCGCCAGCGGTGAGGCCGCGCAGGCCGTACAGGACCGGATTACCGCCGTGACCTACCAGCCCAAGGTGGGCGACGAATTCGAGGGCGCAGTGGTCAAGATTGCGCCGTTCGGGGCCTTTATCAACCTGTTCCCCGGCCAGGACGGCATGCTGCACATCTCGCAGATGAGCGAAGAACGCATTGAGATGGTCGAGGAAGTGCTGCTGATGGGTCAGAAAGTGCGCGTCAAGATTGTCAACATTGACGACCGCGGCAAGATCGACCTGATTCGCCCGGAACTGGAAGGCAAGGTGCCCCCACGCGAACCGCGTGCGCCACGCGAACGCCGCGAGCGCAGTGACCGTGGCCCCCGCCGCGAACGTCATGAGCACAGCGACCGGCAGAGTGACCGGCCACAGGGCGAACGCGGCGAGCGGCCCCGCAGCGAGTGGAGCAGCCAGGAACCGTCGGCCGCCGCCCAGCCGGCCTCTGCACCGGCCGCCCCCACGCCAGCAACGCCAGCCGAGCAGGAGCAGAAAGGCCTTGACCGGCTGTCCTTCGGCCCCAGCACCACTGACAACCAGGAAAGCTGAGCTCGGTCTTCTCCGGCAGCTCTGTTCCGGTCAGGCCGGCTCAGACTGCCCGCCCCCCCGCCAGCCACGCGCTGCGGGGGCTTTTTTTGCTCCGCACAATCCTGCGCTTCAATCCGACATGAACACCGAGATGAGCGACGCGGCCACAGCACCCACCAGCCCCACACTCACCGGCAGATCGTGCCCGGCCAGCGCCGACTGGGCCACCAGAAAAAGACCGGCCAGCGAGAGGATCAGCATGGCTGCCAGCCAGCTGCCGGTGACGCCCGGCCCGGACACCTGCCGGCCCCAGCCAAAGCCGGCCAGCAGCAACAGCCCGGCGCCCAGCCAGCCCCACGTCAGCGCGTCCATAGCTTTCAGCATAACGGCCGCCGTACACTGGAGCGATGAAGCCGTCCCTGAGTGCCGCCGCCGATGCCTTATCAGCTGCGGAACAGGCTTATACCGCTGGGCATCCGGGCCGGGCGCGGCCACAGTTGGAAGCGGCGCTGGACCAGCTGGTGCGCCTGCGGCCCAGTGCCCAGCGTGACGCTCTGCTGGCACGGGCGCATCTGGGATTACATGTGCTGACCCGGCTGAGCGGCCAAGCAGGCCGCAGCGAGCAGCATCTGCGCTGGGGCGTCAGCTACGCCCGGACCGCCGGGGACGGCGCCGTGCGCACCCAGGCCCAGCAGCTCTGGAACAACTGGCGCCGCGAACAACTTTAAGCTGCGGGGACGCGGCAAATTCAAAAGAAAAGAGCGGCTCCCATCACCTGCTGCCGCTCTCTCCCCTGTTTATCTCGCCGTCAGACTCAGAATTAGAAGCCGGAGTTGCTGGGCTGCAGCGACACCACGGCCTGGTTGTTTTCGCGGTCGTAGTGGCACTGCGAGTACACCTGCAGCAGCGGCTCGTTGGTCAGCTGAGAACGCAGTAGCACCGGCGCCGACATGGCCCAGCTCTGACCAGGCTGGTTGGAGACCCGGATGCTGTCGACCAGTTCACGCGAGTTCAGCAGCATTTCGGTGCGGACATTGTCATCCTCGCCCAGCATGTGCTGCTTGACCAGCGCGTCATGGATCTGGCCCATTTCTTCGGCCTGCTCGATTCCGTCCTGGCACTGTTCAAGGAACTTGTACTTGCTGATGCCGTTGGCACTGCGGTCGGAATACAGCGGGTTATTGGGAATAGCCAGGCCCATGGTCAGATAAGCCAGAGCCGCCAGCGACAGGGCCAGCACCACCCAGAGCGCTGTGCGCCCTGAACCGCCCCGGCTGGTAGTGGTCGTGTTCTCGTTCATATCTCCCACAATAGCGCGTTTCCGGCTTAAAAGCCGCCCCAGTCACTCTGTCCGGCACTCTGGCCAGTTGCTCTGAAGCGCGGCCGTGACGCCGGCCGTCCCGGCCCGGGCCAGTGCTTGCCGGACTGTTTCTCCGCTGACCGGATGCGCCAGATCCGGGGCCAGGTCAGCCAGCGGAGCCAGCACGAAAGCACGCTCCCAGGCCCGCGGGTGCGGCACGCTGAGGCGTTCCGAGGCCAGCACCTCTCCCCCGTACAGCAGCAGGTCCAGGTCCAGCGTGCGGGCCTCCCAGCGCACTGTGCGGGTGCGGCCGGCCTGAGCTTCCAGCGCCTGCAAGGCGTCCAGCAGGGCCAGCGGGGCCAGGCGGGTCTCTAACGCGGCAACCGCATTCAGATAGTCCGGCTGCCCGGGCGGTCCCCCCACCGGTGCCGTGCGGTACAGCCGGCTGACTGCCTGAAGTTCGCCCAGCCCTGCCAGCCCGCCGAGCGCAGCGTGCAGGGTGGCCAGGGGGTCACCCAGATTGGCGCCCAGGGCGATATAGGCCAGAGTCATGCGCCCGGCTCCGTTCGGTCCAGGGTCAGTTCGGCATAGATGTCGCGGAAGATGCCTGCCACCGGCGCACCCGGCTTGTGTACCCGCACAGTGACCTGTTCCAGGCGGGGATGCGCGGTCAGCAACTCGCGGGCAATGCGGGCCGTCAGGGTTTCGATCAGGTCGAAGCGTTCTCCGGTGACCAGCTGCCGGATCAGGTCGTAGGCTTCGGCGTAGTTCACGGCACCGCTCAGGTCGTCATTCAGGTCAGCAAACGGGTAGACGAGTTCGGCATCCACCACGAAGCGGGCCCCCAGCTGGGTCTCTGCCTCGAAGACCCCGTGTCGGGCAAAAAATTCCAGCCCCGACAGCACCACCCGGCCGGTTGCGGATTGGCCGGTCGCAGATTGGCCGGTCATTGGCCAGCTCCGGCCGTCAGTG